>CAMBBO010000076.1 GCA_945862935.1 Pseudorhodoplanes sinuspersici | reverse complement strand
CTTCAACGGCGACGGCGGCCTGATCGGCGGCACCGCCGGCTACAACTGGCAGGCCAACAACGTCGTGTTCGGCCTCGAAGGCGACATGTCCTGGGCGCGCATCGAAGCGAGCACCACCACGAACTGCGTCGCGGGATGTAACAACCGTCTCGACTGGCTGGGAACCGCGCGCGCACGCGCTGGCCTTCTCGCTTACCCGTCGACGCTTGCTTACGTCACCGGCGGCGCTGCATTCGGCGGCATCTCGTCGTCGACGCTCGGCGCGTCGGGCGACGACACCAAGATCGGCTGGACGGTCGGCGCTGGCATCGAGCAGAAGTTCGCTGGCCCGTGGTCGGCGAAGCTTGAATATCTCTACACCGATCTCGGCCAGACCGACGCTTACACCACTGCCACTGGCCCGGTCGTGAACGATTACCTGCGTACGCATGTTGTGCGCGCTGGTCTGAACTATCAGTTCGGCGGCGCGGGCGCAGGCTGGCGCTAAGCCGACAACATTCTAAAAAACTGAAAAGCCCCGGACATCGTCCGGGGCTTTTTTCTTTGCGTGCGGAAAAAACTCAATCCGCCGTCGGCAAACGCCGCATCGTGAACTCGATTGTATCGTCGTCGAGCACGCGCCAATTCTCGATCTCGGTCATGTAGGCGGCCTTCGGAAAGCGCTCGAACCACTCGCGCGCTTTTTCCCGCGCGGCTTCACGCGGCAGCGCAAATGTCTCGCGACGGAATGCGTCGGCCTTTCGCATGGGCCGCGACGACGCCATGCGGCGCGCGATGTCGGCAGGCGTTCTCACGCTACTCGTCATGCAGGCAATGTAGGACGCGCGCGCGGTCTGGGCGAGTCCCCTCAGAGTCAGGCCGATTTGCTCAGGATCGCCTGCAAGGCGTGAGAATCGAGCGGGAAATCGGCCGCAATCCAGTCCTGCTCGGCCTTGCGCATGGCTTCGCCCAGCTTTGGGCCTTTCTCCACGCCGCGCGCAATAAAATCGCCCGAGGCGAGCGGAAATTTCGGCGCGGTCCAACGCTGCGGCAGTGCGACCAGCTCGCGCCAGCTTTTATCCGCCGCAGGAGATTGCGAGCGCGCGAAGGCCAGCAGCGCGCGATCCGTGTAACGCTGCGGCCCAAGCCTATAGAGCAGCGCACGCAATTCGTTTGCCGGACGTGACGGATCGATCCGCCACCAGCCATCGCCCATTGCGGCAAGCTGCGCTTGTTCCTCATTGGACAGCCGCAACCTAGCGCCGAGCCGTTCGGCATCCTCGACAACGGATACCCCGAGCGCGCCGAGCCGTCGCACCGAGTCCGCCGGAATGCCAGCAGCGTCTTCCGCCTTCTTTATGTTGGCGAACGCCGCAAGATAAGGAACGCCGCCAAGCACCGGCAGCAAAAGTCCGCCTTCGGCCATCGCAGCGAGTGCAGACACCGCGTGGCGCGCGGCGAGAAGCTTTAACATTTCCATCCGCACACGCTCGCGCGACAGCGTCGCGAGGCCAGCGCGCGCGGCGATACAGGCGCGCAAACCGTCAGGGTCCGGCTGGCCCTCGCCATACGCTGCGTAAAAACGAAAGAAACGCAGGATGCGAAGATAATCTTCCTCGATCCGCCGCGCCGCGTCGCCGATGAAGCGCACGCGGCGCGCTTTCAGATCGGCAATGCCGCCAGTGAAATCGCGCACTACGCCATCGCGCGTCGCCGACAGGGCGTTAAACGTAAAGTCGCGCCGCTCGGCGTCTTTTTTCCAGTCGCGACCGAATGCGACCTTGGCCTTGCGGCCATATGTTTCGACATCTTCGCGCAACGTCGTCACTTCAAATGGCTGCCCGTCGATCACGACCGTAATCGTGCCGTGTTCGATGCCGGTCGGGACCGCCTTGAAGCCTGCGGCCGTCACGCGCCGCACGACCTCGCCCGGTACGGCCGTGGTTGCGATGTCGAATTCGTGCACCGGCTCGCCGAGCAGCGCATTGCGAACCGCGCCACCGATGACAGCGGCTTCCTCGCCGTCACTGTCAAGCACCGCCAACAGCCGTGGCAGCGCGCCCGAATTCAGCCACGGCGCATCGAGCCGCGTGCTCATTTCCATTGCCCCGGAACGAATTTTCCATCCTCGACATGCGCCGGCACATAGGTCGAGCCAACCGGGAAACCGGAGAATTCCGCGATAAAGAAGAAACTCACGATCATCAGCACGAGGCCAATCCCGATCAGCCGGATCAGCGTTCGCAGCGGCCAGGATTCCGGGTGCAGAACGCCCGCGCGCGTTGCGATCAGAAACGCCGCGTAGACGACGAACGGCAAGATAAACAGCGAGATCTCGATCAGCGCCGGACGGATCATGCGTACACCCTCTCATGCAGGTTCCGCAAAATGCCCGCGGTCACACCCCAGATATTGCGCTCGCCGAACACGATCTCGAAATAGCTGCGCTGCATGCCGTTCCATTCGCGGCTGTGGCGGCGATGGTTGGCCATTTCCATCAGGAAAACGAGCGGCACTTCGAATACGTCGTCGACTTCGGATTTGTTCAACGTCAATGAAAAGTCGCCGCGTACGCGCGCGACCAGCGGAACAATGCGATAGCCACGCGTCGTCATGTAAAGATCGAGATAGCCGACCGGCGTCACATATTTTCTGTCGAGTCCAATTTCTTCGTCCGCCTCGCGCAAGGCCGCATCGAGTGGCGTCTTGTCGACAGCATCGATCTTGCCGCCGGGAAAAGAAATCTGCCCGGCATGATCTTTCAGGTGCGCTGTGCGCTGCGTCAAAAGCACCATCGGCTGCCCGCGCTCGACAATAGGCACCAGCACCGCTGCGGGCTTGATCGGACGCACATCGGCGATCGCCTTCAGCACCGGATCGATGTCGTGGTCGCCGCGTTTTGGGATGATGTTCGGATCGGAGATGCCTTGCGGAATATCGAGTGTCAGCCGTGCCGTCGCGCGCGCGAAAAAATCCGCCGCAATGTCCACGGATGCAATGGTGCCGTTGTCCATCACGCGAATTCCCGCAATTCGTCTGCGCGCGCCATCGGATAAAATTCGCCTCTGGAGAAAACCCCGAACATGAGCGTGCCGCCAACATCGCGCTCCTCGCCGAGCGCGACCAGATCGTAAAACAGCGCGCGCGTCACCTTGGCCCATAAATCGCGGCGCACATGAAGATAAGGCTTCAGGCCCCCCGTCTCGATTTCCGGCTCAAAGCGCATCGCGTGACCCGGCCCGCATTCCACCCAGTCCTCGACATTGGTGCGAAAGTCGAGCGCGCGACCCTGCGGCGTTTCCGCAACTCGCATCTCGACACCGAGAAAAGGCGCGTCGTCGACCGTGATACCGACCTTTTCCACTGGCGTGACGAGGAAGTAATTGTCCCCTTCGCGCCTCAGCACCGAGGCGAACAGCCGCACAAGCGCGGCCCGGCCGATCGGGGTCTTGAGGTAAAACCAGGTTCCGTCCGAAGCGATCCGCATGTCGAGATCACCGCAAAAAGGCGGATTCCAGAGGTGAACCGGCGGCGGACCACGGCGGCCTTCGCGCTTTGCGGCACCCGCGATGGCATCAATCCCCGCCTGCGGCTGCCCTTGGTTCGCCATTGTTTTCCTTGATTTATTCCATGCCCTGAACGCAAGCGCGCAATGTCGTGAACTCAACAACAATGGCCATCGCCCGCCAGTAAATACAGGTAAGCTCAGGCGGCTGGCGAACCCAGCCACAGATTCGCGCCGGAGGCGTGGCGCGGAAGTTGCACCGTAACCCGCCTGAGGCGGCCTGATAACCGCCCGCCAACAGGAGTCTTGAATGGCCCACGTCGCCAGCGAAAGCCCGGAAAAACTCGAAGACGCAATCGTGCGCTCCGCGGAAGCGACCACGGTTCATGTGCGCGCGGCGAAAGCAGGCATCGGCGCAGTCATCTTCGGCCAAGAAGAGGTCGTTGAACGCGCACTCATCACCATTCTGTCCGGCGGACACGGCCTCCTTGTCGGCGTCCCCGGCCTCGCCAAAACCAAACTGGTCGAGACGATGGGCATTGCACTCGGCCTCGACGCGCGGCGCGTGCAATTCACGCCAGACCTGATGCCGTCGGACATTCTCGGTTCGGAAGTTCTAGAAGAAGGCGCGGGCGGCAAGCGCAGTTTCCGTTTCATTTCAGGACCAGTTTTCGCGCAGCTTCTGATGGCGGACGAAATCAACCGCGCGTCGCCGCGCACACAATCCGCGCTGCTGCAGGCGATGCAGGAGCAGCACGTTACCGTCGCTGGGGCGCGGCACGACTTGCCCAAACCTTTCCATGTGCTCGCGACGCAAAATCCGCTCGAACAGGAAGGCACTTATCCGCTGCCCGAAGCGCAGCTCGATCGCTTCCTGATGGAAATCGACGTCGATTATCCCGATCTCGAAGCCGAACGAAAGATCCTGTTCGACACAACTGGCGCCGATGAAGCGCGCGCGAAAGCCGCGATGACCGCCGAGGATCTGATGGCGGCACAACGTCTGGTGCGCCGCTTGCCCGTGGGCGAAAGCGTCGTCAACGCGATCCTGCAACTCGTTCGCTCGGCGCGTCCGGGACCGGAAGCCGGCGAACTCGGCAAACTCATTTCGTGGGGTCCGGGCCCGCGCGCAAGCCAGGCACTGATACTCGTGGTGCGCGCCCGCGCGTTGCTCAACGGACGTTTTGCGCCGTCGATCGACGACGTGCTCGAACTTGCCGAACCCGTGCTCAAGCACCGCATGGCGCTGACCTTTGCCGCGCGCGCGGAAGGCGAAACGATCGGCAATGTTATTGCGCGTCTCAAGGCACGCATCGGATAATTGGAATGGCGACAACGCCGCGCAATACCGAACCTGAAGCGCTGCGCGCGGCAGTCGGCAAGAGCCGTAAGCTTGCGTCGCGCGTGCCGCGCCTGATCCTCGAAGCGCGCCGCGTCGCGTCGACCATCATCCACGGCCTGCACGGGCGGCGGCGCTCCGGCTCCGGGGAAAATTTCTGGCAATACCGTCATTTCACCAATGGTGAGCCTTCGCAAAACGTCGATTGGCGGCGATCCGCGCGTGACGACCATCTTTATGTGCGCGAGCGCGAGTGGGAAGCATCGCACACGATCTGGCTTTGGGCCGATCGCTCGCCATCGATGGAATTCTCATCGAGCCTGACCGAATGGAGCAAACTCGACCGCGCGCTGGTTGTGTCCTTTGCGCTGGCCGAGGTGCTGGTGCAGGGCGGCGAGCGCGTCGGCATTCCTGAAATGATGCGGCCGACGGCAAGCCGCAACATCATCGAGAAAATGGCGCAGAACATCCTGCATGACGCAAACGGACGGCCGAGCCTGCCTCCGAATTTCGCGCCGGCACCCTTCTCCGATGTGTTGCTCTTGTCCGACTTCTGGTCGCCGGTTGCAGACTTCCGCCGCATCGTCGGTCAGTTGGCCGCGAATGGCGCGCGCGGCCATGTGGTGCAGGTGGTCGACCCGGCGGAAGAGAGCTTTCCGTATTCGGGCCGCGTCGAATTTGTCGAACCCGAAGGTTTGGGCAGCATTACCGCGGGCCGCGCCGAGACGTGGCGCGCCGATTATCAGAATCTGATCGCCAGCCATCGCGCAGCGTTGCGCGCCGAATGCGAGCAGGTCGGCTGGAGCTTTACCGTCCATCGCACCGATCGCGGTCCGACCGAATTGCTGTTTGCCATCCACGCGCGCATGGAAGCCGGCGCGCATGCCGTCGTGCAGCGCCGCCAGCCGGATCGCACCGGATCGGACGTGCGCGCATGATCGCAGGACTCCCGCTCGGCTTTGCATCTCCGCTTGTACTGTTTGGATTGTTGAGCCTGCCGGTCCTGTGGTGGCTTCTGCGCCTTATCCCACCGCGTCCCAAGCGCATCGATTTTCCGCCGACGCGCCTTCTGTTCGACATCACGCCGAAGGAAGAAACGCCATCGCGCACGCCGTGGTGGCTGACGTTCCTTCGCCTCGCACTGACCGCGCTTGTCATTATCGCCGCCGCGGGGCCGATGTGGAACCCGTCGGTTGCGACAACTGGCGGCACGGTGCCGCTCGCAATCCTGATCGACGACGGCTTTGCTGCGGCCGCGCAATGGGACGCGCGCCTGCGTACCGGGGACGACCTGATCGCTCGCGCGGAAACCGACCGGCGCAGCGTCGCGGTCATTTCGCTATCCGACGCCGCGCGCGGCATCAATTTGCAGTCGCCCGCCGCAGCGCGCGTGCGCCTGCACCAAATCAAACCGAAGCCACACGCGCTTGAGCGCACTGACGCACTCGCTCCGCTTGCGCGTTTCCTGCAGACGACACCCGAAGTCGAATTCGTCTGGCTGACAGATGACGTAGACATGGGCAACGCGCAGGATTTCGTCACCGGTCTTGCAAAGGTCATCGACAAGCGCCCGATCACGGTAATTCAGGGCGGCGTGGCGCCCGCTTTGGCGCTGGCTGCGACCGACAACGCCGCAGGCGCATTGACGGTGAAGGTTTTGCGCGCGAGCGACGGCGGAACCGGCAACGGTCTTGTGCGCGCGCTCGATCTGAAAGGGCTTCCGCTCGGAGAGACACCGTTCGCGTTCAGATCCGGCGAACGCGAAACGACAGCCGAGATCACATTGCCGGTCGAAATCCGAAACGACATCGCGCGCCTCGAGATCGTGTCCGAGCGTTCCGCAGGTGCCGTGCAACTGCTCGACAAGCGCTGGCGCCGCCGCGCGATTGGCGTCATCACAGGCTCGACCGTCGATACCGCGCAGCCGCTGCTCGCCTCGACCTTCTATCTGTCGCGCGCGCTTGGCCCATTCGCCGACGTACGGCTCTCCGAACGCGTGTCGCCATCCGACGCGGTGACGCGTTTCATCGACCAGAGCCTGCCGATGATCATGCTCGCCGATGTCGGCACAGTCGCAGGCGATGCGCGCGAAAAGCTGGTGAAGTGGATCGAGGATGGTGGCGTGCTCGTGCGCTTTGCAGGCCCCCGCCTCGCCGCGGCCGACGACGATCTCGTTCCCGTGAAATTGCGCCGCGGTGGCCGCATCCTTGGCGGCAGCCTGACATGGGAAAAGCCGCAGGCACTCACCGCATTTTCAAAAGAAGGCCCGTTCAACGGAATGCCTGTGCCGGGCGATGTCACGGTGAACCGTCAGGTTCTGGCCGAGCCGGAAGCCGGTATCTCGGAGCGAAGCTGGGCAACACTCGCCGACGGCACGCCCCTTGTCACCGGCGCGCGGCGCGGCAAGGGCATGATCGTTCTCTTTCATGTTACGGCGGATACGCGTTGGTCGGACCTGCCGCTTTCCGGTTCGTTCGTCGACATGCTGAAACGGCTGGTCGCGCTTGCGGGAACGTCGAACGCGACTGAAACAAACGTGGAAAGCGTGCGCGAGACACTCGCGGCGGCGCGCGTGCTCGACGGCTTCGGCGCTTTCACCGCGCCATCCGCGACCGTACGTCCGGTCCCGGCGAATTTCGCAGCGCGGGCGACAGCCGATCATCCGCCGGGATTTTATGGCCCGCCGGAAGGTTTGCTCGCGGTGAATACCCTCGCCGCAGCCGACCGGCTAAACTCGCTTGATGTGTCCGCGCTGAATGCGACACGCGATGTCTATCGCCTGAGTGAACCGCTCGACCTGCGTGGACCGATCATGCTCACGTCCCTCGCCATGCTGCTGCTCGACGCGCTGATCGTATTCTGGCTCTCCGGTGGAATTGCCCGCCTGATGGGACCTCGCCGCACAGCGACCGCCGCGATCGCGCTTGCCGTTGCAATCGGTGCGTTGCTCGCAGCATCCGACACACACGCGCAGACACGCCTGACGCCGCAAGCCCCGCGCCCTGCCGCCTCGCCCGCCCCCTCATCGTCAGCCAATGACTTTGCGATGAAGGCGACAATCGAAACACGGCTTGCCTATGTCGTAACCGGCGACGCTGAAACGGACGGTGTCAGTAAGGCGGGGCTGTCCGGCCTGACCTTGTTTCTCGCGCAGCGCACGGCGCTGGAGGCTGGCGAGCCGGTCGGTCTCGACATCGCGCGCGACGAATTGAATTTCTTTCCGCTGATCTATTGGCCGATCGTACCCGGCGCGCCGCAGCCATCGCCGCAGGCGCTCTCGCGCATCGACAGCTACATGAAACAGGGTGGTACGGTCCTGTTCGACACGCGCGATGCGATCATGGCGCCGCCCGGTCCCGGCGGCCAAACCAAAAGCCCCGGCATGGCAGCGTTGCGGCAAATCCTGTCATCGCTCGACATTCCCGAACTTGAACCCGTGCAGCGCGATCATGTGCTCACCAAGACATTCTTCCTGCTGAAAGATTTTCCGGGACGCTTCAATGGCGGCCAGCTCTGGGTCGAGGCGTTGCAGAGCGACGACAACGAAGACGCCGATAGCGACCGCAAGCGCCCTGTGCGCGCGGGCGATGGCGTCTCATCCGTTCTCATCACGTCGAACGATCTTGCCGGTGCATGGGCGATGCGGGCGGACGGACAGGCAATGCTGCCGCTAGTCAGCGCCGAGCCGCGCCAGCGGGAGATGGCGTATCGCGCCGGGGTCAACATCGTGATGTACACGCTCACCGGCAACTACAAGGCCGATCAGGTTCACGTCCCCGCTCTCATCGAGCGGCTCGGACAATAGGAGCGAGCGTTTGAATCTCGGAATTTCATTCTCTCCCCTTGTTCCGCTCTATGTCGTGTGGGCAGGCGCCGCTATCGCTACGGTGATTTCGTTGCTGCTGCTGGTCACCCGCAGCCGTGGTGCCGCGATGCGCGCGGCTGCTTTGGCGCTGCTGGTGCTTGCGCTTGCGAACCCATCCTTCACCCGCGAAGACCGCGATCCGATCCCCTCGGTCGCTGTTGTTGTCGTCGACAAAAGCGCGAGCCAGAATTTCGGTGAACGCGCGCAACAGACTGAGGCCGTCCGCGCCGCCTTGAGCGATCGTCTCGCGCGCATTCCGGGCCTCGAAGTCCGCACGGTCGAGGCGGGCGAATCCGATGGCGAGACCGACGGCACGCGGCTTTTCTCCGCGCTTGGCGCTGCACTTGCCGACGTGCCGCCGGATCGTGTCGCGGGCGCCATGTTCATCACCGACGGGCGCGTGCATGACGTTCCCGAAGATGCCGCAGCGTTGGGTTTCAACGCGCCGGTTCACGCGCTGATCACCGGCAAGAATGGTGAACGCGACCGGCGCATCGCGCTCGTCACTGCTCCGCGTTACGGCATCGTCAATCAGTCCCAGACCATCGTGTTCCGCGTGGTGGACGAGGGAATTTCCAGCGGTACGGCGCGCGTCACCATCCGGCGCGATGGCGAAGTCATCGAGCAGCTTGACGCTGCTCCCGGCGAACCGCAGCGCGTGCAAATCCCCATTCCGCATCCGGGGCCGAATATCGTCGAGATCGAAGCGGCAGCCCTGCCCGATGAATTGACGCCAGTGAACAATCGCGCGGTCGTCTCCATCGACGGCGTGCGCGACAAGCTGCGCGTTCTGCTCGTGTCCGGCGAACCGCATGTCGGCGAACGCACCTGGCGCAACCTGCTGAAATCCGACGCCTCGGTCGATCTCGTTCATTTCACGATTTTGCGTCCGCCGGAAAAGCAGGATGGCACGCCAATCAACGAACTTTCGCTGATCGCCTTCCCGACGCGCGAATTGTTCCAGCAGAAGATCAATGAGTTTCAGCTCATCATCTTTGACCGCTACGCGCGGCAGGGCGTGCTGCCAATCATCTATTTCGACAATATCGCGAAATATGTGCGCGACGGCGGCGCGGTGCTGATCGCAGCCGGCCCCGATTACGCAAGTCCGACGAGCCTGTGGCGCACGCCGCTGGAACAGATCCTGCCCGCAGAGCCGGTCGGCGGCATGACCGAACTCGATTTCCGTGCGCGGCTGTCTGCACTCGGCAAGCGCCATCCGGTGACGCGCGACCTTGAAGGCTCCAACACCGAGCCGCCGAGCTGGAGCCGCTGGTTCAGGCTGGTCGACGCCAAGGTTCATTCCGGCACACCGGTAATGGAAGGACCGGATTCAAAACCTCTCCTCGTGCTTAATCGCGAGGGTCAGGGCCGTGTCGCGCTTCTGCTCTCCGATCACATCTGGCTTTGGGCGCGTGGCTATGAAGGCGGCGGTCCGCATCTCGATCTGCTACGGCGTCTGTCGCACTGGCTGATGAAGCAGCCTGATCTTGAGGAAGAGGCACTTCGCCTGTCGGCAAGCGGGCGCACGCTCACCATCGAACGCCAGACGATGGCCGATACGGTCGATCCAGTGACGGTCACGACGCCATCGGGCGCGACGCGCATTGTCACGCTTGGTGCCGGCGAGCCCGGTGTCTGGCGCGCAGGGACCGAAGCCAATGAGCTTGGTTTGTGGCGCGCTACCGATGGCAAGCTGACGACCTTGGTCAATGTTGGTCCGCCCAATCCGCGCGAATTCGCGGCGGTGACGTCGACAGCTGAGATGATAGCGCCGATCACGAGCGCGACCGGCGGCGACGCCCGCCGCATCGACGAGAACGGAACGCTGCGCGTGCCGCGCATGGTCGGCGTGCGGTCGAGCGACACGTTCAAGGGCGATGACTGGATGGGTCTGAAAATCCGCGACGCAAGCGTCGTGCGCGGCATTGGCGTGCTTCCGGTTTTCGCCGGACTGCTCGGCCTGCTGCTGCTGGTCGGCGCGCTCGCGGCCACATGGGCGCGCGAAGGACGCTAGTCGGATGCGAGAGGGGCGCTAACCCCTCTCGCTCAAACATATCCGATTAATTCTCGTCGTAGATCGGCTCGGCAACCGTAACAAGCGACAGGCCGGGGTCCTTGCGGCAAGCCTCGCCGAGTTTGCCGCCAATCGTCTTCATGCGCTCGAAATCGATCACCGCCGGTTCGTCCTCATCGCGGAAATACGCATCCATCCACATCAGCAGCAAGCCGATATTCTCTTTGTCGTAGTCGACGAACTGCTTGCAGGTGATGACATTGAGATCGAGCTTCTGCGCTTGCGCGGACGCCGACGTCAGCATCAGAGCGGCCAGAGCCGCGATAACAAGACGGTTCATTGAAATCCCCATTGTTCTTACGATTGCCAATCCGGCCGGATCGTGCCGGTAACACCCGAACTCGCCCCTTCGGCGAGTTCGGAAACAAGCAGCCGAGCCGGATCGACCGGCCCCGGCATTTTCATCTGTCCCTTCGGCACCAGCGTGAAGCCGAGTGGCCCATAATAAGGCTCATCTCCCACCAGCACGACAAGCCTGTGACCCTTGTCCCTCGCCATCTCAAGCGAGCGCGCGATCAGGGTTTTTGCGATCCCGCGCCCGCGAAACGGCGGCTCGACGGTCAAAGGCCCGAGCAGCAAGGCGGGTGTTTCGCCAATCCGGATCGGCGACAGGCGCACCGAACCGACCAGCAGCGTTCCGATCCGTGCGGTCAATGACAGGTCGAGTTGATGCGAAACGCCCTCGCGGATGCGGAACGCGGTTCGCGCATAGCGCCCCGGCCCGAACGTGCGCTCGTGCAGTCGCTCGATCGGATCGGCGTCTGCCGGTGTTTCATTGAGAATGGTGAGCGACAGGTCGTTCATTGCGCGTAGCGATTAGCATTTGCCGGCGGCGCGGTCCACGCGCTCACCATGTCTCGGCGATCTTGGCCCCGCTCACGACTTCGTCAATACGCGCCCGCGTTCCGGCCGTCGTTTCCTTGGGCAGCGCATTCGGCGGATAGAAGCCGTGCGCGACAATCTCGCGATCCGGCACGGGTGGAGCAGGCTGCCGGAAATGCTCGATGACAAACAGGGCAACGTGGTCCCGGCGCGACGCACCGGTATTGAAATAGACGCCATAGAGTTCGGGTGGTTTGGTCCATTCGATATTGCCCTCCTCGCGCAACTCGCGCGCGAGCGCCTGCAACAAAGTCTCTCCCGTTTCGAC
>CAMBBO010000075.1 GCA_945862935.1 Pseudorhodoplanes sinuspersici | reverse complement strand
ACGGCCCGAACGTCGATGCGATACGCGCGCTTGCCGAACGCGGGGCGAAGCTTCTCGTCACGGTGGATTGCGGGACAACCAGCATCGAGCCGCTTGCCGAAGCGGGAAGAGTCGGCATGGACGTCGTGGTGATCGACCATCATCAATGCGATGAGAAACTTCCCGACGTGATCGCGCTGATCAATCCGAACCGGCCCGACGATCTGTCCAAACTCGGGCATCTCGCCGCTGTCGGTCTCGTTTTTCTTTCGACCGTTGCGATCAATCGCGAATTGCGTCGCCGCGGTTTCTGGTCGGGCGCGCGTAAGGAGCCGGATCTTCTCGGGCATCTCGACCTCGTGGCGCTCGGCACCGTCGCCGATGTCGTGCCGTTGATTGGCCTCAACCGCGCCTTCGTCACCAAGGGGTTGATCGCGATGCGCCGGAGAGAAAATCCGGGCCTCACGGCGCTGATGGATGCCGCGCGGCTCGACGGTCCTCCTGAGCCGTTTCATTTGGGATTCCTGCTCGGGCCGCGCATCAACGCGGGCGGGCGCATCGGGCGCGCCGATCTTGGCACGCGCCTTCTGATGGAAGGCGATGCGACGGAAGCCTCGCGCATTGCAGCCGAACTCGATCGCCTCAATCGCGAACGTCAGGCGATGGAAGTGGACATGCTGGCGCAGGCTGAAGCCGAGGCTCAGGCGGCGTTGGGTATCGAGGAACGCGGCGCGGTCGTGGTCACAGCGGCGGAAGGCTGGCATGCGGGGATCGTGGGCTTGATCGCAGCGCGGCTGAAAGAGCGTTTCGGGCGTCCGGCTTTTGCGGTCGCGATCGGGGTCGATGGCATCGGCACGGGATCGGGGCGCTCCATTGCGGGCGTCGATCTGGGCAAAGCGGTGCGTGGTGCTGTCGCCGAAGGCTTGCTGATGAAGGGCGGCGGACATGCGATGGCGGCTGGCGTTACGCTTCGCAAGGATGGGCTTGCGGCTTTCCGCGCTTATCTCGAAGAGAAATTGGCTGACACGGTTGAAACCGCGAGGCGCGAGGATGCGCTGTTGATTGACGGCGCGGTGAGCGCCGCAGGCGTCAGTGCCGAGATGGTCAACACGTTGATGCAGGCTGGCCCCTACGGCTCCGGCAATCCCGAACCCGTTTTTGCCGTACCGAACCACACAATCGCCTATGCCGATCCGGTCGGGAAAAATCACGTGCGTGTTCGCCTGCGCGCGGGCGATGGCGCGATGCTGAATGCCATCTCGTTCCGCTCCGCCGACAAGCCGCTAGGAAAGGCGCTATTGGCAAATCGCGGCCAGCAAATTCATGCCGCGGGCAGTTTCGCCATCGACCGATGGCAAGGTGCGGAGCGCGTGCAGCTTCGTCTGCTCGACATCGCGCCGGCCGGACCAAACGCCTGAACAGGAACATTAAATGAAAATCCGCGTGATTTCAGGCGGCGCGACCAAAGCCGCGTTCGCTGTGTTGATGCCGCAATTCGAACAGGCCGGCGGCAACGCCGTGAATGTCGACTATTCAGTTACGTCGGCGATCGACGAACGGATCGCGGCGGGCGAAGCGTTCGACGTCATGGTGCAACCGATCGCGGTGCTCGACCGGATGCAGAAAGTAGGCGTCATTCACGGCGAGGGGCGGGCGATATTCGGCACGGTCGGATTGAGCGTGATTGTACCGAAAGGCGCTGCAAAGCCGGACATCTCGACCCCGGATCGTTTCGCGCAAATTCTGCGCGACGCGCGCAGAGTTGTGCATTCGACGCCCGGCGTCACGCCGAGCGGCACGCATCTGGGTAAGCTGATGGAGACGCTCGGGATAGCTTCCGAGATGGCGGCAAAGACCGTCTATCGTCCTGCGCTTGAAGGCGGAGTTGAAACCGTGGGCCGTGGCGAGGCCGATCTTGGCATTTATCCGACGAGCGAGATCATCAACGTCGACGGCATCGAGGTCGCCGGATCCGTGCCCGAACCGCTCACGTTGAAGGTAACGGTCGGCGCTGCGCGCACCGCGCGTTGCGCTGTGCCGGAGCAATCTGCCGCATTGATTGAATTTCTTGCCAGTGAAAAAAGCCGCGCCGGCTGGATCGCCGGCGGCTTCGTTCCGGCGGGCTAGCTACCCTGTCGCAAGCGCGCGAGTAGCTTCAAACCAGCATAGCCGTCGGCCGGTTGCATCCCCGCCTTGATCTGGAAATTGCGGATTGATTTCATTGTATCGCCGCCGACGCGGCCGTCGGTGCCGCCGGTATCGAAACCTGCTGCGGTCAGGCGTTTCTGGATTTCCTGCACTTCCGGCAGCGTCGGCACGCGGTCCTCGCTTCCCGGAAAACGCTGCACAAAGGGACCGCCACCGAGCAGACGATCGCCCAAGTGAACGATGGCGAGCGTGTAGTTCATCGACGGATTGTAGGTCTTCACCGCATCGAAATTCGGGCCAAGCAGAAATGCCGGTCCGCCTTTGACCGGCACCCAAAGTTTTGCGCTCGCGTTGGGAAGCGGGAAGGGCTGGCCATCCGCGCGTTTCACGCCGAGGGCTGTCCAGTTCGCGTAAGTATTGTTCGCTGCACCACCCATGCCCGCAGGCAAGATGACTTCGTAGCCCCAATGTTCGCCGCGCCGGTATTTACCCCGCTGCACAAGATAGCGCGCCGACGAACCGAGCGCGTCGTCCGGCTTTCCGAACGGTGAAACGCGGCCGTCGCCGTCGTAGTCCATGCCGACATTGAGCCAGACTTCCGGCATCCATTGCGTGTGCCCCATCGCGCCAGCCCATGAGCCGCGCATCTCGTCGGGGCGGCTCCAGCCGCGTTGGACCACGACCAGCGCGTTGAGCAATTCCTGCTCCCAGTATTGACGCCGCCGCGGCTCGCCCCACGCGAGAGCCGCGAGCGAAGGGAATACCGGCTTCATGTGGTTCTGCTGCACGACCGGGTCGCCGTAAGCGGATTCAATTCCCCACAGGCCGAGCATGACGCCGCGATGCACGCCGAAATCGCGCTCGATGCGGTCGAACAATGCGGCGTGTTCGCGCGCGCGCGCCTTGCCCTCAATCATCCGCCAGTCGGAGACACGGCGATTGATGTATTGCCAGAGTTGCTCGTTGAATTCTGGCTGCGCCTTTTGTTGCGCGAACACGGTGAGATTGGGCTTCAGGCCGCCCATCACGCGCGCATAGGTCGCTTCCGATACGCCGCGCGCGAGCGCACGCGGGCGAAAGACAGTAACCCATTGATCGAAGGGCTGCGCTGCGGTCTGCGCCAGAAGTTGCGAAGGCAGCGCGCAAACTGAGGCGGCGCCAGCCAGGAAGCTGCGGCGGGTGAGAGAATCGATCATGGCGTTATGCTATCCGCCAGGATCGGGCCTGCAATGAGGCGTCAGCCGCGCCGCCCGCGTTTGCCCTTGGTGGCATGACGCCGCCCCGGGCCGTGCGCTTCGGCCGTTCCCCGTTTCGATCCGCGTGCGTGCCGCTTGCCGCGCTTGTGGTCCGGCTCGGATTTTTCAACCTGTTCGATCTTGGCTGGGACAACCGCAATCGCTCCGTCGGCGGAAGCCGTTGCGGCAGGCGCAACAACCGGCTCATCCTGAACTTCGCGCCCGCGGCCTCCGATCAGGCGCTCGTAGGCGTTGACGAGGGTGGAATACGGATTGATCCGCACCCATCCGTCGTTCGTCGGCACCATCCCCTCGAAATGAAGATGCACGGTCGTGCCGTTTTCCTTGCGGTTGTAGTTGCCGATCTTGCCGACGATTTCGCCCGACGCCACACGTTGGCCCGATAGGATGCCGTCTGCATCGAGGCGGTCCGGGTTCATGTGCATGTAGCGAAACCGGATGCGCTCGCTTTCGCCGTTTACAACAAGAAAGATCGCCTCCTGCTTGCGCTGGCGCAGGATCATGCCTTCGTGAACAGCGACGACGTGTTCGCCATAAGGTTCGCAGCGATCGGCGCCATCGTTTTTGAGCGGACAGATGCCAGCGCGAATATCCTGTCCCTGATGGCCGTATCCGGCGGCGCATTGGCCGACGAAATAGAAACGGTGTTCACAGAAATTATCGCGCCAGGGATAGTCATAGTTTTCCTTCGCGCCCTCGTTGAACAGAAGCGGTTTCGAATTCACGCGGCAGCGATAGGTGCCATCCTTGCTCCCGCTACGCCCCGTGCGTCCGGTCTGGTCGCAATCGCCCCAGTTCATAAACGACTGGGAATTGGCAAAGGAGGGCGCTCGCGCGATCGGGTAGCGGATCTGCGCGAAAACCGTGTAGTCGACGACGCCGTCGTTGTCCTTGATGCCGGTATGCGGGATGAGCTTGCCCGGCGGGTAATAGGTGAAGTCAGGCGATTGCTTTTCCGGGCGAACGATCAGCCTTGCTTCGAACGGCTTGAACACCGCCGTCGAATTGCCGCCTGCAAGACGCAGCGCGCGCAGCATCTTCACCGCAACTTTGTCGGCGACCCGGCATGCAAGGCGACGCGCGCGGGGGGCTGCGTCGAAGCACTGGATGGCGATGACATAGCGAATGCCGTATCGCTCGAACGAGTAGCGCAGATGGCTCTCAAGAATGATGCGACGAATTCCGGGGAAATCCTTTTCCAGATCGCGCGGTGTGGTGTTGGCTTCCGTTCCCTTCGGCGGCGGCAGGTCGTAGGTCATAGCGAAGCCGGACACTTCGACAACGATGGGCTCACCATAGGACACGTCGCCGAATTCCGGCGAACCGGGGCGCACGGTGAACGTGACGTCGTAGCCGGTAGGGCCGGGCAGGAAGAAGCCGGACGGGCTGAAGCCCCCGAGATAAGACTCTGTTGGTTTCGTCGGGCCACTGGCGCGATCGCGCAAATAGGCAGCGGTATCGAAGGGCAGGAGAACCGGAACGGGGCTTGTCGCGATCTTCGGAAATCGCTCCGCAAGCGCGCCGTTCAGCAGATCAAACGAGGCGGTATCGTTTGCCGCCCCGTTTTCTGCGCTCAAGGCAGTCTTCGCCGCGTCCCAGTCGGGACGCAACGAAACCAGATGCGGCGCTGTGAAATCGTTGGCGTTAGCGGCGGCGATACCCCACGCCGCCCAGCACATGACCCAAAATGCAGTACGCAATATCCGCTTCCCCGCTGCCGCCGGGGCGAACTATGCGTCAAAAACCGAGATGGCGCACCCTTCGGTCTGGGGCGCTATGCGTTAGCGTAAATGGGCGGGGAGCCTGAGGCTAACTACAAAGCCAAGGCGAGGAATGTTGCCGCCGAAAGCCCCAAAATCCACGCCAGCGCTACGGAAAAGTCCGGCCGTTTGGCTTCCAAGGAATAGGTGTGCGTCGGCTGCATTGGGAATGCCCTGCTTCACCCCACCTAACGGTGGCCAAACGCAATGGTTCCCAATTTGGGACGCCGCGGATAAACCCTAGCGATCCATCCAAAATACGTGCAAGGATGGCACCGGATAAGAGGGTAGTGGGGTCCAATCTGCGGCATTACAACGCCGGCGCGAAGGACAAACACGAGAATGGGGGATGCGGCGCGGTCGATGAGCCAGCCGCCGTTTCCGCCACGAGTGGTGTAGAGGAACGAGTAAGATGAAACCTGCAGTGATCATGATCGGCGCGGATAAGGGCGGCGTTGGCAAAACAACCATCGCGCGCACCATGCTCGATTACTTGCGCGCGAAGAGCATGCCGACGCGCGCGTTCGACGCCGAATGGCCGCGCGGGACTCTGAAGCGCTTTCATCCGCAATCGACCGAGATGGTCGATATCAGCCAGATCTCCGACCAGATGAAGATCATCGACTCGCTGGTCAGTTCCGGCTCGAAGGTCAGTGTCATCGACATTCGCGCGGGCCTTTTGTCGCCGACGCTTCGAGCGATGGAAGATTCCGGTTTCTTTGACGCCGTGCGGGCAGGCGAATTCAATTTCGGCCTGTTCCATGTGATCGGCCCCTCGATCTCCTCGCTTGAGGAAATCGACGAGGTGAAGCCCTATACCGAAGGCTCCAATTATTTCGTGGTGAAGAACTTCATCAACGAAACGAGTTTCTTCGATTACGATCCCGCGGTGAAGGCAAACTATTTCCAGCGCACCAAGGACGGAATCGAAATCAACATTCCAAAGCTCACCGAGATGGCCTACGAACAGGTCGAGCTTGCCGGCGTTCCGTTCTCGACATTCATCGCGAACAAGACCATGGACGGGCGTCCGGGCAATTACTCGCTCGTACTGCGCGGCTATGTGCGCACTTGGCTGATGCAGGTCGCCAACGAATTCGAGAAAGCTGGCGTCCTCAAGCGCCTTGCGCCGTCCGACTCGGGTTCGGCAACCGGCGTCGCGTCGTAGTTCGGTTTTTCCGTTTCTTCTTTCAACGCGTCGCTTTGCGTATGTGCGGTGCCGCTTCGCACCCGCCGGATTTTGGCAGGTTCTAGCGCGCCGAGAGGCAGGATATGGCCATCGCTGCGATCGTCGCATCGGCGCGCGTCCGCGCCGGCAAAACGCTGTTGGCGCGGCTGCTCGCGGAGAATTTTCTCCTTTCGGGCGGGCGCCCGATGCTGCTCGACACCGACACGACCGAAAAGCGCCTGTGGTCGTATTTCCCGGTTGAAACCCAGTTACTCGACATGGACCGCGTCACCGATCAGATGACGCTGTTCGATATGCTGTCGGTCGGGACGGCCGAGCCGCGGATCGTGGAAGTCGCACATCGCTCGTCCAAGAAATTCTTCGAACTGATGCGCGACGCCGATTACGTGCGGGAGGCGCGCGCCAACGATATCGAGCCGGTGGTGTTCTACATACCGTCGCCTGACGCGGATTCTTTCGAATATGGAAGGCAGTTGCGCGAGCAGCTTGCGGGATGCGATTTCGTCGTTGTGCAGAATTCATATCTTGGCGAGATCAAGCACATGACGCGGCTCAGTGTCGGGTATCGGGCGCTGGAAATTGTCAGGCCGCGTATTGTCTTGCCGGCGCTCGATCCGCAATTCATTCCGGTGATCGACATTCCGTCATTTTCATTTCGCGAATTCATGCGCGATCCGGGGACGGAGCTTCCCCAGGGCGCGCGCGATACGATCAGACATTGGCTGGTATCCTGCTTTCGCGCGACCTATTCCGCGATTGAAACCATCGAACGCAAAGTTGCCTCAATTCCCGCTTCGGAACCGGGCAATCTGACGTGATTTTCTGCCGCATCTGATTGGCGGTTTCGCTGGAACTCCTCTGCGTCCTTGCGCGTTTTCCATATTCGCAATGTCATGCACAGGAGTTTGATATGTCCGACTTTGATCCTAATCGGATGAACGACCTGCGAAACCGTGACCTTGGTTATGGGGCAGCGAATGGTTCATCCTGGGCCTGGATCGTGGGCGCGATCGCAGTTGTAGTCGTCGTGCTCGTGGCTCTGGGCCTTGGCCGCAGTGACCAGCAGACCGCGGGAACTAGTATCGGTACGACCCCGCCGTCGTCTACAATTTCCACGCCGCCATCAACGACAGGCATGGGCGCGCCGCGTCCTGCTCCGGCGACACCGATGGCTCCGGCGCCAGCGGCCCCGCCGGCAAGCACCAATCAATAATGTAGCGCAATTGCGTAGCGTATGAATCGAAAGAGCCCCGGCAAAACCGGGGCTCTTTTTATTTTGACGCAGGTGGCCAGATCACCGTCCAAAGAAGATCCAGCCGCAGACCACGAAGACAGGTATGAGGATCGCTCCCGACCAGACCATATAGCCGAAGAACGACGGCATCTTCACGCCCATGTGCCGGGCGATGGCATAGACCATGAAGTTCGGCGCATTCCCGATATAGGTGTTGGCTCCCATAAACACTGCGCCAGTTGAAATCGCAGCGAGCGTCCCCGCCATCGTTGTCATCAGCACCTTGGGATCGCCGCCGGCCAGTTCGAAAAAGACCAGATAGGTTGGTGCATTGTCGAGGAACGACGACAGCGCTCCGGTCAACCAGAAGTAGGCGACGTTATTTGGCGACCCGTCCGGATTGCTGATGATCGCGAGCAAGGGTGCGAACGCGCCCTGCTTGGCCGCATGGAGCATCGCGATCACCGGGACGAGGCAGATAAAAATGCAGGCGAACAGGATACCAACCTCGCGGATCGGTCCCCACGTAAACTGGTTGCGGTCTCGGCAAATGAGCGGGGTGAGTTTGAGTGAGGCAAACGTCACGGCGACAAAGATCAGATCGCGGATGATGTTCTGAAGTTCGAGGCCGACGCCGTAGATGGTGAAGACAATTCCTGGCTTCCACGACGCGCTCATCAGGATCGCAGCGATAACGAACCCGATCATGACGAAATTGATCCCGCCATGCAGCCTGAGCGGCGAATCCGGTGTCGGATCGAGCGGGTGGGATTTATGCTCCTCGCGCCGGTGCAGATATACGTCGAGCACGAAAAAGATCGCCAGCACCGCGACCGCAACGAACAGCATCTCGTGAAAGAGATGCGTCGTGGTCCAGAAGAAGTCGACGCCCTTGAGGAAGCCGACAAAGAGCGGCGGGTCGCCCAGCGGAGTCAGCGAGCCGCCGATATTGGACACGAGGAAGATGAAAAAAATCACGGTGTGGACGCGGTAGACCCGATTGTCATTCGCCCGGATGAGCGGGCGGATCAGGATCATCGAAGCGCCTGTGGTTCCGACCAGACTGGCCAAAACCGCTCCGAGCACCAGCAGAAAAGTGTTCGCTGCGGGCGTCCCTTTCAGGTTGCCTTGCAGATAAATTCCGCCGGCTGCGGTGAAGAGGGCGAGCAGCAGGAGAATGAAGGGGATGTATTCTAGGAAGATCGTGTGCAGCACAGCCCCGGTCGCGGCTGCCGGACCAGCGGAGAGATACAAAGGCAAGATCGCGCAGGCAGACCAGAAGATCGCGAACTTGCCGACGTGATGTTCCCAATAGTGAGGAAACAGGAGCGGCCCGGTCGCGATCGACAAGAGAATGCCTACGAACGGGATGGCCCACAGGAACGACATCTTGGTGCCGTCAATGGTCTCCGCCGCGTTCGCCACGCCGGGAAGTCCCGCGCATGCCACAACGATGAACAACACCAAGGTCCAACGGCGATAATTTCGAAACATCTGATCCCCCGAAAAGGCGCGCGACTTTCGGGGAAGGCCCGGCATGAGTCAAATGCGCGGTCGCGCCGCAATGTTGCTTTTCGCAGATGAAGAAAGCTGGCGCGCCCTAGCGGAATCGAACCGCTCTCTCCACCGTGAAAGGGTGGCGTCCTAACCGATAGACGAAGGGCGCTTAAGCGCTTGGCGGCCCCACGGGTCGGGGGCGCGGCGCAGGTATAGAGAGGGGCGCGGCGGCAGGCAAGGCAAACCGCCGCCCCCTTTTGCGATTACCAATGCCCGGTATTGGGCATCGATTTCCAAGGCTCCTGCGGGGGCTTGGCGTCGCCCTTTTGCAGGATCTCGATCGATTGCTTATCCGGCGAGCGAACGAAAGCCATCTGGCCGTCGCGCGGGGGCCGGTTGATGGTCACGCCAGCCTTCTGCAACTTGTCGCAGAGCGCGTAAATGTCATCCACCTCGAATGCCAGATGGCCGAAATAGCGCGCCTCGCCGTAATCCTCTTCGTCCCAGTTATGCGTGAGTTCCACCAGCGGGGCGTGGCGTACGCCGCGCTTCACGGTGTCGGCCACGAGGGAATCGTCCTCCGGTGCGCCAAGAAAGACGTTGGTGAAGCGGCCCTTGTCGCTGGAATAGCGGCGGACCTCCTTGAGGCCGAATTTAGTGACGAAAAAATCGAGCGCGGTGTCGAGGTTGCGAACGCGCAGCATGGTGTGCAGGTATCTCACCGAAAAGCCTCCTGAAACCATTGGGGTGGCTGGAATGGCCGGGACCATACAATGATTGCGCCGGATATCCAGACGGCTCACGCAATTTTGCGCGACCTCATCGAAGAGGCCGCAATGGTCGTTCCTTTCACTGGCGCAGGCATTTCGACCGAGTGCGGAATTCCGGATTTTCGTTCTTCCGGAGGGCTTTGGACCAAGACCCGGCCGATCGATTTTCAGGATTTTGTCGCAAGCCAGGAGATGCGCGACGAGGCGTGGCGCAGGCGTTTTGCGATGGAACGATACTTTTCCGCCGCCAAGCCCGGTCGCGGGCATCGCGCGCTCGCCAGTTTGCATCGCGCGGGCAAGATTCCAGCGGTGGTGACGCAGAATGTCGACAACCTGCATCAGCGTTCGGGCTTTGCCGCCGATTGCGTGGTCGAATTGCACGGCAACACCACCTACGCGACCTGCATCGCGTGCGCAAAGCGCTACGAACTCGACTGGGTCGCGGAAAAATTCAAGACTGCGGATGAATGCGCGCCCGATTGCACGTCGTGCGGCGGCGCTATCAAGACCGCGACGGTGTCGTTCGGCCAGCCGATGCCGCAGGACGCGATGCGAAAGGCCGATGAACTCGCGCAGGCGTGTGAACTATTCATCGCGATCGGCTCATCGCTTGTGGTGTGGCCCGCAGCGGGCATCCCCTTGCGCGCAAAACAGAATGGCGCGCGTGTCGTCATCATCAATCGGGAGCCGACCGAGCTCGACGAGTTCGCATATCTCGTCGTGCGTCAAGACATCGGAGACGTTCTGGACCCCTTCATCGGCGATTGATTCGGTGCGTTGCAACTTGTGCACAGGTTGTCCGGTTGTGTGAGAAGACCCTATTTTCCGCTTTTCCGAAGTCCTTTGGGTGTTATCTTGATCTGAGAGATTCGTTTAAGCGCCCAACAAGAGGCGCCAGACAGCGGCGCGGCGGCGTCATGGCGTCGGACGGTATGGGGCAAAAGGGACCAAACATTTCTTATGGTCTCGGCTTGGAGGCCGATGTCGGAGCAGCGGATGAGTCCGCTGCAAACGTCGTCGAAATTTCCGGCGTGATCAAATGGTTCGATGTGTCGAAGGGATTCGGCTTTATCGTTCCGGACAACGGCGGCGCTGACGTGCTGCTGCACGTCACCTGTTTGCGCCGAGATGGATTCCAGACAGCCTACGAAGGTGCGCGCGTCGTGTGCGAGGCGTTGCAGCGTCCGAAGGGCATGCAGGCTTTCCGCGTGCTGTCGATGGACGAGTCGACTGCGATCCACCCGGCCCAGATGCCGCCTCCGCGCACCCATGTCTCGGTGACGCCGACCAGCGGTCTCGAGCGGGCGACGGTGAAATGGTTCAACCGGCTGCGCGGGTTCGGTTTCCTGACCCGCGGCGACGGCACTCCCGATGTTTTCATTCACATGGAAACTTTGCGCCGCTTCGGCATTACCGAATTGCGGCCGGGCCAGACGATCCTCGTCCGGTTTGGGCCTGGGCCGAAGGGATTGATGGCGGCTGAAGTGCAGCCCGACGGTGGACCGCACGGACCCGCATCGCACTAGCGAGGATGCCGTGTTTGCGTATTTCGTGAAGAGTTTTGCAGGGCGGCGCCAAATTCTGGCGGCCGCCCTGGCCATTTCGGTCTGGGCAGCGCCGTCGATTGCCGCCGACCAAAACACACTCGAAATCGTCACCAAGACCGGCGTTCATGTTTTCGAGGTTGAGCTCGCCGTCGACGACGCGCAGCGCGCGCAAGGGCTGATGGACCGCAAGGAACTGGCCGAAGGCAAAGGCATGCTGTTCGATTTCCAGCGCGAGCAGGATGTCGCGTTCTGGATGAAGAACACCTACATCCCGCTCGACATGATCTTCATCCGCGCCAACGGCCGTATTCTACGGATCGCAGAAAACACAACGCCGCTATCGCTTCAAACGGTGCCGTCCGGCGGGCCGGTGCGGGGCGTACTCGAAGTGATCGGCGGCACGGCGCACAAGCTCGGCATCGCGCCCGGAGACAAGGTGGCCCATCCGTTCTTCTCCGGCCGCTGACCGTTTTCCCAGTGCTTGTGGCGCTGGCCGCGATTGTGTACCAAGCCGCAATTCCGGTCCCGGCGGGGCATAGCGCAGCCTGGTAGCGCATCTGCTTTGGGAGCAGAGGGTCGCAGGTTC
>CAMBBO010000074.1 GCA_945862935.1 Pseudorhodoplanes sinuspersici | reverse complement strand
GCATGATCGCGCAGGCGGAGAAAAAGAAGATTTACGACAAGCTCTATGCCGGCGAGATGCTTGCGTTCGTTGAGAGCGAAGTCGATGCGCCGCGCTACGATCTGATCCTCGCAGCCGACGTGTTCGTCTATTGCGGCGACCTCGATGAGATCGCGCGCGCGATTGCGGCGATCCTTTCGCCCGGCGGATTGGTCGCCTTCACCGTCGAGACGCATGAGGGCGAAGGTGCGATCCTGCGCGAGACTTTGCGCTTCGCGCATTCTACCGCCACCGTTCGCAAGGCGATGGGCGATGCTGGTCTTAATCTATTGACCCTCGATCCCATCTCGACCCGCACGGAGAAAGGCATTCCCGTTCCCGGCCTTGTCGCGCTCGCCACAGGCTCATCGCCGTGACACTCGCGGAACGGGTCGCAACATCCGGTCTGCTGCCCGCGCCGTTCCTGCGCTGGTTCGCCGCGCGCGGCTGGGCGCCGCGCCAGCATCAGCTCGATCTGCTGGAGAAGGCGCAGGCCGGGCGTTCGGTTTTGCTCATCGCGCCGACCGGCGGCGGCAAGACGCTCGCGGGATTTCTGCCGACGCTTGTGGATTTGTACGAACGCGGTGCGTCACCGAAGCGAATGATTTCCACGGGCCGTGATTTGCGAAAAGCTGGTGGCCTGCACACGCTCTATATCTCGCCGCTCAAGGCGCTCGCGGTCGACATTGCGCGCAATCTCGAAACGCCGGTCGCGGAAATGGGATTGCCGATCCGGGTCGAGACGCGCACTGGCGATACGCCGGTGTCGAAACGTACGCGCCAGCGCAAGGACCCGCCCGATATTTTGCTCACGACGCCGGAGCAGCTTGCGCTTCTGCTCGCGTCCGCCGATGCACCTTATCTGTTCGGCACATTGAAACGCGTCGTGCTCGACGAATTGCATTCGCTGGTGACATCGAAGCGCGGCGATCTTCTTTCACTCGATCTGGCGCGTCTGTTCACGCTTGCGCCAGGCCTGCAAACCATCGGCCTGTCGGCGACGGTCGCGGAGCCGGATGATCTTCGGCGTTATCTCGTGCAGCAGCCGCGCGGAAGCGCTGCGACGGCCGATCTCACCGTCGCGCAGGATGGCGCAGAGCCGAACGTCACGATGCTTGAACCCGCCGAACGCATTCCGTGGTCGGGCCATTCGGCGCGCCACGCTTTCGGTGACATCTACAATCTCATCAAAGCGCACAAGACGACCCTCGTTTTCGTCAATACGCGCAGCCAGGCCGAGATGATCTTCCATGAATTGTGGAACATCAACGAGGATGGCCTGAGCATCGCGCTGCATCACGGCTCGCTTGATGTAGCGCAGCGCCGCAAGATCGAAAACGCGATGGTACGCGGATCGCTGCGCGCAGTGGTGTGCACCTCGTCGCTCGACATGGGGATCGACTGGGGCGACATCGATCTTGTCATCAATGTCGGTGCGCCGAAGGGTGCGTCGCGGCTGCTGCAGCGGATCGGGCGCGCCAATCACCGGCTGGACGAGCCGTCGCGCGGTATTCTGATTCCGGCCAATCGCTTTGAAGTCTTGGAATGCCGTGCCGCGATCGAGGCGGTCGCGGAACACGCACAGGATACGCCGCCGTTGCGCAAGGGCGCACTCGACGTGCTGGCGCAACATATTCTCGGTTGCGCATGCGGCGAACCGTTCGACGCCGATGAACTCTTTGACGAGGTGCGTGCTGCTGCGCCTTATCAGGATCTTACGCGGGCGGATTTCGACGCAGTGCTCGATTTTGTCGCGACCGGAGGCTATGCGCTGAAGGTCTATGAGCGGTTCACAAAAATCCGCAAAGGGCAGGACGACCGCTGGCGCGTCACCAATCCGAAATTCGCGCAAGCTTACCGCATGAATGTTGGCACCATTGTCGAGGCGGTGATGCTGAAAGTGCGGCTCGTGCGTTCGCGCGGCGGGGGAAAAGGGCACACGGGCACCATCGCACGCGGCGGGCGGATTCTCGGCGAGGTCGAGGAATATTTCGCGGAAAATTTGAGCGTCGGCGACACTTTCGTTTTTGCAGGCGAAATCTTGCGCTACGAGGCGATGGCCAACGACGAGCTTTATGTATCGCGTAGCTCGGACACCGATCCGAAAGTGCCGTCCTATGAGGGTGGAAAGTTTCCACTCTCGACTTATCTCGCGGCGCGCGTGCGAAATATCTTGGCCGATCCGTCGCATTGGCGCGCATTGCCGGATGCCGTGCGCGAATGGTTGGAAATCCAGAAATGGCGATCGCTTATTCCAGGTGCGGGCGATCTTCTGGTCGAAACCTTCCCGCGCTCGTCAAAATATTATCTCGTCTGTTATCCGTTCGAAGGGCGTCTCGCTCATCAGACACTCGGGATGCTGCTGACGCGGCGTCTCGAACGTGCGCGTTTGCGTCCGCTCGGCTTCGTTGCGAACGAATATGCGCTCGCGATCTGGGGGCTTGGCGACATTGGATTGCGCGTGGAGCGCGGCGATCTCAGGCTGTCGGAGCTTTTTTCCGAGGACATGCTGGGCGACGATCTCGAAGCCTGGCTCGCCGAAACAGCACTCATGAAGCGCACCTTCCGCTCCAATGCCGTGATTGCTGGACTGATCGAGCGCCGCCATCCGGGCAAGGAGAAGTCACGCCGTCAGGTGACGATGTCCACGGACCTGATTTACGACGTGCTGCGCAAGCACCAGCCGGAGCACATTCTCCTGCGCGCGGCGCGTGCCGATGCGGCAACAGGTCTCCTTGATATTAAACGACTCGGCGAAATGCTCTCGCGCATCAAGGGCCGAATCATCCATAAGCCGCTAGAGCGTGTGTCGCCGCTCGCGGTTCCCGTTATGCTCGAAATCGGCCGCGAGATGGTCTATGGCGACGCGACGGATGAAATCCTGGCGGAAGCCGCCGATGAACTGGTCCGGGAGGCGACGAGACGTGATTGAGGGCGCTGCCGCGCGAAGTTTCGACGATGCCGAGGATATGTCCCTCGGCGCGGCGCATCTCGTGGCCGATCCTTCCGGCGTGCTCTATTGGCCAGCGGAGGACCTGCTGGTCGTCGCCGACATGCATCTTGAAAAAGGTTCGAGCTTCGCGCGCTACGGCCAATTCCTGCCGCCTTACGATACCGCGGCGACCTTGTCGCGCCTTGCACTTGCGATTGCGCGCTACAATCCCCGCTCAATCTTTTCGCTTGGTGACAGCTTCCATGATAACGACGGGCCGGGGCGTTTGTTATCCGATGACCGCGAGGCGTTGCTCGCGATGCAGCGCGGACGCGACTGGATCTGGCTTGCGGGCAACCACGATCCCGATCCGGCCGTTGGCATCGGAGGCGAGTTCACCGCGATGCTTGCCATTGGTCCCTTAAATTTCCGGCATGAACCGACCGCCCAATCGGACGATCTTGAGATTTCAGGCCATCTGCATCCGGTGGCGCGCGTCGCGGGGCGCGGACGCGCGGTGTCGCGGCGCTGTTTTGCGCGCAGCGAGAAGCGGATGGTGATGCCGGCCTTCGGTGCCTATGCCGGTGGGTTGAATATCCGTCACGAGGCTTTCACCGGCGTATTTCCGGCGCTCTCGTTCACCGCGCATCTGCTCGGCGCGACGCGGCTTTACACAATAGCTGCGGAAAGCTGTTTGCCGGACTAATCCCTGCGGAAAATCACCGACGCGAGCCAGCCGGTCGCGAGCGCCATCAGCATCGTCGCAAGGCCGTAAAGCAGCGCGTGATCTCGCGCAGTGCTTGCGACATATTGTTCGATGCCGACCTTTACGATTTCCAGCGCCGACGTTGTCTGCGCGAGGCTCGCGCCATCGGCGAATAGCTTGATATCGACTTCGTAGGTGCCGAGGGGAGCTTCCGCCGGAATCTGGATGCTGGCGCGGAACAGGTTGGGCGTCAGGAACGTCACCGCGTTGTTTTCCTCGCGATACAGTCCGTGCGTTCCTTTGAGGCGGATCAGGGCGTTGCGGAACGTATCGTCGGGCACGGTCAACACCTTGCTGATGCCTGCCTGTTGGAAGAACGGAACATTGGCGAGTCCAAGTCCGAGCTTCTGCATCGTCTCGGGTGTCGTGATTGCGTCGATTGGCCGGTTGCTCAGGACCGCGAGATAGGTCGGCGCCTCGGTGAAGGCGCGCGACTCCGCATTCGCCCAGATTCCCAAAACCCGGTCTTTTTTGCGCGTGACAAGCGTTTGCCGTGGTCCAGCCACTGTCACGACGAGGTCGTATCCGCCGCGCCGGGGCACGGTCGAGCCGTCGCGCTCGACCGATCCGAACAGCACCAGTTCGGTGCCGGTAAAGCTCGACGAGATCATCACCTGATGAGTCGAGAGCGACGACACGAGCTTTTCGGCTTGCGCGGGAGCACATGCAGCGGCCAGCGCGATTAAAGCGAAAGCGGCGAGACTGCGCTTCATGAGCCGCCTCCGATGAACCGGATCGAATACAATTCCTGCGGCGGCAGCAGAAGTTCGAGCGCAAAACGGAATCCGACGCCGAGCACGAGCAGCCCAAGCAGGAACCGCAGGCGTTCCGCGCTCATCCGGTGACCCGCGCGCGTGCCGAATTGCGCGCCGGTCACGCCGCCGATCATCAGGATCAGGGCGAGCATCGCGTCGACCAGATGATTGGTCGCAGCATGCATCACGGTCGCCGACGCCATGGTCACGAGCGTCAGCACGGTCGAGGTGCCGATCACGGTCGCTGTCGGAACGCGCAGCAGATAAATCAGCATCGGCACGAGCAAGAAGCCGCCGCCAATGCCCATCATCGCGCCGATAAATCCAATGATGAAGCCGATGGCCCAGACCGGAATTGCCGAGACGTAGATTTTCGACCGTTTGAAGCGCAGCTTGAACGGTAGGCCGTGAATCCAAAGATGGCTTCCGGGCCGCCGCAACACTGCGGGTTTGCCTTTGTAAGTGCGCAAGATGACGCGCACGCTTTCCACCACCATCAATCCGCCGACCGCCGACAGCAGCACGACGTAGGACAGCGCGATCATGAGATCGAGCACGTCGGCCGAGCGCAGAATAGTGAACAACCACACGCCGCCGCCGGTGCCGAGAATGCCCCCGGCGAGCAGCATCAGCGCGAGCGAAGGATCGACCGCGCGCCTGCGCCAGTAATTGATTGCGCTGGAGAATGAGGAGGCCGCGATGTGGGTCGAGACGCTCGCCACAGCGACCCCGGGCGGCACGCCGAGAAAGATCAGCAGCGGCGTCATCAGGAAGCCGCCGCCAATTCCGAACATCCCTGAGATGAAGCCAACCGCGACCCCCATCGCGAGAACGACAAAGACGTTCACGGGGATATCGGCGATCGGGAGATAAATTTGCACTATCGTATGACTCGCCGGTCTTTGGGTGCGCCGGATGGGTCGCGGCCTTTCACCGCGAAACCCATGGGTACAGAGTCACACGCAAGAGTCGAATGAAAACGCCGTCAGGTGGGGCTGATTTTCATCGGACCCTGCACCGGCGCCTTTTTCTTCGGGCGGGCCGGGACGGCGGGTACCTCTGCCGGGGCCTTCACGTTAATGGCTTCGTCGGGCTGGGGCCTTGCCACGAAGGACTTGATCGCAAGCCTGGAGGCCGCAAGCGCTCCCGTGTCCAGACGGGCTGCGACATCGTCGCGCTTTTTCGCCGATTCCTTGTCGCCCTGCGCGGCTGCGAGCGAGAACCATTTGTAGGATTCCGGCAGGTTCTGCTCGATCCCGATGCCGCGGGCATAGAGGATGCCGAGATTGTATTGGCTGTCGGACACGCCGTGTTCGGCGGCGCGCAGGAACCAGATGGCGGCGGACTTGTAGTCGGATTTCCCGGTCAGGCCCTCGGCGTAGAGCACCGCGAGATTATGCATCGCCTTGGCATTCCCGGCCTCGGAGGCTGCGGTATAGAGCTGCCGTGCCGCATCGAGATTTTTCGCCACCCCTTGGCCCTTCTCGTAGAGGCTTCCGAGGCGGAACTGGGCCGGTGCAAGCCCGGCCGTTGCGGCCTGCTGCAGCCATCGCGCGGTGTCTTCGGGCGATATCGACACGCCGCGGCCCTCGAAATAGCGCATCGCGATTTCGTAAGCCGCGACCGGATCGCCAGCGGCCGCAGCTTCTCGCAGATGCGCGGGAAGCTTGTTTGACGGCGCGGTCACAGGAATGTTGGGCAAATTGAGCGGCGGCAGGATTGCGGCCGGTGCGAGCTTCGGAATTGATCCAGTCGCTTCCGTGACCTTTGAAGGCGGCATCCATGTCGGAACAGCCTCGACAATGCGCGGCGAGCTTGCCGGCCGGCTCTCCGGCTTTGCGATGGCGGGCGCGTCCTCGTCATCGTCGTCGCCGTCGGCAGGTTCCAGCGCCTTTGCAGCAAGCAGAGGATTGCTGTCCAGCGCCGCGAGCGCGATTTTTCCGCCAAACGGGCTGAGCAGCTTCGGGGGGAGGTAATAGCCGCCTCCAAGCAGGATCAGAATGATTCCAGCGCCACCAAGCAGGCGCTTCATGCGCTGCGTCAGGCTCGACCGGGGAGCAGGTGCTTCGCTTACGGTTGTGTCCTCGGCAACTGCTCCGGGCGCGGCCGACAGGGCTGCACGCCGCGCAGCGGCGATGAAGTTGCTCGGAGCGGCATTCGCCGGCTTCGCATCGCCAAGGGCTGCTTCCGATGCTGCGATCCGCTCGGCTGCGGACGGCACAATGCGCGCCTTCGGCGTACCGCTTCCCGGTTCGAGAGGATAATCCGCGGGAAGAGTCGGATCGATCGGCACGCGTTCGCGCATCGGCGGCGGTCCCATTTTGGGGCCTGCCTCGCGCGGCGCTTCCGGCTGGATCGGAATGGCAAGTTTAGGCACCGGACGCGGCATGTCGCGCGTCGGCTGGTCCTGACGCATCTCCCGCTCGATCTCGGCAAGCCGGTCGACGACGTGATCGACGGTGCCGTGAACGGCCTCCACGGAATCCTGCGTGTTTGCGAGATCACGCTTGAGCATATCGACCGCGGGCGCGGCCTTGGCCTGAATGCCGCGCGCGGCATCGGCGTTCCGTAAATCGCCGAGATGATCCATGATTCCGCGCAATTCATTCTCGATTGCGCCGAGGTGATCGAGGCGCGCATCCGACGCATCGAGCTTCGACGACAGATTCGAAATGCGCTCCTGCAACTGGCCGAAGGCGGCTGGTTCGCCCTGCATCTGCAACTGTTGAGTGAATGCGCGCAGCTGCGCTTCAAGATCCGGCCCAAGCGTGCGGTCCGATGTCGTGGCCGCGACCTGCTCGATGCGCATGGAAAGTCCGCGCACTTCGTCGGCAAGCTGGGCCATCGTTTCGTTTGACGCGACATGGGATACCACGCCGCGCAGCGCGCCGATCGCAGCTTCGAGTTGGTCGAGGTTTCCGGCATCGTGGCCGGACTGGCCCATCATGTCGATCTTGTGGGCGAGCGCGTGAATGGTGTCGGTGAAGCCTGCAAGATTTTCAGCAGGAGTAAGTGCGCGCAATGAATCGCGGACTTCGAGCAGGTTGCGCGCCATATCGCCGATGGCGCCGGCTTCTGCGCCAGCTTCGTGGGTCTTGGCAAGCTGATCGGTGAGGCGGCGCATCTCGCCTTCGAGCGCGTCGATGGCGCGCTTTGGCATCGCCTCGGTCATTGTGCGGGTAATTTCGCGCAGGTCGTTGCGCAACTCGGCGAGCGCGTCATCGTTTGCGCTCGGCCGGTTCAAATTTTGGATTTGCTCGGTGATTTGGCGAAGCTGATCTTCGAGTCCGGACAAATCCTGCGCCGGCCAGTGCGGGGTCCAGCCTTGCGGCACCGGCTGCATCTGCGGCACAGGCAGCGCGTGATCGTCGTGACGCGCGAATGCGGGCCGCATCGGCGGCGGCGCGCTGTCCGGATCGACATCGAGTGCGCGCTGACGCGCTGAAATCTCGGCGACTGCCGCATCGACATCGTTTGACCATTCGTCGCGTGGCTGCGGGGCTGAGGCCCAATGGGGCGGCGGTGGCGGCGCCCATTGCGCGGGCTGCGCGTAGTAACGCTGCGGCGCATAGGCTTCGGGGCCGGGTGGGCGATAAGCAGGTTTGCGGATTTGAGTTGTAAGATTGTCGAGCCTGCGGTCGATGCGCTCGATCGATTGCGCTAGCCGCGAGCCGATGGCTGAAAATTCGCGCTCGTTGTCGCGGTCGTGCAGCGAATGCTCGTGAAAGTGCGCTTCGTCTCGGTCGTCGTCGGACATGATGCCGTCTTCGGCGGCCTGATCGATGATGACCTCATTGAGCCAATCGCCGACCGACATACCGGAACGCTGGGCGGCTTTTCGCGCGGTGTCGCGCGCCTCCGGCCGCACACCCCGAACATTCCACCGCGCACCGAATTTCATTCGCTCACCACATCTCGAAGGCCGCAGGGGAGCCGGCAAGCCCGATCCGGACCGGCGTGGCTTAACGGCGGATATGGAAGCGGCAGGCCCCTGTCCTTCAGGAGCCGACTTTTTCGCGTTACGGTAAATAACCGGTTAAATTACGGGAATTCTGCCGGTGCGAGGCGGATTTGCACCACGGCTAACGGGTTCCCGGAACCCTCGAATCCCGGCTGGACGTGACTATGTTCCGGGCCAGGAACCGCCGTTACCGCGATTTAAGCCGCCCGTGAGACGCTGAAACAATCGGCGAACTGCCCGAACCATCGGGCCGTAAACGCATTATCGGGGTTCGGGGATAATCAATGCCGACCTACAAAGCGCCAGTCGACGACGTCCTGTTCCTGCTGAACGACGTCTTTTCTATCGACCGTTACAACAACCTGCCGGGCTTCGCCGACGCGTCATCCGACGTGGTCGAGGCGATCCTCGGGGAAGCTGCGAAATTCTGTGAGGAAGTGCTGACGCCGCTGAACCGGGTTGGCGATGTCGAGGGCTGCACCCGCGCGGACGATGGCGCGGTGACGACGCCGAAGGGATTCAAGGAGGCGTTCGCGAAACTCGTCGAAGGCGGATGGGTCGGGATTTCCGCGCCGGAGGAATTCGGCGGGCAAGGTCTGCCGGAAACGCTGACCGCCACTATTGGGGAATTTCTCGCCTCGGCCAACATGGCGTTTGCGATGTATCCCGGCCTGACGCAAGGCGCGATCGCGGCATTGCTCCTGCACGGCACGCCGGAGCAGAAGAAAACCTATCTGCCGAAGATGATCGAAGGCCGCTGGACCGGCACGATGAATTTGACCGAGCCGCATTGCGGCACGGATCTGGGGCTTCTTCGCACCAAGGCTGTGAAGCAGGGTGACGGCCGTTACAAGATCGACGGCACCAAGATTTTCATTTCTGCCGGTGAGCACGATCTTGCCGAGAACATCGTGCATCTCGTGCTGGCGCGTGTTGAAGGTGCGGTCGCCGGCATCAAGGGTCTGTCGCTGTTCATCGTTCCGAAATTCCTCGTGAACGCCGACGGTTCGGCCGGCGCGCGCAACGGCGTCACCTGCGGCTCAATCGAAGAGAAGATGGGCATTCACGGCAATGCCACCTGCGTGATGAATTACGACGGTGCGACCGGCTTCCTGATCGGCGAGGAAAACCGCGGCATCAATGCAATGTTCACGATGATGAACGAGGCGCGTCTCGGCGTCGGCGTGCAAGGTCTCGCGCAATCCGAAGTCGCCTACCAGAACGCTGTGAACTACGCCAAGGAGCGCTTGCAGGGTCGCGCGCTCTCGGGCGCGAAGTATCCCAACAAGCCGGCCGATCCGATCATCGTGCATCCGGACGTGCGCCGCACGCTGATGTCGATCAAGGCGTTCAACGAAGCGGGCCGCGCGCTGGTGATGTGGGCGGCGCTCTCCGGTGACATTGCGCGCCGTTCCGGCGACGACAAGGAGCGCAAGGCTGCGGACGAACATATGGGTTTGCTGACGCCGGTGATCAAAGGCGTGTTGACCGATCAGGGTTTTGCCAACACGGTCATGGCGCAGCAGATGTACGGCGGGCACGGTTACATCGCCGAGCATGGCATGGAGCAATTCGTGCGGGATGCGCGCATCGCGATGATCTACGAAGGCGCGAACGGCATTCAGGCGCTCGATCTTGTCGGGCGTAAATTGCCGAAGGATGGCGGCAAGGCTGTGATGGCCTTCTTCAACGAAGTGCAGGGCTTCATCACCGAAAACGCCAAGGACGCGGACATGAAGCCGTTCGTCGATCCATTGAACAAGGCGCTGGCCGATCTGCAGGGCGCAACGATGTGGTTCATGCAGAATGCGCTGGGCCGCCCGGACAACGCGGGCGCAGGCGCGACCGATTACATGCACATGTTTGGGTTGGTGGCGCTCGGCTATATGTGGTGCCGCATGGTGAAGGCGGCGCGCGCCAAGCTGAAGGCCGGCGCGAATGGCGCAACCGACCGCATGAACGCAAAGCTCATCACGGCGCGCTTCTTCATGGAGCGGATGCTGCCGGAAACGGGCGCACAGCTCGCACGCATCAAATCCGGTGCGGACGTGGTGATGGAATTGCCCGACGCCGCGTTCTGACTGAAGAATGCGAGCTACGCTCGCATCATTTTCCCGAACGGGCCGCGCTCGCAGGCGTCACGGATGGTTTGTAGAAAGAGCTGGGACACGGGACTGAGTGTGCGCTTTTTCAACTGGAACGCCGCGACCTTGATGGTCAGATCGGACAGGTCGATCGGAAGGATTTTGACATTCAGCCCCTGATTGCGCAGCACGAGCAATTGCGGCGCGGCGAGAATTGCGAGAAATTCGCCATCCGCTGTGAGCTTGTTGCGCAGGAAGGCCGAGTAGGCGGCCACGGTCGCGCGCGGCACGGGAAGATTCCGCGAATCGAATGTGTATAATACGCTATCGTACACGTTATTCTGCACCACCCATTTTTCTCCGACCAGATCGGCGAGATCGATCTGACGACGGCGCGACCAAGGGTTGTGTAGGCCCGCGACGACAAAGATTTTCTCGTCGAACAATATCTCGGCGTGGATATCGTCGGCCTCGAAAGCAGGCCGCAGCCGGTTGATTTGAAAATCGATTCTCCGTGCGCGTAGATCGGCGAAGTTGCCAGCGATGGTCGGCATGATGTTGATGAGCACTTTGGGAAACTGCCGCCAGAACTTGCTGATGACATCCGGGAGGAGCCCTTCGGCCAGAGGCTCCGGCGCCCCGATGTAAAGTTCACCCGCCGTCGGATCGGCGAGGAACTCCATTTCTTTTATGCCTTGCTTGACTTCGTCGATTGCTGCGTTGGCGCGTCGTGCGAGGGCGTCGCCATACAGGGTCGGCACCGCGCCGCGTCTTGTGCGGTCGAATAGCCGTACTCCCAAAGTCGTTTCAAGCTCGGCGATGGCGCGTGAGATCGCAGGCTGCGAAATGCGCAGATGCTCGGCCGCGCGCGCCATGCTGCCGTGCTGGGACACGGCCAGCACCATTTCCAAGTCCGACATGCTGAGGCGATGACTGAGGCGCAGCGTCTTTGGCATAATGAATAACTATATAGATATGAAACATATATAATTGAAAGTCATATCAGGCTGCGTACTGTTTGCCATCCATTTTTGCGGAGCAAAGCACCATGAATTTCAAAACAAGCATCGTACTCGCATTGATCGTTGGTATTGCCGTCGGTGCGTCCGGCGTCACCGTGCTCAAGGCACGAAGTCAGCCGCGCGCATATCACATCGGCGAAGTCGATGTGTTCGATCGCGAAGGTTACACCAAAAATTTCATTCCCCTCGCAGATCCGGTAACCCGTGCGGGCGGCGGCCAGTTTCTCGTTCGTGGCGGTAACCCGACCACGATGGAAGGCGATGCGCCGAAAGGCAGGATCGTCATTTTGGAATTTAAAAATATGGATAAGCTGAAGGCATGGCGCGCCTCGATGAAGGACGCCGATGCGGCGCGGGAGAAATATGCCCGCACTCGCACTTATGCCGTGGAAGGTGTCGCGAAATAGGAACGCCCAAGACGTAGTGGCGG
>CAMBBO010000073.1 GCA_945862935.1 Pseudorhodoplanes sinuspersici | reverse complement strand
ACAATTTTCCTGCAGAAACTCCGGCACAATGTTTTCGCCCAGCACGAGGTTCGCAAGGATCACCGAAGGCAGCCGCACCACACGGCGCGCGATGACGGCCTCGATGGCCGAACCCTTGTAAGCGGTGACCATGGGTACGCCTGCTAGCGCAAGTTCCAGCGTCACGGTACCTGATTTCGCCAGCGCTGCGCGCGCCAGACGAAATGCCGCGTGCCGATCTTTCGCGTCGACGACAATACGCGGCCGAATGGCCCAGTTCGCGGTGCCACGCTCGACGCGTTCGGCGAGAGAGCGTGTAGTGGGGACGACGACGTCGAACGCGCCGATCCTGTCGCGCAGCAGCGCGACCGCTTCGCCAAATGGCGCGAGCAATCGTTGTATCTCGCCGCCACGGCTTCCCGGCAACAGGGCCAGCAACGGCGGCGCAGTTACGCGTTTGTGCTTCTCATCTGCGTTCGGGCGCAGTTCCCTGATCTGCTCAATCAGCGGATGACCCACATAAGTACAAGGCGGCCCGCCAAGCCGTTCGTGCGCGGCTGGCTCGAACGGCAGCAGCGCCAACACTTGATCGACATAGCCGCGCATGGCACGCGCGCGGCCGGGCCGCCACGCCCATACCGAAGGCGAAACATAGTCGACAATCGGAATTGAGGGCGCGCGCTTACGAACGCCGCGAGCGACGCGATGGGTGAAATCCGGGCTATCGATGATGACGAGCACGTCCGGCTTTGCGGCAAGCGCGGCGCTGACTGTCTGACGAATGCGCATCAGGATGGCGGGCAGTTTTTTGGGGATGGCCGTGAACCCCATGATCGCGAGATCGCCTATGGGGAACAGGCTGTCGATCCCTTCGGCTGCCATGTCGTGGCCACCGACCCCTGAGAACACGACGTTGCCATCGCGCTGCCGGATCGCGTGCATCAAGGCCGCACCGAGACGATCTCCGGATTCTTCCGCTGCCACGAGGAAAACCCGTAGCGGCCGGGTCATCGGGTTATTCCGCTTTCAGAAATTCCAACCGCGAACAGCTTTGACGCATCTGCCGCCTGCGCAACGCGTTGCGGTTCCGCGATGATGGTCGCACCGGCTGCAACTGCGACCCCCGCAAGCCCCGCACGCGCCACGAGGGTGATCGTATCTGGCCCGATCGACGGCAAATCGAGCCGCCGATCCTGTCCAGCTTTTGGCGCCTTCACCAGTACCCCACGTCCGAGCGCCATGCGGACGCGCCCGCGCGTCCGCAGATCCGCGATGCGTTCGAGCATAAGGTCAGTACCTTCGGCAGCTTCAAGCGCCAGCACCCGCAGGTCCGCAACGACAACGGCCTGCCCGATGTCGAACGAACTGGTGGAGCGGAGCACATCGAGACCGTACGCAATATCGGCTTCATCCCGCGGCGAAGGCTTGAAACCTCCAAGCGCGCCTTCTTTCATCAGGATTTCCGGCGCGACTTCGTGTGCGCCAAGCAGGCGAAAGCCGGACTTTTCCAGAATACGCCCAACGCTACTGAGGAGATGATTGTCGCCGCCGCGAAATGCCGCAACGATGTCCGGCAATGCCATGATGGTCGCGAGATCGACGCGTAGCTGCGACAAGGCCGGACGGATCAGGCTTCCGATGCACACGACGTCGCGGCATCCAGCCTCGCGCGCGAAACGGCAAAAGTGGCCAAGCTGCCCGATTGCACCGAAGCGATGCGGGTAATCCTTGACGCGGTGCGGGTCGGCCCAGCCGCTCAGGGCATAAATGTAGACGGCACGGCCGCGCTCTTTCGCAGCTTCCGCGACCGTAAAGGGAAGCGTGCCGCCCCCGCAGATGATCGCCAGCGGACCCTCTGCCGTCACGGCTTCGGGAGCCTGAGCGATCATGCGTCGTCGCCGGATTCCGCGCGCCGTACCGCCATCGTGAGTGGGCGCTTTCCGGCGCGGATGAATTCTATCATTGCCTGCACGCGCTGATCCTGCGCGAATTCCGTGGCGACCTGCTCGACGCGCTCGCGAAATCCGCCCGCGCCGAAGAAGAGCAATTGATAGGCCTGCCGCAAACGCATGATTTCCGGCTTGGTCACGCCCTTGCGGCGCATGCCGACGACATTGAAGCCGATCAGATCCGCAAGCGATCCCTGCACCAAGCCCCACGGGACAATGTCGGCGCGCACACCGGACAAGCCGACGATCATCGCGCCCTCGCCGATGCGCGTGAATTGCCGCACGGCCGCACCGCCACCAAACACAACATTGTCGCCAACGATAACGTGCCCCGCGAGAAGCACGTTATTGGCGAACGTGACGTTGTTGCCGACTTTGCAATCGTGCGCCACATGCGTCCCGACCATCAGGAAACAGTTGTTGCCAACTTCCGTCAGCCCTCCGTCATCCTCGGTTCCGGTATTCATCGTGACGTGTTCGCGGATATCGCAATCCGCGCCGACCGTAAGCCTCGTCTCTCCGCCACGATATTTCATCGATTGCGGCGGCGTTCCGAGCGAAGCGAACGGATAGACGATGGTGCGCGCACCAATAGTCGTATGTCCTGCAATGTGCACATGCGACTGCAGACGCACACCGTCTGCGATGGTGACGTTCGGCCCGATGACGCAATACGGGCCAACGGACACATCGCGTCCGAGTTTTGCACCCTCTGCAATGCGGGCGCTCGGGTCGATTTGCATGATTATGCCCATCAGGCGACCAGCATCGCGCCGACTTCGGCTTCTGCTACGACATCGCCGCCGACCTTCGCGACCCCCTTGTACCACCACATGCTGCTGCGCTGTTTGATCTTGGTCATATGGTATTCAAGCTGGTCGCCGGGCTGAACAATCTTTCGGAATTTCGCCTTGTCGATGGTGAGAAAGTAAACCGACTTCGTCGATACCGAACCGCGCGCAAGAATGCAGATGACACCCGCTGTCTGCGCCATGCCCTCGATCATCAGTACGCCGGGGAAAATTGGCTGCGAGGGAAAATGCCCCATGAATTGCGGCTCATTGGCAGTGACGTTCTTGATGCCGATGGCAGCCTCGTCGCCGTTGATGCCTGTGATGCGATCCACCATGAGAAACGGATAGCGATGCGGCAACGCCTTCAGGATGACCGCTATATCTGCGCTTTCGATCGTCTTCGTTTTCTGATCCATTTTATTTTCAGCGATCGTCTTTGCGACCGCCGTCCTTGGCTGCATCCACCCGCGCCATGCGCTCCACCATCATCAATTCACGGAACCATTGCTTGACCGGCTTGGCCGGCATGCCGCCCCATTTCGCACCGGGCGGAACATCGCCATGCACGATGCTGGTTGCCGCAAGCTGCGCGCCCTCGCCGATGGTGACGTGATTATTGACCCCAACGCGAGCGCCCAGCACCACAAAGTCCTCGATATTGACGCTGCCTGATATGCCGGTCTGCGCCACCAAAATGCAATGCCGTCCAATCGAGACGTTGTGCCCGATCTGGACAAGATTATCGATTTTCGTGCCCTCACCGATGATCGTATCCCGATTGGCACCCCGGTCGATGGCGGAACCTGCGCCGATTTCCACATCGTCCTGAATGATGACACGGCCGATCTGAGGAACTTTGCGATGCCCCTTCGCGCTCATGACATAACCAAAGCCGTCCTGACCGATGCGGCATCCGCCATGGACGATCACACGATCCCCAATCAGCGTATGAACGATTGAGGCGTGCGGACCGATGGCGCAGTCGCGGCCTATCTTGACGCCAGGTCCAATCACGGCGCCGGAGGCGATCACTGTGCCGGAGCCTATTTCCGCTCCGGGGCCAACCACCGCGCCCGGATCAACCACAACTTCACTTTCCAGACGCGCAGCGGGATGAACGAACGCGCCGGGGGCGATCCCTGCGCTGTCGAACAACGAAGCTGGCCGAAGGGAATCCGGAAAAAGCTTGCGCGTGACCGCGACAAAAGCTTGAAACGGTTCACGAGCGACCAGAAGCGCAAGGCACGCCGGCGCGCGATGAGCAAAGCGTTCCGAGATCAGGCAGGCACCGGCTCGCGTGATAGCGAGATCGCCGGAATATCTGGAATTGTCGAAGAAGGCGAGATCGTGCGGGCCTGCGCGATCGAGAGCTGCGACGTTAGCGATCCGGCGATCAGACGGTGTAGATTCGGCAAGCTTTGCGCCGACAAGCTCGGCGATTTCGCCGAGCGACATCCCGTCAGTGCGCCGGAAGAAAATCGGCTCCGTCATGCGAAAGCCGCCCGTTGCATCGGAGCGCGATCAGAATTTCGAGCCGCCGCCGAAGCGGAATTGCTGAATCTTATCCGCGCTCGTCTTGGAGAGGGAGTAAGCATAGTCAAAACGAAGAGGACCGAAGGGCGAGTCCCAAATAATGCCCGCGCCGACGGACGAGCGCACTTTGTTTTCGTCCGTAGGATTGATGGTTTCACCAGTCACCGACCAAGAAGTCGGCCCCTTGTAATCCCACAATGAGCCGGCATCGGCGAAGATCGCACCGCGAAGGCCTATATCCTTCGGGACAAAATAGAAGGGAATCTGAAACTCGAGGCTCGCACCCCAATACATCGTGCCGCCGAGCGAATCCTGCGTCGACGACGAAAGGTCGCGCGGACCGATACCGGATGGCGCAAATCCGCGGACAAGGCCCGGGCCCATCTGGAAGTGATCGAGCATGCGAAGGTCTTTTCCACCCCAGCCGCCGATCTGGCCACCCTGCACCGCAACCACACCGACGATGTCCGGCAGGGCTTCGAAATAGTATTTCGCGTTTGCAGTATTGCGCAGGAAATTCACGTTGCCGCCAAGACCAGCTAGCTCCTGCTTGAATTCGGCGTAAACGCCGCTGGTCGGGCTCTTGGGATTGTCAATGCTGTTGTAGGCAATTGCATAACCGACCAAGGATGTGAAAACCGCACCGCCAGCAATTTCCATACGGACCGGAAGTGAAGCTTCTCCATCCGCTCGGCACTCATCGGTCGAGGTGACCGGGAAAGCGTGTGTCGTGTACCCTGCCGGCAATGTCCCGAACATCGAGGCGCCCGTAGGCGTCTGCAAACAGTTGTTGTACTGCCACGGCAGATCGATCTTCTGGCTGTAGCCCGAATAGAAAACCTGCAGGCCAAAGTCGTCGCGCAGCGCGAAGCCCGAGCGCAACGTGCCGCCGTAGCTCTGGACGCCGTAAGAGGTATTGGTCGACGCTTGGTTTTGCTTGGCGAAAAGGTCCACGCCCATCGCCCAGCGATAATCGAGGAAATATGGTTCGGTGAACGACAGCGTGACGCCGCGCGTACGTTGGCCATATTGCACGGATGCTTTTGCGAATTGTCCGCGTCCGAGCAGGTTGCGCTCGCCCACGCTCACTTCGGCAATCGCGCCGTCCGTTGTCGAATAGCCGCCCGAGACTGCGAATTCGCCAGTCGACTGCTCTTCGACATCGACATTCAGCACAATACGGTCCGGCGCTGAGCCCGGTTCATTCGTGATCTTGACCGATTTGAAGAAATTCAGGCCCTTCAGGCGGCGCTCGGCGCGGTCGACGAGCGCACGGTTGTAAGGGTCGCCTTCGGCGATATCGAATTCGCGGCGAATGACGTAGTCGCGCGTGCGCGTATTGCCGCGCACATTGATGCGTTCGATATAGGCGCGCGAACCTTCTTCGATGATGAACGATACGGTGATCCGCTTGCCTTCATAGTCGCGATCACCTCGCGGGCGCACCGTGGCGAACGGGTAGCCGAGCTTCGAGGCTGCGATCGTGATGTTCTCGACCGACTTCTCGACCGCTTCGGCGTTGTAAACGTCACCGGACTTGGCCTTGACGTTTCCGCGAACGGCTTCCGGCGGAACCGAACTCACATTCGACACGATGTCCACATTGCCAAAGCGATACTGCGTGCCTTCGTCGATCGTGAAGGTGACAATGAAGCCCTTCTTGTCCGGGTCGTATTCCGCAGCACCCGAAACGATCTGAACGTCGGCATAGCCGTGCTTGAGATAGAAGCGCCGCAAAAGATCGCGATCCGCCTCGACACGATCGGGATCGTAGATGTCCGTCGTCTTCAGGAAGCTCAGGAAATTCGATTCCGAAGTCTTGATCGCGTCCTTCAACCGGAAATCGGAATAGGCTTGATTGCCGACGAAACGGATATCCCGTACGCCGGTTTTCTTGCCTTCGGTAATTTCGAAGACGAGATCGACGCGATTGTTCGGCAGGTCGATATATTTCGGAACGACGGTGACATCGAAGCGGCCGGTGCGGCGATAGAGTTGCACAAGGCGCTGCGTATCCGACTGCACCACCGGGCGCGAAAGCGTACCGCGCGGCTTGGACTGGACTTCGGCGGTAAGCTGCTCGTCCTTGATGCGCTTGTTGCCTTCGAACTGGACGCGGTTGATTACGGAGTTTTCGACGACGATGACGACGATGCGTCCGCCGGCATTGTTGATGCGAACGTCCTGGAACAGGCCGGTCGCGTAAAGACCCTTCAGACCCTGATCGATTTGGGATGCATCGAGACGCCCGCCGGGCGACGGACGGAAATACGAACGGATGGTCTCCGCCTCAACGCGGCGGTTTCCTTCGACAACAATGGATTGAGCATGGGCAACGGTCGCCGACGCAACCCCGGCGACGACGCACACCCCCACAACTCCGGTGAGGAGCAGACCCAACACGGCCACCCCTCTAACGAACCGGGTACCCATTCCCATCAGCACACGCCCTTCCCGCCCCGACGCGGTTGTAAGCCAGGGTTCGTAAGACTTTCTTAAGACCCCGACCTTGTACAAGGATTCTCTCGCGCTGCAAACCCGCCCCAAGCCAGTTTGCCTATTGTCGTCAAGGCGTTGCTACCCCGCCACAGACGGTCAGGAGGTAGCCAAATGAATGATGTCGTTGAAGGTGGCAAAGATCATCAGCATGAGGACAATGGCCAGTCCGATGCGGAAACCCACCTCCTGTGCCCTATCCGACAGCGGACGGCCCCGGATTGCCTCGATCGCGTAGAACATCAGGTGCCCGCCATCCAGCAATGGAACCGGGAACAGGTTGAGAAGGCCGATCGAGACCGAAAGCACGGCCGCGAGGTGGATCAGGGCGACAAATCCGGCTGAAGCCACCTGCCCCGAAACCTGAGCAATGCGGATCGGACCGCCAAGCTGGTCGGCGGCTTCACGGCCTGCGACCACTCCGCCGAGGTAGGAGATGGTGCGGTCGATGACAAACCAGGTCTCTTCAACACCCATCCATAACGCCTTGATCGGATTAGACTTCTCAAGGTGCATGTCCTCGGGCGCCATTGAGCGCGTGATCCCGAGCACGCCCAGCCTGTGGACGTTTCCGAAATTGTCTTTCACCTCTTTCAAGGCGGGGGTCGCGTCGACGATGACCAGCTTTCCAGCGCGATCCACCGTAATAGCAAGTTTCTGGCCCGCTGCCGCACCGACGATCCGCTGCATCTCAGCGAAAGTCGCGATTGGGCGCCCGTCGATGGCGACCACGAGATCGCCTGTCGTCAGACCGGCAGCCGAGGCGGCACTCGAGGGTTGCACGGTATCCACCCGGGCGCTGGTATTCTGCTTGCCGTAGAACGTGAAAATCGCCCCGAAAATGACGATAGAAAGAAGGAAATTCGCAAGCGGGCCTGCGACCACGATAGCCGCCCGCCGCCACACGTTCTGATAGAAAAAGCTGTAGCGGCGATCCTGAGGCGCCATTTCGGCGATCACGTCCTGGTCGGGGGTGCTCGCCGCGCTCTCGTCGCCGAAGAATTTCACATATCCGCCAAGCGGAATAGCCGACAGTTTCCAGCGTGTGCCATGGCGGTCGTTGAAGCCGAACAACTCCGGGCCAAATCCGATCGAAAAGACGAGGACGCGCACGCCGCACAGCCGCGCAATCAGGAAATGCCCAAGTTCATGGAAAAACACCACGATGGTGAGCACGAACAGGAACGGGACGATGTAGCCGACGACACCATGGCCCAGCGCACTGAGTTGGCCGAAAAGATCAAAACTCATGGAACCGGTACACTCCCCACCTGATGCTTAAGATGCCCTCGCGGCGATGGCAGGCAAAGCCTCCGACGCGAGCGACCTCGAAATATGGTCAACGGACATCGCCTCATCGATACTGGCCGGCTCTTTGGAGATGCCGCGGCGGGCGGCCGCCAGCAATGTCGCTTCCACGAGCGCGGGAATCCCGGCGAATCCGAGGCGGCGGCCAAGAAATTCCCCTACTGCGACTTCGTTGGCCGCATTGAGGATCGTTGGCGCTGCGCCGCCTGCGGCCATCGCCTCGCGAGCGAGCCGCAAGGCCGGAAAACGATCCATGTCCGGTTCTTCGAAATTCAACGTCGCCATGCGCGACCATTCGAGGCGCGGCGCTGGTTCGTCGATGCGTTCGGGAAATGCCAGGCAATGCGAGATAGCGACGCGCATGTCGGTTGGACCGAGCTGAGCAATCAGCGAGCCGTCGCGGAATTCGACCATGCCGTGAACGATGGATTGCGGATGCACCAGCACGTCGAGTTCGGAATGTTCGAGCTTGAATAGATGGAGTGCTTCGACCAGTTCGAGACCCTTATTCATCAGCGTCGCGGAATCGATGGTGATCTTGGCGCCCATCGACCAGTTCGGATGCTTGAGCGCCTGTTCGAGCGTGGCGTTTTGGATCTGCTCCGCGCTCCACGTACGGAATGGCCCGCCGGATGCAGTGAGGATCACGCGGCGCACGTCTTCGCGACGGCCACCGCCAAGCGCCTGAAACACCGCGTTGTGTTCTGAATCGACCGGCAGCACCTGCGCGCCGGCAGCACCGGCACGGCGCATGAAATACGCGCCCGCGCACACGAGGCATTCCTTGTTGGCAAGACCGATGGTTGCGCCGCGCTCGACCGCGGCAAGCGTCGGCTTCAAGCCACTCGCCCCGCTGATTGCAGCCATGACCCAATCCGCAGGCCGTTGCGCGGCTTCGATCAACGCCGTCTCGCCGGCGCCCGCTTCAATTCCAGACCCGGCAAGCGCGGATTTCAGGTCGTCGAATGCTGCGGGATCGGCAATTGCAGCAAAGCGCGCACCAAGTTCACGCGCGAGCTTGGCAAGATCGGCGGCATTGCGGTTGGCCGTGACCGCCTCGACACGATAGCGGTCGCGTTGACGTTTTAGGAGATCAATGGTGCTCGATCCGATGGAGCCGGTTGCACCCAAAAGGGTAACGCTGACCTCGGACGATGCGCTGGACATTTTGGGCTGCACGGAAACGCTCATGTTCTTACCATACGATGAAGCGCGCGGGCGTTTCGGTTACGAGACTGTGGCCGATGTCGAGCAGCGCGAGCGCGGCCGCTGCCGCGATAAATCCGTCAATGCGATCCATGACGCCGCCGTGGCCAGGAATGAGACCGCTTGAGTCCTTCGCATCGAACATGCGTTTGACCTTGGACTCAAACAGATCGCCAATCTGCGCCACGACTGAAATCAAGCCACCAAGCAGAGCGGCACGAATAAATTCGTGCGATCCGAATGCATACGCGATGCCGATTGCCGCGATGATCGATGCTGCAAATCCGCCGACCGCGCCGGACCATGTTTTTCCGGGACTAATCGAAGGCGCAAGCTTTGGTCCGCCAATCGTGCGGCCGACGAAATAACCCGCGATGTCAGCGCCCCACACCACGGCGAATAGAAATATCACCGCCATGAATCCAGCTTCGATATCGTTGCGCACGGCGAGCGAACCGAGCAGCAGCGCTCCGGCATATACGACCCCGCCAGCGATCCATGCAGGGCTTTTATTCGCAAGGACGGTGACCGCTATCGCGCCAAGCGCGGTGATATACAGCGCGAGCTGCTGATGTTCGCTCATTGCAAGCCCCGCTGCGAGCAACAACGCGCACGTTCCGGTGACGAACATTGTCAGCAGGTTGCGCGGATGGATCAAATTCAGCCATTCCCACCACACGGCGACAGAGGCCAGCGTCGACAACGCCGCGAAAGGCAATTCGCCGAAATAGGCCGCAGCAATCGCAATCGGTGCAAGCGCAAGGGCCGATACGACGCGCAGCGCGAGATTGCGCGCATCCGAACCGGATTTGGCTTTCTCTGCAGTCACGACCCGGCCCGGACGGCCAGACCGCCAAAGCGGCGCTCACGCCGGCAATATTCCGCAATCGCGCCTTCCAGCGTCGCACGATCGAAATCCGGCCAATAGGTCGGAACGAAAACGAGTTCGCTATAGGCCGATTGCCACAGCAAGAAATTCGAAAGGCGCAACTCGCCGCTCGTGCGGATCACGAGATCGGGGTCCGGCAAATCCGGCGCGTCGAGATGACGGCCGATCAGGTCTGCGTCGATAGCCTCGGGCGTAATTTCCCCCGCAGCCACCTGCTGCGCTACACGGCGCGCGGCGCGCGCAATCTCCTGACGGCTTCCGTAATTGAACGCAACGACCAGCGTGACCTTACGATTGTCGCGCGTCATTTCCTCGGCTTCTTCCAGAAGGCTGCGCACATCCGGGGTGAGATCGTCGCGCTCGCCGATCACGCGCACACGCACCTGACTGCGATGCAGATCCTTGAGATCGTTGCGGATAAACAGACGCAACAACCCCAAAAGGTCGCTCACTTCCGCGGCCGGGCGCGACCAGTTTTCCGAACTGAACGAGAAAATCGTCAGATAGCCGATGCCAAGTTCGATCGCCGCGCGCACTGTCTTGCGCAAGGCTTCGACGCCACGGCGATGGCCTTCACCGCGCGGAAGGCCGCGGGCTGCGGCCCAGCGGCCGTTGCCATCCATGATGATGGCGACGTGCTGCGGAATAAGAAGATCCGCAGTGACGGGCGCCGTGGGCTCAGGCTTCGACATCGAAAGCTCCTGCACGCAAACGATGCGCGCCGCGTCCTCACACTGTGAGGATTTCCTTTTCCTTGGCCCCGAGCGTCTGATCTATTTCCGAAATCATCTGATCGGTCGCCTTCTGGATTTCACCTGACATGCGCTCGTGATCGTCCTGCCCGATGTCGTGATCCTTCTCGAGCTTCTTGATGGTGTCGAGACCGTCGCGCCGCACATGGCGAACCGCGACCTTGGCGTTCTCGCCATACTTGTGCGCGAGCTTGACCAGTTCCTTGCGGCGCTCTTCGTTCAGTTCGGGAATGCGAAGGCGGATCGTCTGTCCTTCGGTCTGCGGATTGAGACCGAGATTGGCGGCAGTGATCGCTTTTTCGACCGCCTGCGTCATCGAGCGATCCCACACCTGCACGCTGAGAAGCCGCGCTTCCGGCACGCTGACGGTCGCAACCTGATTAAGCGGCATCTGCGCGCCGTAGGCTTCCACCTGAATGGGATCGAGCAGATGCGCTGACGCGCGGCCGGTTCTAAGACCGGACAAATCCTGCTTCAATGCAGCGAGCGCGCCCTGCATACGGCGCTTGAGTTCACTAAGATCGTATCCTGCGTCTGCCATGACTTTTCACCAATCTGACTTGCGCCAATCTAAAGACGCGCTAACTGGCCACGAGTGTCGAACGGCCCTTGCCGCGCAGCACTTCCTCAATCGCCCCCTCGGTGCCCACCGAAAACACGATGATAGGCATCGAGATTTCACGGGCAAGCGCGAAGGCCGTCGCGTCCATCACCTTCAGGTTCTTGTCGATGCAATCCTGATGAGTAAGCCGGTCGTAGCGCGTTGCCTTCGGATCCTTCTTCGGATCGGCGCTGTAGATCCCGTCGACATTGGTTGCTTTCAACACAGCGTCGCAGCCCATTTCGCCTGCGCGCAGCACCGCCGTGGTATCGGTAGTGAAGAAGGGATTTCCGGTGCCGCCCGCGAAGATCAGCATCCGATTTTCTTCGAGATGGCGAAGCGCGCGGCGGCGCTCGAAAGTTTCGCAGACCTGCGGCATCGCGAGTGCCGTCATCGTTCGCGCGGACACGCCGGCGCGCTCGATAGCGGCTTCGAGCACAAGTGCGTTCACGACAGTTGCAAGCATGCCCATCGCGTCGGCGGTCGGACGCGCCAACCCTCCGCGCGACGCATCGACGCCGCGCAGGATGTTGCCGCCACCGACGACAACGCCAAGCGAAACGCC
>CAMBBO010000072.1 GCA_945862935.1 Pseudorhodoplanes sinuspersici | reverse complement strand
CGCTCGCCTTCGGCCTCGACTGGGGCCGTCCGCCGCGCCAGATGAATTCGACCTCGGCGTTTTATGCGCACACCGATCAATGGCGCTACGAGACGCTCGACGTGTCGGAAGTGCTGTCGCCGACCGCGCCGGCCGGTCCGTGGGACGGCGCGCTGATCGATTACAACGTGCGTGCGGAACGCATGGGCTGGCTGCCGTCAGCGCCGCAGTTGCAGACCAACCCGCTTCAGGTCTCGAAAGACGCCGCCGCCGTCGGCATGGAAGCCAAGGATTACGTCGCGGCCAACCTCAAGTCGGGCAAGCTCAAGCTGTCCTGCGACGATCCCGACAACCCGGCCAACTGGCCGCGCAACATGTTCATTTGGCGCTCCAATCTGCTCGGCGCGTCTGGCAAGGGCCACGAATACTTCCTCAAGCATCTGCTCGGCACCAAGCATGGCGTCATGGGCAAGGATCTCGGCGAGGACGGCAAGAAGAAGCCGATGGATGTCGTCTGGCACGAGAAGGCGCCGGAAGGAAAACTCGACCTCTTGGTCACGCTCGATTTCCGCATGTCGACCACCTGCATGTATTCCGACATCGTTCTGCCGACCGCGAGTTGGTACGAGAAGAACGACCTCAACACTTCCGACATGCACCCGTTCATTCACCCGCTGACTTCGGCGGTGGATCCGGTGTGGGAAGCGCGCAGCGACTGGGACATCTACAAGGGCATCGCCAAGGCCTTTTCGCAGGTCGCGCCGGAAGTGCTCGGCGTCGAAAAGGACGTGGTGCTGACCCCGATCATGCACGACTCGCCCGGCGAGATCGCGCAGCCCTTCGATGTGAAGGATTGGAAGAAGGGCGAGATCGATCCGATCCCCGGCAAGACCATGCCGACAGTGACAGTCGTCGAGCGCGATTATCCGGGTGTCTACAAGCGCTTCACCTCGCTCGGACCGTTGATGGCCAAGCTCGGCAATGGCGGCAAGGGTATGGCTTGGAATACCGAACATGAGGTCGAATTTCTCAAAAGCCTTAACGGTGTCGTGTGCGAGGAGGGCGCCAGCAAGGGTCTTGCCCGCATCGATACCGACATCGATGCCTGCGAGGTCATTCTCAGCCTGGCGCCGGAAACCAACGGCGAAGTCGCGGTCAAGGCCTGGGCGTCGCTCGGCGGTTTCACCGGCCTCGATCACAAGCACCTCGCGATCCCGAAGGAAGATGAGAAAATCCGTTTCCGCGATGTCGTAGCGCAGCCGCGCAAGATCATCTCATCGCCGATCTGGTCGGGCTTGGAGTCGGAAAAGGTTTGCTACAACGCAGGCTACACCAACGTGCATGAGTTGATCCCGTGGCGCACGCTGACCGGACGTCAGCAGCTCTATCAGGATCATCTGTGGATGCGCGCCTTCGGAGAAGCCTTATGCGTCTATCGCCCACCGATCGACACCAAATCGGTCAACCCGGTGATCGACCGCAAGCCGAACGGCAATGACGCGGTGGTGCTGAACTTCATCACGCCGCATCAGAAGTGGGGCATCCACTCCACCTATACCGACAACCTGCTGATGCTGACTCTGTCGCGCGGCGGCCCTTGCGTGTGGATCAGCGAGATCGACGCCAAGAAGGCCGGCATCGTCGATAATGACTGGATCGAGGCGTTCAACGCCAACGGCGCATTGGTCGCGCGCGCGGTCGTGTCGCAGCGGGTCAAGCAGGGCATGTGCATGATGTATCATGCGCAGGAGAAGATCGTGAATGTGCCGGGGTCTGAGATGACCGGCCAGCGCGGCGGCATCCATAACTCGGTCACACGCGCCGTCCTCAAGCCGACCCATATGATCGGTGGCTACGCGCAACAGTCCTACGGCTTCAACTATTACGGCACCGTCGGATCGAATCGCGATGAATTCGTCATCGTGCGCAAAATGTCGAAAGTCGACTGGCTCGATACGCCCACCGCCGATCAACCCGAAGCTTTGCCCGTCGCGACCAATCTGGAGGCCGCAGAATGAAGATCCGCGCTCAAATCGCGATGGTGCTCAATCTCGACAAGTGCATTGGTTGTCACACATGCTCCGTCACCTGCAAGAACGTGTGGACCAGCCGCGAAGGCATGGAATACGCATGGTTCAACAATGTCGAAACGAAGCCTGGCATTGGTTATCCGAAGGACTGGGAAAACCAGAAGCGCTGGAACGGCGGCTGGGTGCGTAAGAAGAACGGCAAGATCGAACCGCGCATCGGCTCGAAGTGGCGCGTTCTGGCAAACATATTCGCCAATCCCGATCTGCCGGAAATCGACGACTATTACGAGCCCTTCACGTTCGACTATGAGCATCTGCAGAAGTCGCCGGAAATGACGGCGATGCCAACCGCGCGGCCGCGTTCGCTGATTTCCGGCGAACGCATGGAAAAGATCGAATGGGGTCCGAACTGGGAGGAAATTCTCGGCGGCGAATTCGCCAAGCGCTCGCAGGACTACAATTTCGAAGGCATACAAAAGGACATCTACGGCCAGTTCGAAAACACATTCATGATGTATCTGCCGAGGCTGTGCGAGCACTGCCTCAATCCGACATGCGTCGCCGCCTGTCCGTCTGGCGCGATCTATAAGCGCGAGGAAGATGGCATCGTCCTGATCGATCAGGACAAGTGCCGCGGCTGGCGCATGTGCGTGTCCGGCTGCCCGTACAAGAAGATCTATTACAACTGGTCGAGCGGAAAATCCGAGAAGTGCATCTTCTGCTATCCGCGCATCGAAGCCGGACAGCCGACCGTATGTTCGGAAACCTGCGTCGGTCGCATCCGCTATCTCGGTGTCGTGCTGTACGATGCCGACCGCATCGAGGAAGCGGCGAGCGTGCCGGATGAGCAGGACCTGTACGAGGCGCAACTCGGTATTTTCCTCAATCCGCATGACCCGGAAGTCATCGAACAGGCCCGCCGCGACGGCATTGCCGAGAACTGGCTGGAAGGCGCGCGCCGTTCGCCGGTCTACAAGATGGCGATGGAATGGAAGGTGGCGTTCCCGCTGCATCCGGAATACCGCACGCTGCCGATGGTCTGGTACGTGCCGCCGCTGTCGCCGATTCAATCGGCTGCCACTGCCGGCAAGATCGGTCATGACGGCGAAATGCCAGACGTGCGCTCGCTGCGCATTCCGCTCAAGTACCTCGCCAATCTTCTAACGGCCGGCAAGGAAGAGCCGGTGGCACTCGGCCTGGAGCGCATGCTCGCCATGCGCGGGTATATGCGGGCCAAGACTGTCGACGGCTTGATCGACGAGAAGATTGCGCAGCGCGTCGGTCTTACCGGCGCGGCGATCGAGGAGATGTACAAATACATGGCGATCGCCAATTACGAGGATCGCTTCGTCATCCCCACCGCGCATCGTGAAACCAGCGAAGACGCGCTCGAGTTGCGCGGCTCCTGCGGCTTCTCGTTCGGCAATGGCTGCTCGACCGGCGACACCGAGACCAATCTGTTCGGCTCGGCCAAACGCGCCAGGAACCCGATGGAGATCGTGTAATGGCCAAGACCTTCAAGGTTCTCTCGGCGCTGTTGAGCTATCCTTCCGTCGAGTTGCAACAGGCAACCGCCGATCTGCGCGCGGTCGTCGAAACCGAGGCACTGGTGCCGGCGGCGGTCCGCCGTCAGCTCGACGTCCTGCTTACCGACATCGCCGAGGGCGACATCTACGAATTGCAGGAGCGTTACGTCCTGCTGTTCGACCGTACGCGCTCGCTGTCGCTGCATCTGTTCGAGCATGTGCATGGCGAAAGCCGCGATCGCGGCCAGGCGATGGTCGATCTGCTGGCCATGTACGAGGACAAGGGGCTCGCTGCGGTCAAGAACGAGTTGCCGGACTATCTGCCGCTGTTTCTCGAATTTCTCGCCACGCTGCCGCAGGCCGAAGCCTGCGACCTACTCGGCCAGCCGGCGCATATTCTCGGCGCACTCGCCGAACGGCTGCGCAAACGCGGCTCGCCCTATGAAGCGGTGCTGCGGGCGCTGGTCGCGCTGTCGTCGGTCAAGCCGAAAGGCGAAGAGGTTTCCGCGCTGCTGGCGCTGCCCGATCCCGATCCGCTCGACCTCGCGGCGCTCGATGCCGCCTGGGAAGACGAGCCGGTCCAGTTCGGACCCGGCGCCGCCGATAATTGCAAAGACGGGCTGATGGCCCATGTCCGCGGCGCGTTACGTCCGGCGCCCGGCATGCCGCCGTCCACCCGCACACCGCCACGCCAATAAGGAGACGGTCATGCGCGAAGTAATCAACTACTTGCTTTTCGGCTGGTACCCTTACGTCTGTATTACCGTGCTGATCCTCGGTAGCATCATCCGTTTCGATCGTGAGCAGTATACGTGGCGGTCGAAGTCGAGCCAATTTCTTCGCCGGCGGCAGATGATGTGGGGCTCGAATTTATTCCATCTCGGCATCCTGGTCTTGTTGGTCGGACACTTCATTGGTCTGCTCACGCCGATTGGAGTCTTTGATGGCATCGGCGTCACTCATGATTTCAAGCAGACCATGGCCTTGGTTGTCGGTGGCCTGGCGGGCGTGATGGCGTTCATAGGCTGTACCCTGTTGTTGCATCGCCGGCTGATCGATTCGCGCATCCGCAAGACGTCATCGTGGGCCGATCTCGCTGTCCTTGCGCTGCTGTGGCTGCAAATCGGCCTGGGTCTAATGACGACGATCTGGACGATCGACCATCTCGACGGCAAGGAGATGTTGAAGTTCATGGGCTGGGCGCAGGGCCTCTACAGCCTCAATCCGAGGGCTGCGGATCTGATCCTCGATGCGTACTTCATCTACAAGCTGCACATTGTGCTGGGCCTCACGCTGTTCCTCATCACCCCGTTTACCAGGCTCGTCCACATTTGGAGCGCGCCGATCTGGTATCTCGGGCGGCGCGGCTATCAGATTGTGCGCAGCACCGGGCGCCGGGGCCAGCCGCCGGTGCCCAGCCAGGGCCGCCGCACGGCGCGCACCATCTCGGCGGAGTATCCCCAATGAGCTGTTCGGTCCACGCACAACTGCCCACGGGGCGTCCCGATAATGTCACCGTCAACGGCATCGCTATCGCGCGCGACGAGATCGTGCGCGAAATGCAGCATCATCCGGCCGGCAAGCCGATCGCCGCCTGGCAACAGGCGGCGCGCGCGCTCGTCATACGCGAACTGTTGATGCAGGAAGCCCGGCGCCTCGATATCTCGCCGCAGCCGCTCACCGAAGACGGCCGCCGTGAAACCGACGAGGAAGCGATCATGCGCGGGCTGATTGACCGCGAGGTCGTGGTGCCGCAGGCGGACGATGAAACCTGCCGGCGCTATTACGAACGTCACCATGCTCAGTTCCGTTCGCCCGACATCTACGAGGCCGCGCATATTTTGTTCGCGGCTCTGCCCGCCGATAAGGACGCCTATGCGGCGGCGCGCACCGAGGCCGAAGGCGTTCTCGCGGCGTTGGTCGCGCGCCCCGAGTCATTCGCGACCATGGCCGAAGCCTATTCGGGCTGTTCGTCGGCCGCGCACGGCGGCAATCTCGGCCAGATCACCACCGGCCAGACCACGCCTGAATTCGAGCAAGCGCTAGGCGCGCTGTCGCCAGGCGAAATGTGCGCGGAGCCGGTGGCAACGCGCTACGGCTTTCACCTCATCCGGCTCGACCGCAAACACGACGGCAAGCTGCTGCCGTTCGAACTCGTCGCCTCGCGCATCGCCGACTACCTGAACGAAAGCGTGCGGCGGCGCGCCGACGCGCAATACGTCGCGCGGTTGATATCGGCGGCAAAGATCGAAGGCGTCGAACTCGCCGGCGCCGAAGCGCTGCGCGTGCACTAGCGCAAGAAGGGACAACGCACATGCTGCTCGGGGATCTGCTGGCCGAACTGAGCGACGAAACCGCCGCCACCGAGGCCATTCTCAGCGTCGACGATCTGCCGATGCTAGCGGCGATGCGCGAGCAGGCCAGGGCCGACGGTGTCGATCTGCCGGCCTACGTCGCCGGCACCGTGCGGCGCTATGCGTCTGAGGCCACCGACGAGGAATGGATCACGTTGATGGGCCTGCTCAATCGTTCGCCCGATCCCGGCGCGACCTGCCTGAAGCGTGCCTTCGAGCACGCGTTGCGCGCCTGAGGATAGCCTGGAAATGCTATGAATGCCGTCCCTCGCTTGAAAACCTATGTCGGCCCGGTCTTGCTGTCCTACGGCTTCCGGCCATTCTTCCTGTTAGGCGCCATCTATGCCGGGATTGCGGTGCTGGCTTGGTTGCCGATATTCCACGGCGAACTGCAATTGCGCACGGCCTTCGGTGCGGTCGATTGGCACGTGCATGAAATGCTGTACGGCTATTTGCCGGCGGTGGTGACCGGGTTTCTGCTCACCGCCATTCCCAATTGGACCGGACGTCTGCCGATCCAAGGACGGCCTTTGCTGGTACTGGTCTTGCTCTGGTTGGCGGGCCGCTTCGCCGTCACGCTTTCTGCCCAAATCGGCTGGTTGACGGCCGCCATCGTCGACACTGCCTTTCTGGCGTTGCTAATCGCGGCGATCGCGCGCGAGATTCTCGCTGGCAAGAACTGGGGAAACTTGAAGGTTGTCGGCCTGGTGAGTCTGCTGCTCGTCGGCAACGTCGCTTTTCATCTCGAATCCCATTTCCACGGCAGCGCCGAATATGGCGTCCGCATCGGCATCGCCACCATGGTGCTGCTGATTTCGGTGATCGGCGGCCGTATCGTGCCGAGCTTCACGCGCAACTGGCTGGCGCGCGAAAATCCCGGACGGTTGCCGGCGCCGATGGCGCGCTTCGACTTTGTCGTGATCGGCGTCAGTGCCGCGACATTGGCGCTATGGGTCCTGCTGCCCGCCGGTCGGTTGAGCGGCGTGGCGCTCGGCATAGCCGGACTGTTGCAGGTTGCGCGATTGGCGCGCTGGGCCGGCGACCGTACTATGCGCGACCGCCTGGTTCTCGTGCTGCATGTCGGCTACGCCTTCGTGCCGTTCGGCTTTCTGCTGTCGAGCGCCGCTGCGCTTGATCTCGTCGCTGTCAGCGCCGGCGTCCATGCCTGGACGGTGGGCGCGGCCGGCACGATGACGTTGGCGGTGATGACGCGCGCCAGCCTCGGCCACACCGGCAACGCGCTGCTCGCGTCCACCATGACGCAATTCATCTACGCCGCGGTCGTCATTGCCGCGCTGGCGCGCATCGGCGCCTCTCTGTTCCCGGTCTGGAACGAACTGCTGCTGGAGCTCACCGTGCTGGCGTGGTGCCTCGCATTCTTCGGTTTTGCCGCGTCGTTCGGCCCGCTGCTGGTGGGAAAAAAGCGCGCGGCGACGGCCCACTAACTTGCGTCAAGGGAGTTTGAAATGAAGCCTCAATCGTCGAACATCCTAGCCGTCGTCTATACCGACGGGCTCGCTGCCGACAAATTTCTCGCCGGCTGGGGCTACGCGCTGCGCGCCGCTGGATTGAGCGTCGCCGGTCTTGTTCAACTCAACACTTTTGAGCGCGATCCGGGCAAATGCGACATGGCGGTCGAGGAATTGTTTTCCGGAACCGTTCTGCAGCTGTCGGAAGATCGCGGCAAGGAATCAAGCGGCTGCCGGCTGGATCGCGGCATCCTGACGGAAGCGGCCAGTCTGCTGCTGACGGCGCTGGAGAACAGGCCCGACATCTTGGTTCTGAACAAGTTCGGCAAGGTCGAGGCGGAAGGCGAGGGTTTGCGGGATACGCTTGCCAAGGCCGTCGAGATCGGCGTGCCGATCGTCGTTGGCGTGCCGTTCCGCAATCTCGATCAATGGCACATCTTCGCCGGGGATTTTGCTGAGGAATGCACGATAGAGTCGCCACATTTCCAAGATTGGCTACTCGAGCGCAATCTCCTACCAGACAATCCAGAGCAAACCACTGGCAGGCGCAAAGTTCGACTGCAACGGGCCATGCGATAAGGCGTGTCCACGATATTCACCATAAGCGTCAGCGTTTGCAACGCTTGCCATCGCGCCGGTCCTGATCCTGTTTTTTTTATGCAGCGATCATTCGTGGAAGGGCTCGCAAGCGGCAGCGTGAAAGGGTAACGACTCGCAGTGTGCAAGGTTATCGCGATACTTGGGACGATTGATTCAAAAGTCCTGAGTTTGCCTTTCTGAAGCAGCGGATCGAGTCACAAGGCATCGAAACGCTCGTCATTGATACGGGCATTTTCGATGCCCCTTCTTTCAGAGCGCGCGCACTGTCCGGATCATCATATCGCGTTCATCAGATCATAGGTTGATCGCTTTTTGAGAGCCTGTGAGATGCTGTCGACAATGTCATCGTGGCGCCCGTTAGGAAATGAAAACAATTCTGCTTCGACTTCCGCGAGCCAACTCGCGTGCTCCGGAAAGTAGACCGAGCCGCTTTCGAATTTTGTAGATTCGATCGACATTCGCGTGATCTTATCTTTGTCGGGCTTGACCGCGATGGCGGACTTGCCCATCCGCCGCAATTCTTGAATGAGCGCCGTGCCAGCCCCAGCGTCTTCGATAAGAACTTCGTTGGGGCTATGTTTTCGAGTGAGGGCGAGCATTTTTTCCTTCAGAGTTGGGTAATCGACCCGCTCTCGAAACACGTCGATCAGATAGTAACATTCGCGGCGAACGCCCTTCAGCCACGTTGTGCACACTGACCAGTCGTTAGCAGCTCCGTCTTTTGAGGCCGTGTCCCAGCTCATTACGACGCGCCATTCTGAGGAGCGGGCGGGCGGGGTGTTGTACCTCTGGACCCATTTCCGTTTGATCATGGCCCCGCCTGGTGGGACCGGCGCTTGCTGGTATTGCGCCTCGAATGTATCTGAGCCGGTCTGCACGCGAAGACGTTGCAGCGTTTCGATCGACTCGCGCTGCGGGTGGAGTGGCTCGTTAGGCGCACGATCGTAGAACACCCCTGGGGCGATCTCCGTTGATTCACGGGCGGACGCGATCGCCGGCAGAGTAAGCACCGTCCATTCTTCTTGATTTTCGTGCAACAGTCGACCAACCAAATCGTCCATATGAAGCCGCTGCATCACGATGACGATCGCTCCATCGTTCTTGTTGTCTAACCGGCTGATTAAAGTGTGCGAATAAAACCGGTTTACGGCTTCGCGTTTGGGGTCGGACAACGCGTCGGCCGGCTTCAAGGGGTCGTCGATGATGATAATGTTCCCACCGCGACCGGTGAGAACCCCGCCTACAGAAGTTGCGAGCCGAAACCCCCCAGCGTTTGTCGTGAACTCGGCTTCGGTGTTCTTCGTGCGCGATGGTCGCATCGCTGGAAAGAGCTTCTGGTACCACTCGCTCGCAACGACGGCACGAAAGTCGTTGGCATTTTTGACCGTCAGTTCATCCCCGTAGCTCACAGAGATTACTTTCTTGCGCGGGTCGTGGCCGAGAATGAAAGCAGGAAAGGCGACCGATGCCACGATCGATTTGAGCGATCGCGGAGGCATGTTGATGATCAGTCGTTTGATCTTTCCTTGGCGAACGAGTTCGAGGCGCCAGGCGATGGCCTCGAGATGCCAGTTACTTAAGTAGCCTTGCCCCGGGTGGAGGTGACCGAACGTTTTCTGAATGAAACATCCGAAATCTTGACGCAGGATCGCTTCGAGCGTGCGACGATCGATGTTGTTCATCGGCTACCCTTCGGCTTTTTAGACTTTTTGAGATTCGTGCCGGGCCGCTTCTGAAACGCCGCGATGATTTCCAAATCCTCAGGCGTCAAATCTTCACTTGGTGCGTCGCCGTCTGACTGCTGCTCCTCAATGCGTTGCGCCAGCTTGATGAGGTTCATTATTGCCTTGGGATCTTTACGAAGCGCGTCTTGCGCGAGATTGAGTATTACCCCCTCGAGGGCGGACACCCGGCTGAGGCCATTGGCGCCCTGAATCCGAACCTTTTTACCGAGGACCTTTCGCAAGATTGCACCAACAGTCTTGGGCGTCTTAGGCCGACCCTTTGGGTTCCCACTCTGCCCTTTTTTGAATTTGGTGTTGTTCGGGGGACGGCCGTATCCCACCACGTAGTCGCCATCGCGTTTTTTCGTCATCGCTCGTTACCTCCAAAGCACAGCGATCGGCGAAGGGACGGATTAGTCTGCATCTCTTCGAATGTTGTTGATGTTCCTTCTAAAACCGCATCGCGACCCGTCGCGCGCTGCCAACGGGTGATGGCGACGTCGACAAACGCGGGGTCGATCTCCATTCCGAACGCGCGTCGGCCTGTTTGCTCGGATGCAAGCACGGTCGTGCCCGATCCGAGAAAGGCGTCGAGAACGATAGACCCGCGTTGCGAGCAATCCTTGATCGCGTCGGCCACCAAGGACACGGGTTTGACCGTCGGGTGCATGCGGAGTTCGTCCATGCGCCCGGCGCGGAAAGCATTGATGCCCGCGTAAGTCCAGACGTTGCTCCTGAGACGACCATGCTGGCCCAGCTCGAAGTTATTCAGATGGGTCGCGGACCCCTTCTTAAAAACCACAACCAGTTCATGCTGGGATCGATAGAAGCTGCCTTGACCCGCATTGGTTTTGACCCAAACGCAAATGTTCTTCAGCTCTTCATAGACAGATTGTCCGGCCTCAAGCATTTCTGCGACGTGGCGCCAGTCAATGCACACGAAGTGGATCGAACCGTCAATTGAATGATCCGCGCAATGGCCCAGCGTCCGCCGCAAGAATGCGACAAATTCCGTCCTTGAGAACTCGCCCGACCCGACTGAGAAATCGCCATGCTTTACCGCTCCGCGACCTTGAAATTCTCTCGTCCGCAGGTTCCAGGGCGGATCGATGAAAATCATCTCAGCCGTTTGAGACTGCATCAGCTGCGCGAATGCGGTTTGTTCGCGCGCGTCGCCGCAACAAATCCGATGCTTGCCGAGCAGCCACACATCGCCGAGTTTTGTGACAGGATGCGTGGGGCGATCTGGAAGGCTTTCGTCGGCCGGTATCAGAGGCTCATCTTCAAGGATAGCGTCCAGTTCGTGGACGTCAAAGCCCGTGAGACTGATATCGAAACCTTCAGCCGGCAGTAGTTCGGCGAGGTCGCCGAGCTCGGCCGATAGCAGCTCCCGGTTCCACCCGGATTCGAGAGCCAGCCTGTTATCCGCAAGCACAAAGGCGCGCTTCTGCGCCTCGCTCAAATCGTTGATGCGAATGACTGGGACATGCTCGTGACCGAGAAGTTCTGCTGCAGCCAGGCGGCCGTGGCCCGCCAGAACTATTCCATTCTCGTCAATGAGAATGGGACTCGTCCAACCGAATTTGTCGATGGCGTCCGCGATCTTCCTGATTTGCTTTTTTGAGTGTGTCCGCGCGTTGGCCGAGTTTTTTAGGAGCGTCGTGCGCCGAACGCGTTCGATTTGGCGAGATGACGCATGCGCAGCAGGGTGGCTTGTCGAGTTAGCTAGATGTGACATCAGTTGCTCCAACAATGTTGAAGCGTCTTATTCACAGCACCTATTGTTACTGAACAATAGGGTTTAGACTAACTCAGTGAAATCAGCAGGTTATAGAAATCATCGATATCCGTATTCTATGAGCGCTGATCTGATCGTCTCTTTGCTAATCTTTCTCGGAAATTCGCGGTAAAAGATCGCGCGATCGCCAGCTTTGAAATCGCAGCTTTTGGCGAACGGCAGGCGACGCCCGGACCCCCAAATGTCGTTCAAGCGATCGTTCACGTCTTCTACGATCACCTTGAATGGACGGAGCCGCATTTGTTCGATTTGATCTTGATATTCGGCCGAGCTTTTATTGAAGCGCTCCCGACCGAACAGGAGATCGATAACTAAGTTTTGCTTTGTCCTCATTGTCCAACGTTCCCCCTTCGGCTGTCTACGAATCTCCATGCGGAACGTCCTTTTCCTGCAGGTGACTTGAGCACCACGAGCAAAACGATTGCGAAATGCAACGATATCCGTCTCCCCTTAAGTGAGTAGATGTGACATTTTGATGGCTTGGGACAAGTGTCACGGCGCAAGTAATGGCGTGGAGATTCCGGCGCGACCAGCGGTGCGCGGGCATTCGCCGTTTCCAATTCTCGAAAATGAAGAGAGGCGAGAGCTTTGCGTTCTGTATCGGCCGACCGCGCCAGATAATTCCCTGATGTTGGAAATTAATTCCTTGTTTTAATGTCACCTAGCCGAGCGCTGCTTTGCTCAACAGGTCAGTATTTGTTGGGTAAGGCGGGACTTTTAATCACGATGCACGACGAAAAACGCTAGGAATTGCGTGTTAATTACCCTGATAGCAGGGAATCGTAAGTAGAGACTGGTTTGGTGAGACTGCCGGGCCCACCACGCATTCCATCGCTAA
>CAMBBO010000071.1 GCA_945862935.1 Pseudorhodoplanes sinuspersici | reverse complement strand
CTACCAGAGCCCTGCGGCCATAAGGGGCGAAGCCCCAATGCGTTCAGCCGCAAGGGGTAGTGTCGATGGACAGGGTTTGCGCGCAGTTTCGCGCGCGTGTCCGCAAGTGTGCCGGTGTGATTGCGGTGGTTGCGTTGGGTTTCAGCGCGGCCGCCTGCACGACCACGACTGGCACCTCGTCGTTTGCATCGGCGCGCCCTGCGAGCATTGCCTTCGAATCCATCGACGGCCCGCCGCCTGCGATTTTCCGTTCGCTCGTTCAAAAGCTGTCCGACGAGGCGCAGGCGCGTCAGCTGCCGGTGGTCACGCGCGAGGGCTTTGCGACCTATCGCGTGCGCGGCTATCTCGCGGCCTCCACCGAGAAGAAAAGAAAGCGCGCTCCGGTCACGACGATCACCTGGATCTGGGACGTGTACGACGCGCAGCAGGCCCGCGCCTTCCGCATCAGCGGCGAGGAAGCGGCTGCGGGCGCGTCCGGCGACATCTGGGCATCGGTCGATGATGCGATGCTGACCCGGATCGCGCAGAAAGGCATGGCGCAGCTCGCTGACGGGTTGCGTTCGGGCGATGGAACGCCTTCGGACGAAAGCCCTGCGGGGCGGGTTGCGCTTGCCGAATAGGCATCGCGGCGCTTGATTGGCCTCGCGGCGCTTGGCGGGGGACAAGGATTTTCGGCGTATTGCCAGACTTGGCGCGGCCTTGTTATCACGACGCGCCCGCGGGTTTCGCGCGAGTCCTTCGTGTGCATCCCGCAATGCGCCGGGCGAGGAGAGGGTGATGGCGGCCAAAAACGGGGCGATCAAGATCGTCGCCGGCAACTCCAATCCCACGCTCGCCAAGGAGATTGGCGAATATCTGAAGACGCCCTTGACCAAAGCGGTGGTGCGCCGCTTTGCCGACATGGAAGTGTTCGTCGAAATTCAGGAAAATGTCCGCGGCGCGGATGTGTTCATCATCCAGTCGACATCGTTCCCTGCGAACGATCACCTGATGGAATTGCTCATCATCTGCGATGCGCTGCGCCGCTCATCCGCGCGCCGCATTACCGCGGTGATCCCGTATTTCGGTTATGCACGGCAGGACCGTAAACCCGGCCCGCGCACGCCGATTTCGGCGAAGCTCGTTGCAAACCTCATCACCCGCGCTGGCGCGGATCGCGTGATGACCTGCGATCTTCACGCTGGGCAGATTCAGGGCTTCTTCGACATCCCGACCGACAATCTCTATGCCTCGCCGGTAATGGTGCGCGACATCAAGGAACGCTTCGACCTCGCCAAGGTCATGGTGGTGTCGCCCGACGTCGGCGGCGTGGTACGCGCGCGCGGATTGGCCAAGCGCATCAATGCGCCGCTCGCGATCATCGACAAGCGGCGCGAGCGGGCCGGCGAATCCGAAGTGATGAACGTCATCGGCGAAGTGAAGGGCTATAGTTGCATCCTTGTCGACGACATCGTGGACTCCGGCGGCACGCTGGTGAATGCGGCCGAAGCCTTGCTGGAGCAGGGCGCGACCGACGTGAATGCGTATCTTACCCATGGCGTGCTGTCGGGCGGGGCGGTTGCGCGCATCACCGGCTCGAAGATGAAGGAAGTCGTCATCACCGACTCCATCCAGCCGACCAAGGAAGTTCTTGCGGCGCGCAACATCCGTGTGCTGCCGATCGCGACCCTGATCGGCGAAGCCATCGGCCGCACCGCAGCGGAAGAATCCGTCTCCAGCCTGTTCGACTGAATTTCTCCGCAGTTTGAGTCACTTCGCGCAAAACGGCGCGAACCAGCGAATGACTCTTTCATGACTCATTTCGCTGTCTTGCCGCTGCCTTGTGGACGGGCGCGCGGATTATTCACTCCGCGCTTTGGAGCGCGGAATCTGTGAGGCTATAGTCGGCTGGCAAGTGATTCGCCGCGCATGAGTCAATAACTCAACGCGGCGAACGGGCTTCCCCCGTCGGGGAAAGGGTGGCGTGTGCGCGCGTGGCGCACAAAGACCTTCCGGTGGCGGTGGAGCGGAAATGTCACTGACAGAATTTTCAGAAGGCGCACGAGTCAATCCGCTCGACGTTGTCGAGCGCATGGCCTCGGTCAATGACTGGTCGTTCGAGCGCGCGGGCGATGACGAGATCACCATTCTCGTTGCCGGCCGCTGGTCGGATTATCAGGTGTCGTTCACCTGGATGACCGAGATCGAGGCGCTGCATCTTGCCTGCGCGTTCGATCTCAAGGTGCCCGAGCGCCGCAATCTGGAAGTGCAGCAACTCATCTCGCTGGTGAACGAGCAGATGTGGATCGGCCATTTCGACCTGTGGCCGAAGGATGGACTCGTCATGTTCCGGCACGCGCTGCTGCTGGCGGGCGGGGTCGAGGCCTCCGGCAAGCAATGCGAGGCGGTGCTCGGCACTGCGCTCGATTCCTGCGAGCGTTATTTTCCGGCTTTCCAGTTCGTGCTCTGGGCGGGAAAACCCGCGCGCGAGGCGCTGGACGCCGCGATGTTCGAGACGTCGGGCGAAGCCTGAAATGTAACTCCACTCATTCCCGCGAAAGCGGGAATCCAGAGTAGGATGGTCTGGGTCCCGGCCTCCGCAGGGACGAGCGGGCTAAAGACGCCATGACGAAACCAAACCTCTCCTCCATCGGCACTCTCGCGCTTGTCGGCGCTGGCAAGATGGGCGGCGCGATGCTGCAAGGCTGGCTCGCGCTCGGCCTCGATCCGAAAAAGGTCACGGTGTTCGAACCGTCGCCCGCGCCGGAGATTCTCGCGCTCGCGGAAAATGGCGTGACGATCAATCCGCCGCCTGGCGCCATCGCCAATCCGCAGGTTGCGATCCTTGCGGTCAAGCCGCAGGTCGCGCCCGATGCGATGACAAGCGTTGCAAAAACCGTCGGCGCGAACACGCTCGTCATCTCGATCATGGCGGGGCGTACGCTCAGCTTTCTCGAACAGCATTTGCCGGGAGTGGCGATCGTCCGCGCAATGCCGAACACACCGGCCGCGATCGGGCGCGGCATCACCGTTGCCGTTCCAAACCCGAAAGTGTCCGCAGCGCAGCGCAAGATCGCGAACGATCTTCTCGCCGCAAGCGGCAGCATCGAATGGGTCGATGACGAGAAACTGATCGACGCAGTGACGGCTGTGTCCGGTTCCGGCCCCGCTTACATCTTTCTTCTGGCCGAAGCGCTGGGGAAAGCGGCTGTCGCTGCTGGCCTGCCGCAGCCGCTCGCCGACAAGCTCGCGCGCGAAACGGTTTCAGGCGCTGGCGAATTGCTGCATCAGTCGCCGCTTGATCCGGAAACGTTGCGAAAGAATGTGACGTCGCCCGGCGGCACTACGGCTGCGGCGCTGGAGATCCTGATGGGGCCGGACGGCCTCGAAAAGCTGATGCGCGAAGCCGTCGCCGCGGCTGCCAAAAGGTCGCGCGAATTGGCGGGTTAAACTCTCCGTCTCGGACGCCCTGCCTTGGAACCGTCGTGTTCGGCGCCTAAATAGGGACTTCAGGGGAACGCTATGACCGACACATCCATGCCTTCGGCATCCACGCGCACGCGCATCATCGACGCGCTGATGGCGCTTCTGGCCGAGCAATCATTCGAGCGCATCGGGCTTGCCGATGTTGCCGCTAAGGCGGGCGTCACGCTCGCCGACATGCGCGGTGAGTTTTCCTCGCTTCTCGGAATTATCGCAGCGCATGTGAAAGACACCGACCGCAAGGTTCTGGCGGGCGGCGGTGACGACATGACCGACGAGACGGTACGCGAAAAATTGTTCGACGTGCTGATGCGGCGCCTCGAAGTTCTCGCGCCTCACAAGGCCGCGACCAAATCCCTCATCAAATCGAGTTCGCGCAATCCCGGCGTTGCGATGGCGCTGAATGCGCTCGGCGTGAAGTCGCAGACATGGATGCTGACGGCGTCGGGCATCAATGTGCGCGGGCCGAAGGGCGCCTTGCGCGCGCAGGGACTCAATCTGTTGTTCGCGCGCGTTGTGTGTACGTGGGTGAACGATGAAGACCCCGGCCTTGCCCGTACGATGGCGGCGCTCGACCGCGAATTGTCGCGCGGTGCGCGCTTCGCCGGTGTCCTCGACAGCCTGTTCTGCATTCCGCAGGCTTTGTGCGGAGGTTCACGCCGCTGGCGTGCGCGCCGCCGTCCTGCGGCAGAAGATGACGTTATCGCGATCTGACGCGATCGGCCTTTCCAAATCCTGTCCGTCATTCGGTCCGCGCATGGCTGTGCCTTTGCGCGCGTTTTTTCAGAAGAAGAACCCAGAAGAGAAAAGAAGATCGCCGTTTCGGCGCGCGAATATCGGGGCGCGAGGCAGAGGAATTGGCGCTTCTCACCATGCCGTTCGCCACTCCGCGTCCGCGCGAACTTTCGCTTCAATTCTTTTCTGAAATCAGACCGGCACGCGAACGGTTGCGCGCAAACCGCCGAGCGGTGAATCGCCGAGCATGATGTCGCCGCCATGCGCGCGCGCGATATCGCGCGCAATCGCAAGGCCCAAACCCGATCCGCCTTCATCCTGATTGCGTGCGTTGTCGAGCCGCAGGAACGGCTTGAACACGTCCTCGCGCTTGTCGGCGGGAATGCCCGGCCCGTCATCGTCCACCGTTACGGTCAGGCAGCGATGATCGCGATGGCCATTGATCGCAATCGACGGAGCATGGCGCGCCGCATTCGACACGAGATTGGCGAGGAGCCGCTTGAATGCCGCGGGCTTCACCGTGACGACCGGCGAGCCGTGGAATTCCGAGCTGGCCTTGTGTCCCTGCCGTTCCGCGTCGGCCTGCAATTCCTGCAGGAACGCCGCCATGTCGGTCGGCGCGGATTGCTCGCCCATGTCACCGCGCGCGAACGCGAGATAGGCTTCGAGCATGCGCTCCATTTCCTCGACGTCTTTCTTCATGCCGTCGCGGTCCGGCCCGTCGCCGATCAGCGCCAGTTCGAGCTTGAAGCGGGTGAGGATGGTGCGAAGGTCATGCGACACGCCGGCCAGCATCGCCGTGCGCTGCTCGATCGCGCGTTCGATGCGCAATTTCATTTCGATAAACGCAAGCGCTGCCCGCCGCACTTCGCGCGCGCCGCGCGGCCGGAAATTCGGCAGGTCGCGGCCCTTGCCGAAGGATTCGGCGGCGTCGGCCAATCGAAGGATCGGGCGGATCTGGTTGCGCAGGAACAGGATCGCGACCGTGATAAGCACGACCGACGTGCCAACCATCCAGAGCAGGAAGATTTCCGAGTTGGACACATAGGCCGCGCTGCGCGGGGCGAATATGCGCATCACCGAATTGTCGAGCTGCACGCGGATTTCAACGAGGGCGGAGCGCCCGACCGTGTCGATCCAGAACGGGCGCTTGATTTGCTTGCGCAATTCCAGCGACAGCGCCTGATCGAGCAGCGAGAAGAATGGCTTGGGGCCGGGCGGCGGCATGTCGCCGAGCGGCAGGAAATCGACCGCAAGGCCAAGCCGCTCCTGCGCGATCCGGCGGATTTGCGCCTGCTCGTTATCCTGCGGATAGCCGCGATATACGTCGACCAGCGCGCCGACATCGGCGATCACGCCTGCCGACAGGCGCTGCGTCACGACGTTCCAGTGGCGCTCCATGATCACGAAGGCGATGACCGATTGCAGGATTACCATCGGCGCGATGATGATCAGCAACGCGCGGGCATAAAGGCCCGTCGGCATAAAGCGTTTAACGATGCTGGAGGCGTAGTCCCACGCTTCCGCGATGCGCTCGAAGCCGGTGCGCGCGACCGCCAGTCCTGAACGTAAACGCGCCAGACCGACGTCGATGCTGGTCATGGCGACACCAGCAGCCGGTAGCCGATGCCGCGCACCGTCTGCACGAACAGGGGGTTAGTGGGATCGCGCTCGATCTTGCGGCGCAGGCGATTCACCTGCACGTCGACTGCGCGCTCGTTGACCTCCTTGCCGTTGCCGGCAAGCGCCATGCGCGGCACCGTCTCGCCCGGATGCACGGCGAGAACAACGAGCATGTCGCGTTCGCGGTCGGTGAGATGGACGACGTCCTCGCCGCGTTTTAGTTCGCGCCGCGCGACATGAAAAACGAATTGCCCGAAGCGCACCGATTCCGCAGCGGCCGGAGCGGCGGGCTGCGCGCGCTTGAGAATGCTCGCGACGCGCAATGACAATTCACGCGGCTCGAAAGGCTTTGCGACGTAATCGTCAACGCCAATTTCCAGCCCCTGAATCCGCATTTCGGCTTCGCCGCGCGCGGACAGGATCAGGATCGGAACGCTGGATTCCTCGCGCAGCGATTTTGCCAGATCGAGGCCGTTTTCGCCCGGCATCATCACATCGAGAATGAGGAGGTCGAAGCTCATGCCATCGAGCTTGGCGCGCGCTTCCGCGGCGTTGTCTGCTGTAGTGACGCGATAGCCTTCGTGGGCGAGATATCGCGAGAGCAGGTCGCGGATACGGCGGTCGTCGTCGACGATCAACAGATGCGGCGCGTCGTCGGCGGGGATTGCAGGACTCACAGCCGGCATCGAAGCCACCACCTTCAGGACTGCCCCTTCCGCAAACCGTCGGCGCGCGCGATCAGCGTCATCACCTCGTCGCGGCCTTCGGCGTCGATCATCGCGATCAGGAAACGCCGCGCGGCGTCATGAGCGCCCGGCCCGATTTCCGAAAGCGCGCGGGCGATGCGCTCGGTCTGCAGGCCTGCGAGTTTCAGCGCGAGAGCTTCGCCTTTTGCCGTGGCGAAAAGCAGGCGCTGGCGGCGGTCATTCTCGCCTTCCTTCTGCACCACGTAGCCTTGGTCGATCAGCTGCTTGAGCACACGGCCGAGCGACTGTTTGGTGATCTTCAGGATATCCAGCAGGTCGGCGACCATCATGCCCGGATTACGATTGACGAAATGAAGCACCCGGTGATGCGCGCGCCCGAACTTGAAGCGCGACAGCGCCCCGTCCGGATCGCTGACGAAGTCCCGGTAAGCGAAAAACAGCAATTCGATCAGGTCCCAGATCGGCTGGTCCGCCGGCGCCGGGTCATTTGTCGCGGCCGTCCGTCTCGCCAGCGCGGTCACATTTAGGTCAGCCATGTTGACATATTCTGGGTTTATTGTTACCGAAAGCGCCGGATTTTCGAAAGGATCGTACCCGGCCGACTATCGGCTCCTGACGTAGGGCTGTTCGGATCGGGCCGCACCATATCGGGACTTGGACCCGGTGGCAAAAGCGGGATAGCTGAAGGCAACGAGCCGGGCATCAATGCCCGCAAGGAGGATCGCCATGGCCCAGTCTTACGACCGCCTCGAAGGCGTCATTTGGTACGACGGCAAGCTTGTTCAATGGCAGGACGCAAACCTACATGTGCTCAGCCATGGCCTGCACTATGCGAGCGCGGTTTTCGAGGGCGAGCGCGCCTATGGCGGCGAAATCTTCAAGACGGTCGAGCACGCGGAACGGCTGAAGCGTTCGGCGCAGGTGCTCGATTTTGAAATTCCCTATTCGGTCGAAGAGATCGTCAACGCCAAGCAACTTGTCGTCGACAAGAACGGCAAGAAGAACGCGTACGTCCGCCCGATCGCCTGGCGCGGTTCGGAGATGATGGGTGTTTCGGCGCAGAGCAACACCATTCACCTCGCCATCGCTTCGTGGGAATGGCCGAGCTATTTCGATCCGGAACAACGCCTCAAGGGGATCAAGCTCGACCTTGCGGAGTATCGCCGTCCCGATCCGAAAACTGCTCCGTGCCTCGCCAAGGCCGCGGGCCTCTACATGATCTGCACCATCTCCAAGCATCGTGCCGAACGGCGCGGATTTGCCGACGCGATGATGCTCGACTGGCAGGGCCGCGTTGCCGAATGCACGGGCGCGAACATGTTCTTCGTCAAGGACGGAAAGATTCACACCCCGATTGCGGATTGCTTTCTTGATGGCATCACGCGCCAGACCGTGATCGGGCTTGCCAAGAAGCGCGGCTTTGAAGTGATCGAGCGCCGCATTATGCCGGATGAACTATCTTCGTTCTCGGAATGCTTCATCACCGGCAGCGCTGCGGAAGTCACAGCCGTGTCGGAGATTGGCGGGCAGTGGAATTTCAATCCGGGCGGGATCACGAAGCAACTGATGGAAGACTACACGGCGGCAGTGAATCCGCAGAGCAAGGCAGCGTAGTTGTCTCGCAATTCCTGAAATCGGAAAGGCCGCCTCGCCGGCGGCCATTTTGTTTGACGCGCTGCTTCGCTGTCTAATCCTTGCGCCATCGCTCGGTGGCGCGATCATCGCTTGATTTTGCGTCGACCCATTTCTTGTCGCGGCCGCGCTCTTCCAGTTTCCAGAATGGCGCCTGCGTTTTCAGGTAGTCCATCAGGAATTCCGCTGCAGCAAAGGCGGCTTGCCGGTGCGCTGACGCAGTTGCGACCATCATGATGTTATCGCCGGGAACGAGGCGCCCGTAGCGATGAATGACTGTGACGCCAAGGAGCGGCCAGCGCGCCTGTGCCGTTTCGACGTGGCGTGCGATTTCGGCCTCTGCCATGCCGGGATAATGTTCGAGCGTCATCGCGCTGACGTCGCTTCCTGCTTCGCTATCGCGGCAGATTCCGGTGAAAGTCACGATGGCGCCAATGTCCGTGTGCCCACGCGCCAACACCGCGTTTTCGGCGCCGACATCGAAGTCTTCCTGCTGCAATCGGATCGTGACCGTCATGCCGCGATGCTACGCCGGTCTCATCCGCCCGTCATCGGCGGAAAGAAGGCGATTTCGCGTGCAGCACCAACCGGCGCATCCGCCTTTACATGGACGTGATCGATGGCCGCGCGAATGACGTTTCGGTTTTCAAAGGCGTAGGCGTATTCTTCGCCACGGCCAGCAAGCCATTCCATAAGGTCGGCGATTGTCGATACGTTCGAAGGAAGTGCGATCTCTTCCTCCGGCTTGCCGACGCGTTCACGCAGCCAGGCGAAATAAAGGATTTTCAACTCAATCCTCGATCAGGTGATGCAGGCTCGCACGCAGATAATCCCAGCCGGTGTAGAGCGTCACGATGGCCGAGACCCACAGGAGTGCGATACCCGTCCATGTCGTGAACGGGAAAACGGTGTCGCCGGCTTCGCCCGCAAGCAGAAAGCCTATGGCAACAAGTTGGGCGAACGTTTTCCATTTGGCGACGCGCGACACCGGTACGCTCACGCGCAGCTCGGCGAGATATTCACGCAGGCCCGAGACGAGAATCTCGCGGCACAGAATGATGATCGCCGCGAACAGCGACCAGCCGCGGATGGTTTCGTCCGCCGCCAGCATCAGCAGGCAGGATGAGACAAGGAGCTTGTCGGCGATGGGATCGAGCATCCGGCCGAGGGAGGATTGCTGTCCCAAGGAACGCGCGAAATAGCCGTCGAGGATGTCGGTGATGCCCGCAGCGATGAAAATCCCGAGCGCGACCCATCGAAGCCACAACCCGTATTGCAGGATCGACTGGAAATACATGCAGCCGGCGACCACGGGCACGGCAACGATGCGACCGTAGGTCAGCAAATTGGGCAGCGCGAATGAGCGCGATGGACGTGCCGGACTGGCTGCTGTCATCGGCGGAGGGAACACCCGCCTATCCGGCGCGTCAACCGCGCCGGGCGAATAGCGGTTCTTTTGTCCCTGCATTTCGAACGTGTCACGAGGGCGCACGTTCGTGGAAAAAGTCATAAATCTTTCGTGCCGTGTCGCCGCTGATGCCCGGCACCTTCTCCAGATCGGCCAGCGAGGCGCTTTCGATCGCTTTCAGGGTTCCGAAATGGTGGAGGAGGGCGCGCTTGCGCGTGGGCCCGATGCCCGGAATTTCCTGCAGGCCTGATTCGCGAATGTCCTTCGATCGCCGCTGGCGATGCGCGCCAATGGCGAAACGATGCGCCTCATCCCGCATTCGTTCGATGTAATAGAGCAGAGGATCGCGCGGAGGCAGCCGGAACGGCTCGCGGTCCGGAGAGAAAAAGGTCTCCCGTCCTGCGTCGCGGTCGATCCCTTTTGCCACCGCAACCAGCGGCATGTCTGGAATTCCAAGCGCTGTAAGCGTTTCGCGGGCGGCCTTGAGCTGGCCCTGGCCGCCGTCGATCAGGACGAGATCCGGCCACGGCGATTCCTCTTCACCGGCAATGGCCCTCGCGGCTTCCCCGATTTTCCGCACCGTCGCCGACAGAACGCCGTTAGGCTCGGGCGGGCGTGGATTTTCGGTGAGCAGCCGTTTGAAGCGCCGTTCCAGCACTTCGCGCATCATGCCGTAATCGTCGCCGGGCGTGAGGTCGTCCGATTTGATGTTGAACTTGCGGTACTGGTTTTTACGGAAGCCTTCGGGACCCGCGACGATCATCGCGCCAACAGCATTCGACCCTTGGATATGACTGTTGTCATACACCTCGATCCGGTTAGGAATGCGCGGCAGGTGAAACGTGTCGGCGAGTGATTTCAGCAGGATTTGTTGCGAGGACGTTTCGGCCATCTTGCGCGCCAGCGCCTCCCGCGCATTGGCGAGCGCGTGATCGATCAAATCCTTCTTCTCGCCGCGCTTTGGTGCCGACACTTCGATACGATGGCCGCTCTTGGTAGTGAGCGCTTGTTCGAGCAATTCGCGTTCGACGATGTCTTCCGAGATCAGGATGCTGCGCGGACACGGTTTGTCGTCATAAAATTGGGCGAGGAATGACGACAGCACTTCCGCCGGCAAAAGCGAGCGATCCGCTTTCGGGAAGTAGGCGCGGTTGCCCCAGTTCTGGCCGGTACGAAAAAAGAAAACCTGCACGCAGTTGAAGCCGCCCGCGTGATGGATCGCGAACACGTCCGCTTCATCAACGGTGCGTGGATTGACGCCCTGCTGCGACTGCACCACAGATAACGCCGAAAGGCGGTCGCGATAAATCGCTGCCCGCTCGAAATCGAGATCGCCGGATGCTTTCTCCATATCGCCGGCAAGTTGCTCTTTAACGGCGCGGCTCTTGCCGGAGAGAAAGGCGCGTCCTTCGCGCACCAGCTCGGCGTAATCCGTAAGCGAGATTTCTCCGGTGCATGGTGCGGAGCATCTCTTGATCTGATGCAGCAGGCAGGGCCGCGTCCGGCTTTCGTACACGGCGTCCGAACAGGAGCGGATGAGAAACGCGCGTTGCAGCGCCGTGATCGTCCGGTTCACGGCCCACACCGATGCGAACGGGCCATAATAATCGCCCGGCCGGCTGCGTGCGCCACGATGTTTGATGATCTGCGGCGCGGGATGATCCGAGGTGATGACGATATAGGGAAAAGACTTGTCGTCGCGCATCAGCACGTTGAAGCGCGGACGTAGCCGCTTGATCAGGTTGGCCTCGAGAAGAAGCGCCTCTGTTTCCGTGCGGGTCGAAATGAATTCGATCCGGCTGGTCGCTGCGATCATTCTTACAATGCGCGAGTCGTGGCCGGTCGCGCGCGCATAAGCGGTCACGCGCTTCTGGATATTCTTTGCCTTGCCGACATAGAGGACTTCGTCCTGTGCATCGAACATGCGGTAGACGCCGGGCGACGGCGGCGCGTGCTTGGCGTCGCGCACGATCGCCGCGCGTCCGGCCTTTAATGTGCCCGCAGGTGCATCCCCGTCGAGATCGAGAAGAGTCTCTTCTTCGATTTCCGGCAGGGAGGATTCGTCGTCCTCTTCTACGAGGTCGATCTCGGGTTCGATGTCTTGTTTGCGGCCATTCATGGGATCGGACCGTAAAGTGTCCATCGCCGCCGCATGAAGCAAGAGCACGGCAGCGTTCCCGACAAACTCGAATACATCTTGGGCCGATATTGCGGGGCGGTCGCCGCGCGTAAGTATAGCGAAGTATAATTAGATTTTTAACTATATTTATTTCACAAATAAAGAATTCATTAAGCATAAGAACTCGCAAACATCATCGATTCATAAACGTTTAACTTAAAAAGCCCGATAAATCGCATCCATGAAATTGTCCATATTCCGCCACGTGCACGACCTTGCCGCTCCTTTTTTTGCGGCGAAAAGCACTTCGAAGGGGTCGGGCTCGTCACAGGGTCTGGTAGCGCCGCGGTTCAGAGCCGCGCATGAGGGGACAGCGATGAACAAGGCGATGATTGCAGCCGTGATGGCTGTGGCCGCCGCGACCAGCGCGGCTTTCGCAGCCGATCTGCCGCGCGGAAGCTATGCCGCGCCTTACTCCGCGGCACCGATGGCAGGCTACAACTGGATGGGGCCGTATATCGGCGCCAATCTCGGTTATCAGTGGGGCGGCACGACCAACAATCCGACGGATCCGTCCGGCATTCAGGGCGGCGTGCAGGCCGGTTACAATTGGCAAAGCGGCCAGTTCGTGTTCGGCGGTGAAACCGACATTCAACTTTCAGGCGCTGACGATACGTTTGCGCCGTGGAAATTCTCCAATCCGTGGTTCGGCACATTGCGCGGCCGCGCAGGTCTCGCGATGAACAACGTCCTGTTCT
>CAMBBO010000070.1 GCA_945862935.1 Pseudorhodoplanes sinuspersici | reverse complement strand
CGCTCTCTCCAATCGAAGGGATCGAGGGGCATTCGCGCGCTTTCATTCAGGTTCAGAATGGGTGCGATCATCGTTGCACGTTCTGCGTCATCCCGTATGGGCGCGGCAATTCGCGCTCGGTGCCGATGGACGACGTGATCGCGCAGGTGCGGCGCGTAGTTGAGAATGGCCGCCGCGAAGTCGTGCTGACCGGCGTCGACATTACGAGTTATCGCGCTGGCGAACTTGGCCTTGGCGCGCTGGTGCAGCACATTTTACGCGATGTGCCGGAGCTTGACCGTCTGCGGCTGTCATCCATCGATTCGGTCGAAGCCGATGATGCATTGCTCGACGCCATCGCGAACGAGACGCGGCTGATGCCGCATTTTCATTTGTCATTGCAGGCGGGCGACGACCTGATCCTGAAGCGCATGAAGCGCCGTCACCTGCGCGCCGATGCGATTTCATTCTGCCAACAGGTGCGAAGCCTTCGTCCCGATGTCGTGTTCGGCGCGGATGTCATTGCGGGCTTCCCGACCGAGAGCGAAGCGATGTTCTCCCGCTCACTCGATCTGGTTGATGAATGCGGGCTGACGCATCTGCATGTGTTTCCGTTTTCGCCGCGTCCCGGCACGCCCGCAGCCCTCATGCCGCAGGTTGATCGCACTGTTGTAAAAGAGCGCGCCGCGCGCTTACGCGAAAAAGGCGACGTTGCATTGCGCGCTTATCTCAATGCGGAAGTCGGAACCGAGCGGCGAGTGCTCACCGAAGCGAACGGCTTTGGACGCACCGAGCATTTCACGCATGTCCAGCTAAAAGAAAAAATGAAACCGGGCCTGCTCGTCGATCTGACGATGCACGCACATAACGGCCGTCAGCTGATCGCGGCCTGAGCTTCTTCCTGCCAGCCGCACGCCTGCAATCGCTCGCGCATATGCGGGGGCACATGTGCGGTGACGCGCACCGGCGGCTTGTTCTTTGAAATCGGGACGACGATTTCGCGCGACAGCAATTGCAGGCGGACGACGCCATCGCGTGGCGCGTCTCCATAGATAGGATCGCCGATAATCGGCCAGCCCATCGCCTGACAATGTACGCGAAGCTGATGCGTGCGGCCGGTGAGCGGGTGAAGCTCAAGCCATGTCATCCCGTCGGCACGGCCCTTCACCGTCCATGTCGTGATTGCGGGCTGGCCGTTCGGATCGGGCTTCATCCACCAGCCGCGGCTTTCGTCGAGCTTGCCGAGTGGCATGTCGATGCGGCCTTCAACCTCGGACGGGCCGCCTTGCGTCACGGCCCAATAGGTCTTTCCCACCTGCCCGTTCTTGAACATCTTGCCGAGCGAAGCGAGCGCCTTGCGATGGCGACCGAGCACGAGGCAGCCGGACGTTTCTCGGTCGAGCCTGTGCGCCAGCGCCGGATCGCGCGGCAGTCCGAAGCGCAAGCCTTCAAAATAATCCTCGATGCTCGCGCCGCCCTTCGGGCCGCGATGTACGGAAATACCGGCAGGCTTGTCGATCACCAGCATCAGCCCGTCGCGGTACAATAGCCGCGCCAGCACGTCGTCGGGCGTCAGTTTCAGCGTGCCTTCTTCGTTGCGTTTCTCGTCGTTGCGTTTCATGGCGAAACGGCTATCACGGCCCGGCCCATGAGTGACAGTGCCCAGACATCGACAAGCTGGTGGCAGCGCCTGAGCGGCGGCCTGAAACGCACCTCCGCGTCGCTCGGTGGCGCGATCTCGGACCTTGTCACCAAGCGCAAACTTGATGCTGCGATGCTCGAGGAGATCGAGGATGCGCTGGTGCGCGCCGATCTCGGCGTCGATGTTGCCGCGCGTATTGCGGCGGCCTTGGGCGAAGGGCGCTTCGACAAGCAGATCGGTGCGGACGAAGTGAAGGCCGTTCTGGCGGAGGAAGTCGAAAAAATTCTTGAGCCGGTCGCACGTCCGCTCGACGTCGACCTTTCAAAAAAACCGTTCGTCATTCTCGTGTCGGGCGTCAACGGGTCGGGAAAGACCACCACTATCGGTAAGCTCGCGTCGAAATTCCGTAACGAAGGCAAGAGCCTCATGCTGGCAGCGGGCGACACTTTTCGGGCCGCTGCGATTGAGCAGTTAAAAATCTGGGGCGGGCGCGTCGGTGCCAAAGTCGTCGCGCGCGAGACGGGATCGGACGCGGCGGGCTTGGCATACGAGGCCGTGACGGCCGCGAAAGCCGAAGGCGTCGATATTCTATTGATCGACACGGCGGGACGGCTGCAAAACAAGACGGAATTGATGCAGGAGCTGGAGAAGGTGATCCGCGTCATCAAAAAGGTCGATGCGGATGCGCCGCACGCCGCTTTGCTGGTGCTTGACGCGACCGTGGGACAAAACGCCTTGTCGCAAGTCGAGGTTTTCCAGAAGGTTGCCGGTATTACCGGGCTTGTCATGACCAAGCTTGACGGCACCGCGCGCGGCGGCGTTCTCGTCGCGGTCGCGGAGAAATTCAAATTGCCGATTCATTTCATCGGTGTCGGCGAAGGGATCGAGGATCTGGAGCCGTTTACGGCACGGGATTTTTCCCGCGCGGTCGCAGGCATAGAATAGAAACGGACCATGTCAGAAAAAGCCCAACTCAATCCGCTGGTGAAACTGGCGCTCGATATCGGGCCGCTGTTCCTGTTCTTTTTCGTCAATGCCCGCTTCGGCATCTTTACGGCGACGGCGGCATTCATGGCCGCGATCGTCGTGACGCTTGGCATTTCGTATTTTTTGATCCGGCGTTTTCCAGTCATGCCGGTCGTTTCCGCGATCATCGTCCTTGTGTTCGGCGGGCTGACGCTGATCCTGCACGACGAGACCTTCATCAAGGTCAAACCAACGATCATTTATCTGTTGTTCGCAGGCACGCTGTTCGGCGGCATGATGATGGGAAAAAATCTTCTCGCCGTCGTTTTCGATTCGATGTTTCATCTCACTGACGAAGGCTGGCGCAAGCTGACGATCCGCTGGGCAGCGTTCTTTCTTGTGCTTGCGGTCGCCAACGAAATCGTGTGGCGTACGCAGCCCACCGACATGTGGGTCAGCTTCAAGGTCTTTGTTGTGACGCCGCTGACCTTCGTATTCGCGATGCTGCAATATCCGACGCTGATGAAATATCGCGTCGACGAAGAGAAATAGTCAGTTCGCGCGCAGCGCCTTCTCGATTGCGGGCATGAGCTGTGAGGAGAAGTTGGTCTCCGTGACCGGGCCGATCAGCTTGTAGGCGATCCTTCCGTCGCGTCCGATGACGAAGGTTTCCGGCACGCCGTACACGCCCCAATCGATTGATGCACGTCCGTTCGCATCCGCGCCGATGGCAGAAAACGGATTGCCATAGCGCCCGATGAAGCGGCGCGCGTTATCGGACTGGTCTTTGTAGTTGATGCCGATCAGACGCACGCGCTTGTCCTCGCCGAGCGTATGCAGGAATGGCACCTCGTTGTGGCACGGCACGCACCACGATGCCCACACATTGACGATGCTGACCGCGCCCCTGAATTCGCTCGATACGAGACCGGGAACGGGCTTGCCGTCGCGCACCAAGCTCTCAAGCGGCGGAAGGTCGGTCTGCGGGGCAGGCTGTCCGATCAGTGCAGATGGCAGCCGCGCCGGATCGCCAGCGCCAAGCCGGAAGAAGAACAGTCCAGCCAGCGCGAGAAAGATCACAAGCGGAAGCAGCATGATCGGCCGCATCCGGGCGCGGGGCTCGTTCATGATTTCTTTTTGCGCCGGTTGCCGCGTTTCACCCCGCGCTTTTCGTAGTCGACGAGCGTGCGCGTGAGCGAGCGATAGTCCATTGCGACCCATGCGATTAGAGAGACAATGACGAAAGCTGCGACGCAGTAAGACGCGATGATGAATATCGAGCGATCCATCAGCCGCGTGCTCCTAGCGCCTTCATCATCTGCAAAGTGCGGATGCGCCGCCGGAAAATCTCGTTACGCATCGCCGCAAGAAGAAGCGTGGTGAACAGCAGCAGGAAACCCGCCGCCATCACCAGCAGCGGCGTCAGCAATGCCGGATGAATTGTGGAGCCACCAAGACGCAGTACGGACGCTGGCTGATGTAGCGTGTTCCACCACTCCACCGAGAACTTGATGATCGGCAGGTTCACCGCGCCGACCAGTGTCAGGATCGCTGCCGCACGCGCGGCACGCGACGGGTCTTCGATCGCGCGCCAGAGTGCTGCGAGGCCAAGATACATCAGGAACAGGACGAGCACCGACGTCAGCCGTGCATCCCACACCCAATAGGTACCCCACATCGGACGGCCCCACAGCGAGCCGGTGACAAGGCAGATCAGCGTGAACGCAGCGCCGATGGGCACGGCGGCTTTCGCGGTCACATCTGCGAGCGGATGACGCCAGACAAGCGTGCCGAGCGCGGCCATGCTCATGACACCCCATGCCATCATCGCAAGCCACGCACTCGGCACATGGATGAACATGATCTTTGCGGTGTCGCCTTGCTGGTAATCGCCGGGCGCGCCGACGACGAGATAAAGTCCGTAGGCGAGCACCAGCACCGCTGCGCCCGCGACCCATGGGAGCACGCGGTCGGCGAAGGTCAGGAAGCGCGCAGGATTGGCGAAATTAATGATGGCCATTCGTGTGTCATAAGTTCGAATATCGTGCTTCGCAACGTGGTCCGTAAGCTACTCTTGGCCGTGCCGCAGCGCCCACGATGCGGCGAAAGGTCCGATCACCGCACCGATCAATGTCAGCGCGCAAAGAATGGCGAAAGGCGGACCGAGCGGGGTTCCGCCAATCGCCGCGCTCGCGGAGGCGACACCGAAGATCAGCGTCGGAATGGTGAGCGGCAGCACAAGAACGCTCATCAGCAATCCGCCACGGCGCAGCGACAGCGTGAGCGCCGCACCGATCAATCCTGTGAAGGTCAGGCCGGGCGTGCCCGCAAGCAGCGTTAGCGTTACGGCCATCGCTGCGGCCAGATCGAGATTGAGTAGGAGCGACAGGATTGGCGCTGCGATCACCAGCGGCAATCCGGTGGTGAGCCAATGCGCGAAAGCCTTCACGGCGAGCGTCACCGCGAGCGGCGTGTCGGTCATGAGGATGAGGTCGAGCGATCCATCCTCCTGATCCGCCGAAATCAAACGGTCGAGCGTCAGCAGGCTTGCGAGCAGCGCACCGAGCCAGAGGATCGCTGGGCCGACGCGCTTGAGCAGGGTCAGATCGGGACCGATCGCGAATGGGATGAGCGTCACGACGGTGAGAAAAAACAAGACACCAATCAGCGCACCGCCGCCGATTCGGGTCGCGACGCGAATTTCGCGAACGAGCAGCGCGGACAAAGGCGTCATCGCGCGCGTCCCAATCTCAACTCGCGCGCAGACTTGATGCCGAGAGGCGCGTGGGTCGCAGCGATAATGAGACCGCCGCGTTTCAGATGATCGCGCATCATTGCCGAAAGTATTTTCTGCGCGGAATCATCGAGAGACGCGTTCGGTTCGTCGAGCAGCCAGACAGGACGTTGGATTGCAACAAGCCGGGCGAGTGACAGCCGACGGCGCTGACCGGCGGAGAGGTATGCGGCGGGCACGTTCGCGAGTTCGCACAATCCAACAGCGGTGAGCGCGTCGTCTCCAGCCAACGTCCCGCGCATATAGCTTGCCCAGAACGAGATATTTTCCAGAACCGTGAGCTGCGTCTTCAGTGCGTCCTGATGGCCGAGATAATGCGCCTGTTCGCCGAGGCTGCGTTCGGGGCTGCCACCCTTGAAATCGATGCGACCGGCGGCGGCAGGCAACAGCCCGGCAAGCAGCCGGAGGAGCGAGGATTTTCCGGCGCCGTTCGGCCCGGTCAGCGGGAGGGCCTGACCGGCGCGCAGCGAGAAATCGAGGCCGGAAAAGACCATCCGGCCACCCCGCTGGCACGCAAGACCCTTGCCCGACAGCATCATCACTGGATCGGTCCGGTCCGGGACACGGCTGGGGAGCGCCGCCAATCGCTTCTTTTCACTGACTTATTCCCCGACTTTGTGATGGTTCTCGTTTGTATGGCAGAGCGCCAAAAAAGACTCTATAAGCCCGCTCGTTGAGGGGCGCGCCAGTCCGTGCGCCCCAAGGAATAAAGGGTTGTAATTTCAAGGAATTAGCCGCTGCTTGCCTAAGCGGTCGGTTCGGGGACGGCTTCCATGACATCGCTCGACAGCTTCCGGTGCGCACGGACTCTCAAGGTCGGCAGCCGCACATACGCCTATTACAGCCTCCCGGTCGCCGAAAAGAACGGCCTGAAAGGCATCTCGCGGCTCCCCTTCTCGATGAAGGTGCTGCTCGAAAACCTGCTCCGCAACGAGGATGGCCGCACGGTCACCAAGGAAGACATCCAGGCGGTTTCCGCGTGGCTGAAAGCCAAAAGTTCGGAGCGCGAAATCGCCTTCCGCCCGGCGCGCGTGCTGATGCAGGATTTCACCGGCGTCCCTGCGGTGGTCGATCTTGCCGCGATGCGTGACGCGATGAACATGCTCGGCGGTGATCCGAAGAAGATCAATCCGCTGGTGCCGGTCGATCTTGTCATCGACCATTCCGTGATCGTGAATTTCTTCGGCAACGCCGGCGCGTTCAAAAAGAACGTCGACGAAGAATACAAGCAGAACCAGGAACGCTACCGTTTCCTGAAATGGGCGCAGAAGGCGTTCGACAATTTCCGCGTTGTGCCGCCCGGCACCGGCATCTGCCATCAGGTCAATCTCGAATATCTGTCGCAGACGGTCTGGACCGGCAAGGACAAGGTCAAGATCGACGGCAAGTCTGCGACGATGGAAGTCGCCTATCCCGACACGCTGGTCGGTACCGACTCGCACACGACTATGGTGAACGCGCTCTCCGTGCTCGGATGGGGCGTCGGCGGCATCGAGGCGGAAGCAGCGATGCTCGGCCAGCCCTATTCGATGGTGCTGCCGGAAGTGATCGGCTTTAAACTCACCGGCAAATTGAAGGAAGGCGTTACCGCGACCGACCTCGTGCTCTTGGTCACGCAGATGCTGCGCAAGCGCGGCGTGGTCGGAAAATTTGTCGAATTTTTCGGACCCGGCCTTTCGGATCTGTCGATCGCGGATCGCGCGACCATCGCCAACATGGCGCCGGAATACGGCGCGACCTGCGGCTTCTTCCCGATCGACGACGACTCGCTGAAATTCCTGAAAGACACCGGCCGCAAGGACGATCGCGTCGCGCTCGTTTCAGCCTATGCCAAGGCGCAAGGCATGTTCCGCGTGAAGACAACGCCGGAGCCGGTCTTCACCGATATTCTCAAGCTCGATCTGGCCTCGGTCGATCCCGCGCTCGCTGGCCCGAAGCGCCCGCAGGATCGCGTCTCGCTGAAGGACGTGAAATCGGGCTTCACCGTCTCGATGGCCGACGAATTCAACAAGAGCGGCGCCGGAGAACTGACGAAGCGCGTTCCCGTGCCCGGCCGAAAGCACGATCTCGGCAATGGCGACGTCGTGATCGCAGCGATCACGTCCTGCACCAACACATCCAATCCAAGCGTGATGATCGGTGCGGGCCTGCTTGCGCGCAAGGCTCATGCGGCAGGTCTCACCGTAAAGCCGTGGGTGAAAACCTCGCTCGCGCCCGGTTCGCAGGTCGTTGCCGAATATCTCGACAAGTCCGGCCTGCAGAAGGACCTCGACGCGCTCGGATTTAATCTCGTCGGTTTCGGCTGCACGACCTGCATCGGCAATTCCGGTCCGCTGCCGGAAGAAATATCCAAAACGATCAGCCAGAACGATCTGGTCGCGGCCGCCGTGCTGTCGGGCAATCGTAACTTCGAGGGCCGCGTCAACGCCGACGTGCGCGCGAACTATCTCGCTTCGCCGCCGCTGGTCGTTGCTTACGCGCTTGCCGGTTCGATGCAGTTCGATTTCAGCAAGACTCCGCTCGGCACTGACAAGAAGGGAAAAAAGATTTTCCTCAAGGACATCTGGCCGTCGAGCAAGGAAATCGATGCGTATGTCCGCAAGAACGTGACGCGGCAGATCTTTGCGAAGAAATACGCCGACGTGTTCAAGGGCGAAGCCAACTGGCGCAAGGTCACCGTGAAGGGCGGCCTCACTTACGCTTGGGACCGCAAGTCCACCTACGTGCAGAACCCGCCGTATTTCACCGGCATGCGTAAGGCGCCGTCCGCGGTTAGCGACATCGTCGATGCGCGCGTTCTCGGGCTGTTTCTCGACTCGATCACAACCGACCACATCTCGCCGGCCGGTTCGATCAAGGCGGATTCGCCAGCCGGGAAATATCTCGTCGATCACAAGGTGAAGCCGATCGACTTCAACCAATACGGCACGCGCCGCGGCAACCACGAAGTGATGATGCGCGGCACCTTCGCCAATATCCGCATCAAGAACCAGATGGTGCCGGGTGTCGAAGGCGGCGTGACGACGCATTATCCGTCGAAGCAGCGCATGCCGATGTATGAAGCCGCGATGCGCTACAAGACCGACAAGGTTCCGCTCGTCGTCATGGCGGGCAAGGAATATGGCACCGGGTCGTCACGCGATTGGGCGGCGAAAGGCACGGTCCTCCTCGGCGTGCGCGCGGTCATCACGCAATCGTTCGAGCGCATCCATCGCTCCAACCTGATCGGGATGGGCGTGATGCCGCTGGTGTTCGAGGAGGGAACGTCGTGGCAGTCGCTTGGCATCAAGGGCGACGAGCAGGTCACCATTCGGGGGCTGCACGGCGAATTGAAGCCGCGCCAGAAGCTGATGGCCGAAGTGGTATCGCCGAACGGCACGCTCAAGCGGGTGCCGCTGGTTTGCCGCATCGATACGCTCGACGAGCTCGAATACTTCAAGAATGGCGGAATCCTGCAATACGTGCTGCGCCATCTCGCAGCCGCGTAAGTCGCCGGGACCATTGCATCGCACAACGCCCGTTCCGCTTTGGCGGAGCGGGCGTTTTTGATGTCGCGGTCTTGTGAACGTCCTCACCGCGACGTGAGTGGCGGGTGAAGGGGATCAGCCGTTATGTCGGCAGGGTCCAGTGCGCTGGACCATTCGGAGGCTATCTCGATGAACCGCGCCACGTTGCTTTCGCTCATCGCCGGAACGAGCATTTTGGGGATGTCATCGGCAGGCATCGCCGCGGAGCCGCGCGCGGTCGTGGAATTGTTCACCAGCCAGGGTTGTTCGTCCTGCCCGCCGGCGGACAAGCTCGCCGGCGAACTCGCGCGCGATCCCTCGATCATCGTCATCAGCATGCCGGTCGATTATTGGGATTATCTTGGCTGGAAGGACACACTCGCCAGCCCGAGCTACAGCGCGCGCCAGCGCGCTTATTCGAGCATGCGCGGCGACCGGGACGTCTACACGCCGCAAGTGGTTGTGAATGGATCGGCGCAGGTTCTCGGCAGCGACAAGTCGGCGATCGAGCGCGCCATCAGCCAGTCGCGTAAATCGATCGCGACTGTTCCAGTCACGCTCACCAAAGCGAACGGCCGATTGAACGTCAGCGTTGCCGAAGGAAAAGGGCAAGGCGAAGTGTGGCTGTGCGGAATAGCGACCATGGTGCCGGTCTCGATCGCGCGCGGCGAAAATAGCGGCCGTATGATCACCTACACCAATGTCAGCCGCAGGCTGGTGAAGCTCGGCGACTGGAAGGGCAGTGCTGCGACATGGACAGTACCGTTGTCCGATTTCGCCGGCGAGGGAATCGATGCTGCCGCGGTGATGGTGCAGACCGGCAGCGGCGAAAAGCCGGGACCCATGCTCGGCGCAGCTTTCGCCGCGCTGAACTAGCAATCAAATATCCGGCGCAAAAAAACGGGCCAGCGATGAGCTGGCCCGTAAAGCATTGGGGATTGAACCGTAATCTGAACTGGCCCGGTTCTTTTGAGCCCTGGGGGGCTGGGGGGCTGAGGAATCCAGAACTCTCAGAACCGGGCCTTAAGCGTCCTGTTTGACGGGTCATAGGGGCGCCGCCTCGACCGAATTTGGGCATCTTTATGGTTCTTTTAAAGAACGCGTGATGAGGGGCGGTTTGGCCTGCGCGTTGTGTCGCAGGTCTGAAAACGAGTGTGCGGCGCGATGTGTTTTTAGGCAGCGTATTGCCTGCTTGCGGGTCTTGCCCCGGCCCGGCTCTGAGGCAATCATAGGCGACAAAGGAGGCGCCGCATGAGCTTCGGCGAAACCGATCCGAGTCAGTCCCGCGGGGGCGCATCTGCCGGGGGTAATTCACCCGGCGTCCCCGTCCAGCAGGTGACATTCGAGCGCCGTGAGCTCGACCGCATCCTCAATCTCTATGGACGCAAAGTCGCCGCCGGCGAATGGCGCGATTACGCGATCGATTTCCTGAAAGACCGCGCGGTGTTCTCGGTCTTCCGGCGCGCGTCGGAAATGCCGCTCTTTCGCATCGAGAAAAATCCGAAGCTCGCGCGCAAGCAGGGCGCCTATAGCGTCATCGCGCCGGGCGGCATGGTCATGCGGCGCGGCCACGAACTCGACCGCGTGCTGCGCGTGCTCGACAAATCGTTGAGCATCGTAACTTAAAAATTTTTCGGAATTTTGCTCTAGGGATTTGTCGTCGCGCCCGGCCCAAGCGCGCGCTGCATCAGCACAGTGTCGAGCCATCGGCCGTGCTTGAAGCCGACATTCTCGATCGGGCCGATCATGTTAAAGCCGAGCGCGCGATGAAGTTCGATTGACGGCGTCTGTGCGGAATCGCCGATCACCGCGATCATCTGACGGAAGCCGCGCTGTTCGGCGTCCTCGATCAGAGCTGCGAGCAGGATGCGCCCCAGGCCACGGCGCTGCACCGCCGGATCGACATAGACGGAATCCTCCACGCTGAAGCGGTAGGCCGGACGCGGGCGATACGCGCCGGCATAGGCATAGCCCGCCACCGCGCCATCGATCTCGGCTGCGAGATAAGGGTAGCCGCCGTCAAACAGCGACTTCTGGCGGCGTGCCATCTCATCTTCGGTCGGCGGATCGAGCTCGAATGACGCCGTGCCGTGCAGCACCGCATGCGCGTAAATGCGCGTAATCGCTGGGATATCGGCAGGTGTCGCGGGGCGAAGGGCAGGGCCGGTCATGGCAAGGAGCGATCATGCAAAAGAAAACGCCCCGGCGGCAAGCCGGGGCGTTTCGATTTCAGGCTCTTGCTGCGGTCTTAGCGGCGGTCGCCGAACAGGCGCAGCAGCATCATGAACATGTTGATGAAGTCGAGATAGAGCGACAGCGCGCCCATGACGGCCTTGCGGCCGGACACGGTGCCGTCGTCGTTGACGTCATACATTTCCTTGATCTTCTGCGTGTCCCAAGCGGTGAGGCCCGCGAACACGAGAACGCCGATCACCGAGATCGCGAAGGTCACGGCCGTGCTGCCAAGCCAGATGTTCACCAGCGAGGCGAGAATGATCCCGAACAGGCCCATGATCATGAACGAGCCGAATGCCGAGAGATCGCGCTGCGTGGTGTAGCCGTAGAGGCTCAACGCGCCGAACGATGCCGCCGAGATGAAGAAGACGCGCGTGATCGACGCGCCGGTATAGGTCAGGAAGACCGCCGACAGCGTCACGCCGAGCAAGCCCGCATACACCATGAACAGCGCGAACGCCGTGGTGAATTGCAGCTTGTCGATGCGGAAGCTGATGAAGAACACCAGTCCGAGCGTTGCCAGCAGCATCACGATCATCAGCGGGCCGCCATAGATCGTCTGGCCGAACGGCGTCAGGCTCAAACCGCCAGCCGCGTTGGTTGTGGTTGCGGCGTTGAAGGTGAACCAGGCTACGACGCCGGTAAGACCCACTGCCGTGGCCATGTAATTGTAAACGCGAATCATGTGGGCACGCAGTCCTGCATCGATTGCTGCGGCCTGCCCGGCGTAACCGCCGCGCGCGGTCGCTACGTTCCGGTCAAAGTCCGACATGGAAGTTTCCTCTGTCTGCCCGGGTTGCCGCCGGGCCGGTAGCGGTAAGGCCATGAGGCCGTCCGCTGGATGGGTTGAATTTAGTGCGCCCGCGCCCCTTTTTCCAGTGAGCGGGCGGCTCATGCGATAACGCGCCGCAAGGGCGGCGCGCTAAGGCAGCAAGCCAGATTAACTTTATTTCACCTATTCGCGGTCGCCGAGCAGGTTCAGCAGCAGCGTGAACAGGTTGATGAAGTTGAGGTACAGCGATAACGCACCCAGAATGGCGGTGCGTTCCGCGATCTCACCCTCCAGCGCGCCATAGATGTATTCGTTCTTCAGGCGCTGGGTGTCGTAGGCAGTGAGGCCCGCGAACACGAGAACGCCGATAATCGAGATCACGAATTGCAGCATCGGCGCCTGTAGGAAGATGTTCACCAGCGAAGCGATAATCACCCCGAACAATCCCATGATCAGGAACGCGCGGAAGCCCGACAGGTCGCGCGTCGTCGTGTAGCCATAGAGGCTGAGTGCGCCGAACGCCGCCGCAGTGATGAAGAACACGCGCGCGATCGAGGTGTGGGTGTACACCATGAAGATCGAC
>CAMBBO010000069.1 GCA_945862935.1 Pseudorhodoplanes sinuspersici | reverse complement strand
ACGGCAATGACTCAAGTCTGGGTGTTCCTCGTGATCCCGGCACTCGCAGGATTGGTTGTGGGCTGGCTGTCGAAGGAACACATCGTCTAGCGGCGTAGAACGACGCAACAGAAAACCCCGGCCTCGCTTAGCGAGACCGGGGTTTTTCTCGTCCTAACGGATCGAGAACTTAGTTGCAGACATACACGCGGCGCAGACGCGGGCCGTACGGGGTATCAACCCAACGCTTGGTCCAGCAGCCCGAGTAAGCAACTTCGGCTGCGATGCCGGCGCCGACCAGGCCGAGCCCGATGCCATAACCATAACCGTGGTGGTGGTGATGCCAGCCGCCCTTCCAGCCCTTGGCCGAAGCTGCAGTCGGGGCCATGGCGGCCGCGGACACGGTGGCGAGAGCGGCGAGAGCGATCAGAGACTTGCGGAACATTGGTATCTCCTGTGGTTGGATGTGCCTTCCACATCCGATGTCTATCAGTCGCGCCGTCCCGGATTTTGGTTCACTGGCGGGGCGATTTTTGCGGTTGGCCGGCGCAGCGCCATTCCGGGGGCCATTTCGCGCGCCGGGGACCGGTTCCCGCCCTTGCAGGGCGCGGGCGCCGACCGCTATAAGCCGCCGACCCGATTTCCCCGCATAAACAAGGACCTGACATCATGGCGATCGAGCGTACCTTTTCGATCCTCAAGCCCGACGCGACCGCGCGCAATCTCACCGGCGCGATCAACGCCTTGATCGAGAAAGCCGGTCTTCGGATTGTCGCTCAGAAGCGCATCCGCATGTCGAAGGCAGAAGCCGAGAGCTTTTACGGCGTCCATCGCGAACGCCCGTTCTTCGGCGAACTCGTCACCTTCATGATTTCCGCCCCAGTCGTGGTTCAGGTGCTCGAAGGCGAGAACGCGATTGCGAAATACCGCGAGGTGATGGGCGCGACCGATCCGGCCAAGGCGGCCGATGGCACGATCCGCAAACTCCACGCCAAGTCGGTAGGCGAGAACTCGGTCCACGGCTCGGACGCCGTCGACACCGCGGCGAAGGAGATCGCGCAATTTTTCGCGGGCAATGAGATCGTCGGCTGATCCACAGCGCGGCGGATTGCCACGCATAACATTCCTCGTGATAATGTATTCCAGATGAGGGCGAACGTGCCTTAACGGGCACGGATCGGCCCGGTTCGAATAAACGAGGTGACGGGTGGAAGCGCTTTGGGCCGACATATGGCAACCCGCGTTCTGGGTTGCCGCCGGGCAAATCATCGGCGTCAACATCATTCTGTCGGGCGACAACGCGGTCGTCATCGCGCTCGCATGCCGGATGCTTCCCCCGCGCCAGCGGCTCTGGGGAATGATCCTCGGCGCGGGCGTTGCCGTGTTGTTGCGCGTCGTCTTCACGCTCGTCGTCGCGCAGGCGATGGAATATCCATACCTCAAGCTTGCCGGTGGCCTGCTGCTTCTGTGGGTCGCGGTGAAACTCGTCGTACCGGAAGATTCGGAAGACGGAGGCGTGGAGGCGGCCGACAATTTGTGGCGCGCGGTGCGTATTGTCGCCATCGCCGACATCGTGATGAGCCTCGACAACGTCATCGCCATCGCGGCCTCTGCTGAAACGGCTGCCGCGCGTGTCGATCTCGCTCATGCCGCAGCGATCAAGACGACGCTCATCATTTTCGGTCTTGCGACCTCGGTGCCGCTGATCGTCGCCGGCAGTGCCGTGCTGATGATGCTGCTCGAGCGTTTCCCCATTCTCGTTTGGGCAGGCGCAGGCCTGCTCGGCTGGGTCGCGGGAGACATCATGGCAAAGGACGTGGTCGTGGCCGGATGGATCGGCACGGATCTCGCACATCGCTCAGAAATCTGGGCAGCCGTGGCGGGCGCGATATTCGTGCTCGCCACGGGCTATGTGATGCGCCGCATGCGCCACAAGGGGGCGATGATTGCCGATCCGGGTGGGCCGGGGGCGAAAAAATAACGCCGATCGGATATAAAGGGGCCGATGAACACTTTGGTCCGTCCCGAAGACGTGGCGCGCATCGGTCACTCCGCATGCCCGCACGATTGCCCGTCCACCTGCGCGCTCGAAATCGAGGTTCTGGATAATTTGCGTATCGGGCGCGTGCGCGGCGCGCCGGACAACAGCTACACTGCTGGCGTCATCTGCGCGAAGGTCGCTCGCTATGCCGAGCGCCACAATCATCCCGATCGCCTGATGACGCCGCTGCGGCGCGTGGGGCCGAAAGGCTCGGGCGAATTTGCGCCAATCTCGTGGGATGACGCGCTTGATCTCGTTGCGGAGAAATTTCTCGAAGCCGAGAAGCGTTACGGCGCAGAAGCTGTGTGGCCTTATTATTACGCAGGCACGATGGGCCTCGTGATGCGCGACGGCATTCATCGCCTGCGTAACGTGAAAAATTATTCCGGCTTCTTCTCGACCATCTGCATCAATCCTGCATGGACCGGATATATCGCAGGAACCGGACGGCTTGCCGGTCCCGATCCGCGCGAAATGGGGCGCTCGGACGTCGTGGTCATCTGGGGCACCAATCCGGTCAACACGCAGGTCAATGTGATGACCCACGCCGTGCAGTCGCGCAAAGAGCGCGGCGCGAAAATCGTCGCTGTCGACGTTTACATGAACGGCACGATGGAGCAGGCCGACCTCGCCGTGCTCGTGCGCCCCGGCACCGACGGCGCGCTCGCTTGTGCCGTGATGCATTGCCTGTTCCGTGACGGAAAGGCGGATCGGGATTATCTCGAACAATACACCGATCATCCGCGTGAGTTTGAAGCACATTTGAAATCACGCACGCCTGAATGGGCGTCGAAGATCACCGGCTGCCCGGCCGAGACCATCGAGCAATTCGCAAAGCTCGTCGGCCAAAATCCACGCACGTATTTCCGTTTGGGCTACGGCTTCTCGCGCTCACGCAACGGCGCTGTGAACATGCACGCGGCAAGCTGCATCGCCGCGGTCTTGGGCTCGTGGCGATACGAGGGCGGCGGGGCCTTTCATTCTAACAGCGGCATTTTTCACTGGGATAAGTCGCTGATCGAAGGGCTCGACGTGCGCGATGCTGGCGTGCGTCAGCTCGATCAGTCACGCATCGGCGCGATCCTGGACGGCGACAAAGATGCATTGTTCGGCGGGCCGCCGGTTACGGCGATCCTGATCCAGAACACCAATCCGGTGTCGGTTGCGCCCGATCAGACCGTGGTGAAACGCGGATTTGCGCGTGACGACCTGTTCGTGTGCGTGCATGAGCAATTCATGACCGAGACGGCGAAGATGGCCGACATCGTTCTTCCCGCGACCATGTTCATGGAACACGACGACGTCTATCAGGGCGGCGGACAGCAGCACATCATCCTTGGGCCAAAGCTGATCGACGCGCCGGGCGAATGCCGCTCGAACCACGACGTCATCTGCGCGCTCGCAAAGCGTGTCGGCGCGCAGCATCGCGGCTTTGACATGACGCCGCGCGAAATCATCGACTGGACGCTGCAGAAATCCGGTTGGGGGGATATCGCTTCGCTCGAAGCGAACAAGTGGATCGACTGCCAGCCGCCATTTGAGCGCGCGCATTACATCGACGGTTTCAACTGGCCGGATAAAAAATTCCGCTTCAAGCCGGAATGGCCGAAGGTGCCGTTCACACATCCGTGGGAAGCAGGCCCGGTCGCAGATATTCCAGCATTCCCCGATCATTGGGGTGCGATCGAGGAGGCAACGCCGGAACATCCGTTCCGGCTTGCAACTTCGCCTGCGCGCGAATTCCTCAATTCGACATTCAACGAAACGGCGTCATCGCGCCGCCGTCACGGCCGTCCGACCGTGATGATCCATCCCGACGATGCGGCCACACTCAATGTTGCCGATGGCATCAAGGTCGTACTCGGGAATATGCGTGGGGAAGTGCGGCTGTTCGCCAAGCTTTACGAGGGCGTGCGCCGTGGCGTGCTGATCGCAGAATCCATCTGGCCGAACGACGCTTACGAGGACGGCAAGGGGATCAATACGCTCACCGGGGCGGACCCGGTCGCGCCATTCGGAGGGGCTGCGTTCCACGACAATCGCGTCTGGATCAAGCCCGCCTGATCACCAGCGGAATTCGACGCCGAGCGTTCCAGTATGTGACGTGAAGTTCTGCCGGAAGCGGCCGTCATACATCGCGTAAAGCCGCGTCATCGCTGAGAGGCGCAAGTTCGCAGCGGCCCCGGTATCAAGCCCAAGCTTGGATTCCGAAACGCCCTGCAACGAGACCGGGCCGTTGCCGCCGGTCACGACCAGCGCGCTGATGTCCTGCTGCACGATGTCGACGCCGCGCCCGTAGGCCGACAGATCGAGCAGCGTGCTACCGAACGTCCAACTGCGGCCGACCTCCGCGCCCGCGAAGACGCGCGTGCGGGTCGATACCTGCTCCGAGCCGGACACCGCGAGGTTTCCGCCGATCTCGTTGAACGCGGATGACTTGATCCGCGCCCAGTCCGCGCCGACCTTTGGCACGATGCGCGCGTCACCCATCGCCCACATGTAGCTCAGTTCACCGAACGCGCCCCACAGCGATGCGCTGTAATCGGCGATGTTCACCTGAGCCGCATCCTCGCGCCGCGAATTCACGTCGCCGAAGCCGTGGACGCCCGCAAGCGCCAACGTCCAGTTGCCGGAATCGAATGCCGCGTTCGCGCCGACCTGCGTGAGATCGATCTTGGCAATCTGCGGGAAGGCGTTGACGTCGATCTTGGTGTGGCTCTGGTCAACCGACAAGCCAAACGATGCGCCCGCCACCGGCGTGTAACCGATGCCAGCGACGCCGCCCCAGGTGACGCGCTGATCGCCGGGGAAAGCGCCGTCCGCGCTCATGCGCGAGGTGAGGCCATAACCTTCAAACCATGTGCGCCACTGCCGCTGCTGTTGCGGCGCCAAGGCAAGGTCAGCGCCGCCGCCGCGCGGATTGCTCACCAGCGGCGCGCCGGTGGTCGCGTTGCTGGCCTCGGTACCCAGATGACGCATGAAGCGGGTCGCGAGATCGAACAGGGTGGACGAGGCGGAACGGTGGACGTGGCCAGAATTTGGATCGGTGATGATCTGCGCGGCCGCAGGCAACGCTCCGCACGCGGCGAGCACAACGGCCAGCGCCATCGCGCGCAACACATGCCTTGCGGCGCGTCCTTGTCCTGTCCGAATGCGATTCATGCGCCCGTCCGTCCCCTTGGCGGGATTCGCTCAAAGGTCAGGGCGAAGGTCAACGACTCCCGCCCAAAGTGCAAGGGAAAGACCGCCCGGTGTGTCACGGAAAGCACAGGCTTTTCAAAGCGAACGGCCTGAAAGCGCCCGATTACCCTTGCGGGACGATGAGGGGTGTATCGCCACCGAACGGCGTGTCCACGACACAGCGTCCGCCTACGATCCGCACCCGGCCTTCCGCGACAAGTTTCAGTGCCAGTGGGTAGATGCGGTGTTCAAGCTTGATGACACGCGCGGCAAGGCTGTCCGGCGTGTCGTCATCGCGGACGGCGAGTGCTGCCTGCGCGACGATCGGGCCGGAATCGACTTCCGGCACAACAAAATGAACGGTCGCGCCGTGAATTTTCACGCCGGTTTCGACCGCACGCGCATGCGTATCAAGCCCCTTGAACGATGGCAGCAGGGCCGGATGTATGTTGAGCAGCCGCCCCTGCCATTGCGCGACAAACAACGGCGTCAGCAGGCGCATGAATCCCGCAAGGCAGACGATCTCGATATTATTCTTTTCAAGGATGGCGTGGATCGCGCGGTCGAATGCGTCGCGGTCCTTGCCAAAGCGTTTGTGCTCGACTGTCTCTGTCGCGATGCCATTCGCGCGCGCGATCTCAAGCCCGCCAGCGTCTGCGATGTTGGAAACGACGAGAACGATCTCCGCCGGATAGGATTTGTCTTTCGCTGCGGCAATGAGCGCCGCCATGTTGGAGCCGCGGCCGGAAATCAGAATGGCAACGCGTTTGCGCGCCATGAGGTCAGGCTCCGAGATCGAGCTTGCCGCGATAGCGCACGCGCTCGCCATCCGCTGCAATCACCTCGCCAATTTGTGCGACCGTCTCGCCCTCGCGCGTGAAGACGGAAGCGACTGCGTCCGCCTTGTCGGCGGGGACAATCGCAATCATTCCGATTCCGCAATTAAAGGTCCGCAGCATTTCGCTTTCCACCACGCCACCGGTTGCAGCGAGCCACTGAAAGATCGGCGGAACGGGTACTTTGGCAAGGTCGATTGCGACGCCGAGATTCTTCGGCAGCGCGCGCGGAATGTTTTCGGTGAAACCGCCGCCGGTGATGTGCGCCAGCGCCTTCACGGCTTTCGTCTCGCGGATCGCGGCAAGGCAGGATTTCACATAAAGGCGCGTCGGCGTCAGCATGGCTTCGCCGAGTGAAATGGGTTTTGCAAAAGGCGAGGGCGCGTCCCATTTCAGCCCCGAACGCTCGACGATCTTGCGCGCGAGTGAATATCCGTTCGAGTGCAATCCCGACGAGGCAAGCCCGAGCACGACGTCTCCCGCAGCGACATCTTTGCGCGGCAGGATATCGTCACGCTCGACCGCGCCGACTGCAAAGCCGCCGAGATCGTAGTCTCCCGATTTGTAGAGGCCGGGCATCTCGGCAGTCTCGCCGCCGATCAGCGCACAGCCGCTTTCCTTGCAGGCGCGTGCAACGCCCGCGACGATTGCAACTCCCGCTTCGGGCGAAAGCGTGCCGCAGGCAAAATAGTCGAGAAAAAAGAGCGGCTCTGCGCCCTGCACCACAAGGTCGTTCACCGACATCGCAACGAGGTCGATCCCGATGGTGTCGTGGCGGTTCGTTTCAATCGCGACAACGAGCTTCGTGCCGACGCCGTCGGTTGCGGCGACCAGCACCGGGTCCTTGAATCCCGCCCGCTTGAGGTCGAACAACCCGCCAAATCCGCCGATCTCTGCGTCGGCGCCCGGCCGCGCGGTCGCGCGGACGAGGGGCTTGATTAGCTCCACCATGCGATTGCCCGCGTCGATATCGACTCCGGAACTGGCGTAGGTGAGGCCGGGCCCCTTATTGGCCATGGAAAACCTTGTAAGTTGTCCTGCGGGCGCGGCTTTACGTCGTATTCGCCTCATGTGCAATGGCTCGGCGGGCGCTATAATGTGGGCATCGCCGTTGGCTCGTTTTTGAGTCGGCGGAGTGCTCTGCCGGGGGCTCGTTTTCTTTGAGTATTCCAAATCTCATCACGCTTGCGCGTATTCTGACCGTGCCGTTGATCGTCTGGGCGATCACGTCCGGCGAAATGCGCGTTGCTTTCATCCTGTTTCTCGCCGCCGGCGTCAGCGACGCGGTGGACGGATTCCTTGCCAAGCGGTTCAACATGGCAAGCGAGCTTGGCGCTTACCTTGATCCGCTCGCCGACAAGGCGCTGATCGTGTCGATCTATGTCGCGCTCGGTATCGCGGACGCGATTCCGCGCTGGCTGGTGATCCTCGTCGTCTCGCGCGACATCATGATTATCGGGGCGGTTGTGCTTTCGACGCTTCTCGGGTCGCCGATCGCGGTCAAGCCGCTGCTCGTCTCCAAGCTCAATACCGTGGCTCAGATCGTCTTTGCCTGTCTGGTACTGGCGTCGCTCGGTTTCGGGTTCACGCTCGGTCCCGTCGCGCCCCTGATGATGGCGTTCGTCACCACCTTGACGCTGCTCTCGATCGGCTACTATGTCGCTGAATGGGTGCGGCATATCGGCTCGTCCGAAATCGGGTCATAGGCGCGCGGCGGCAATCGGGGGCAGCTTTTCGATGACGCTCAGACGCCAGCTTATTTTCTGGTCACTTGCACTTTTCGTTTTCATCGCGCTGCTGTGGCTCCTCAACGAGGTCCTGCTGCCGTTCGTGGCGGCGATGGTGCTGGCTTATTTGCTCGATCCGCTGGTGAAGCGGATCCAGCGGATGGGGGTCAATCGCGCGCTTGCCTCGGTGGCCATTGTATCGGTTTTCATCGTTGCCCTTGTGCTGGCCGGTATCCTGCTGGCTCCGATCCTTAGCGATCAGATTTCCGGCCTGCTGGACAGAATCCCCGGATACGTCGAGCGCATTCGCCAGTTGATGGCGGACCCCAATCAGGGCTGGCTCGGCAAGTTTGTCGGCGAGAAGTTGCCAGCGGCGCAAAAGTCGTTGGGCGGTGCTGCCTCGACTGCGGCCGGTTGGGCGGGAGCATTCCTTGCCTCGCTCTGGTCTGGCGGCAAGGCGCTGGTTTCGGTGCTTTCCCTTCTGGTCATCACGCCGATCGTGACATTCTATCTGCTGCTCGACTGGGACAAGATGGTCAACGCGGTGGACAATTGGCTGCCGCGTCATCACCGCGCAACGATCCGCGGCGTGATGAATGAGATGGATCTCGCCATCGCGGGTTTCGTGCGCGGGCAGGCGTTGTGCTGCGTTATTCTTGGCGTGATGTATTGCGTGGGGCTTATCGCGCTCGGGCTGAATTTCGGATTGCTGATCGGCATCGTTGCTGCGGTCTTGAGCTTCATTCCCTACGTCGGCACGATCGTCGGCCTTATATTGGCGGGCGGTGTCGCCATCGCGCAATTCTGGCCGGACTGGACGCCGCTCGTGATCGTGCTCGCGGTCTTCGGCGTCGGACAATTCCTCGAAGGCAACGTTCTGCAGCCTTACTTTGTCGGCAAGACAGTAGGTCTGCCGCCGGTCTGGCTGATGTTTTCGCTACTCGCGTTCGGCTACCTGTTCGGATTTGTCGGTCTGCTGATCGCAGTGCCGGTCGCTGCGGCAATCGGAGTGATGACGCGCTTTCTTCTGCGTCAATATCTCGCCAGTCCGTTTTACACCGGCGACGGAGCGCAGCGCCCGTGATGCCAGCGGCGATCGCTCCGCGCCAGCTCGCGCTATCGCTCGATCACGCCGAGAGTCTCGACCGCGACGATTTCCTCGAAGGGCCGTGCAACGCATCCGCGCTCGCGCTGATCGAAAGCTGGCCGGATTGGGCGGCGCGCGTCATGGCGCTCGTCGGGCCGCGCGGCTCCGGCAAAAGTCATCTTGCTTCGATCTGGGCGGCGCAAGCCGGCGCGCGGTTTGTGTCGGCGCGCTCGCTGACGATCGCAGGCGTCCCGGCGGCTTTGGCGACCGGGGCGCTGGTGGTGGAGGATCTCGCTGCCGGCGATTGTGACGAGGCCGCCCTTTTTCATCTTCTAAATCTGGTGCGAGAAGAACGCTGCTTCTTGCTCGTGACGGCGCAGAAGAACCTGGCTTCGGGCCAGTTCGAACTGAAAGATCTGGCATCGCGTCTGCGCGCTGTGCCGCTTGTGACACTCGAAGCGCCGGACGATCATCTGCTGCGCGCAGTGCTGGTAAAGCTCTTTTCTGACAGGCAGTTAGCCGTGGACGAGAGTCTGATTTCATTCCTTTTGACGCGGATCGAACGGTCGTTTTCCGCAGCGCGGATTGCCGTCGGCAATCTCGACCGTGAGGCGCTGCGCCGCTCCCGTCCGGTCAACCGGGCGTTAGCTGTTGATTTATATAAGGAAAACGGCGCCTGACCTGACGGTGTACGACCTGTCATGTGCCAGTCACGAATTTTGGCTAAGATGCTCCGCATCCGGCGGAATGTTCCATGAATTATCGTAACGAAGCGGTTGTTTTACCTACGGAAATTGCTCCGCAGGTGACGGCGGAGAGCGACCTTGCGTCAAGCCCGCAGCGCTTCATCAACCGCGAATTGTCGTGGCTGCATTTCAACCGCCGCGTCCTAGAAGAAGCGGCGAATCCGACCCATCCTCTGCTCGAACAGCTCCGATTCCTGTCCATTTCTGCCAATAATCTGGACGAGTTCTTCATGGTTCGCGTCGCCGCCCTGAAGGGACAGGTGCGCGAAGGTGTCACCGCCAAAAGCCCCGAAGGACTGACGCCGTCCGAGCAGCTTTCGCGCATCGCCGAGATGGTGTCGGTGCTCGCAAGCGACCAGCAGGCATGCTGGCGCGATCTGCGTAAGCAGTTCGACAAAAACGGAATCTCGATCATCGACGGCGGCGACGTCACCAAAGCCGAGCGGCTGTGGCTCGACGAGTATTTCCTGCATCACGTCTTCCCGGTGCTGACCCCACTTGCGATCGATCCTGCGCATCCGTTTCCGTTCATTCCCAATCTCGGCTTCTCGATTGCGCTTCAATTGTCGCGCGTCAGCGACGGGCGCGCGATGAACGCGCTCATCCGCGTTCCGCACAAGATCGATCGCTTCATCGTGCTGCCGAAATCGGCCAGTGGTGAGCAGCGTGTCATTGCGCTCGAACAGGCCGCGAGCCTGTTCATCGGACGATTGTTCCCGGGATACCTGTTGAAGGGGCAAGGCGCGTTCCGGGTCATTCGCGACTCCGAAATCGAAATCGAGGAAGAAGCCGAAGACCTCGTGCGCGAATTCGAGACGGTGTTGAAGCGCCGCCGCCGCGGCTCGGTAATCCGGCTTGAAATCGAACAGTCGATGCCGGCCGAGTTGTGCCGCTTCGTGCAGCGCGCGCTGGCAATTTCCGAGGAAGATCTGTTCCTGGTGAGCGGCATGATGGCGCTAAACGAGCTGAAGGAATTGGTGGCGCTCGACCGCCCCGAACTTCTTTACGCGCCTTACAATCCGCGCTTTCCCGAGCGCATTCGCGATCAGGGCGGCGATTGCTTCGCTGCGATCCGCCAGAAGGATCTGATCGTTCATCACCCTTACGAATCCTTCGACGTGGTGGTGCAATTTCTTCAGCAGGCCGCGCGCGATCCCGACGTGATCGCCATCAAGCAGACGCTTTACCGGACGTCGGCTGAATCGCCGATTGTGAAGATTTTGGCCGAAGCCGCCGAAGCCGGAAAATCAGTGACCGCGCTTGTGGAATTGAAAGCGCGCTTCGACGAGGAAGCGAATATCCGCTGGGCGCGCGATCTCGAACGCGCCGGCGTGCAGGTCGTGTATGGATTCATCGAGTTAAAAACGCACGCGAAGCTTTCACTTGTGGTGCGGCGCGAGCGCGGGACGCTTGCATCCTACGTTCATGCCGCGACCGGCAACTACCATCCGATCACTGCGCGCATTTACACTGACTTGTCCTACTTCACCGCCGACCCGGTGATCGCGCGCGACGTCGCGCGGATTTTCAACTTCATCACCGGCTATGCCGAACCGGCCGAGCTTGAGCGGATGTCCGTGTCGCCAATCACGCTGCGCAAGCGCATTCTCAGCCATATCGACGAGGAGATCGCGAATGCGAAGGCGGGCAAGCCTGCCGCGATCTGGATGAAGATGAATTCGCTGGTCGACCCGGACATTATCGACAAACTTTACGAAGCATCTGGCGCTGGCGTTCCAATCGATCTGGTCGTGCGCGGAATTTGTTGCCTGCGTCCGGGCGTCGCGGGGCTGTCCGAAAACATCCGGGTGAAGTCCATCGTCGGGCGCTTTCTCGAACACGGGCGCATCTACTGCTTCGGTGCAGGCCATTCGCTGCCTCATCCGAAATCCGCGCTTTACATATCGTCGGCGGACATGATGCCGCGCAATCTGGATCGGCGGGTGGAGGTGCTTTGTCCGATTACCAATCCGACCGTACACGAGCAGGTGCTCGATCAGATTATGGCGGCGAATTTTGCCGACAATGAGCAAAGCTGGACGCTCTTGCCGGACGGCACGGCGACGCGCATAAGGCCGGGCAAGGGCGAAGAATCGTTCAACGCCCAGAAGTACTTTATGACAAACCCGAGTCTGTCAGGCCGTGGAAAGTCTCTTAAAGAATCTTCGCCGCGCCGTATTTCAAGGCGGCAGGAACGAACCGAAACTTCAAAGCGAAGTTAGCGGCCACGCGTCACATCGTATGTTGAAGCGCAGCAAAGGCGCGCAGGGCCGTCTGGATCACGGGCCTCCGGTCGCCGTCGTCGATATTGGCTCCAACTCCGTGCGGCTTGTGGTTTACGAAGGGCTGACACGCAGCCCGACACCCATTTTCAATGAAAAGGTTCTGGCCGGTCTTGGCCGCGAGGTGCAATCGACCGGCCTGCTGGCGCCGGACGCAGTTGCAACGGCGTTGCGGTCGCTGCGCCGATTCCGCGCGCTTTGCGACACGTTGCAGGTCAAGCGCGTGCTCGGCCTTGCGACAGCCGCCTGCCGCGATGCGGAGAACGGCAAGGAGTTCATCGCCGAAGCCGAACGCATTTGCCGCACGCGGATCGACGTCCTTTCAGGAAAGCGCGAAGCGCAGCTTTCGGCCTTTGGTGTCATTTCCGGCATTCATGAGCCCGATGGAATTGTCGGCGATCTTGGCGGCGGCTCGCTTGAACTGGTCGATGTTCACAATACGCGGATCCATTCCGGGTTGACGCTGCCGCTCGGCGGTCTTGCGCTGCAGGATGCGTCTGGCAAGTCGATGAAGAAATCGCAGAAGCTCGTCGAATCCGCGCTTGCTGACGCATCCATCCTGCAGGGCGGAAAGGGGCGGGCCTTTTACGCCGTGGGTGGCGCATGGCGTTCGCTCGCAAGCCTGCACATGGCACAGACCGGATACCCGCTTCATGTGATGCACGGCTATACGCTTGCCGCGCGTGAGGCACTGGAGTTCTGCGACCTCGTACGCCGCGTCAGCCCTGACTCGCTTGCGAACATCGATGTCGTGTCAAACGCGCGCCGTCCGCTGCTCGGTTACGCAGCTTTGGTGCTCGAACAGGTGATCCGGCGCGCAAAGCCGGACAAGGTTGTGATTTCCGCGCTCGGCGTGCGCGAAGGATTGCTTTATTCGCTGCTTCCCGAACGCGAACGCAAACAGGATGCGCTGATCGCGGCGGCTGACAATATCAACATCCTGCGCTCACGCTCTCCGAAGCATGGCGAGGAACTAATCGACTGGACAGACAAACTGATCGCCTCGTCGGGCCTCGCGGAAATGCCGCAGGAACGGCGCCTGCGCCATGCCGCGTGCCTGCTCGCGGACATTTCGTGGCGTACGCACCCGGATTATCGCGGCGACCAGTCGCTCAACATCATCTCACACGCCGATTTCGTGACGATCGACCATCCCGGCCGCGCCTTCCTC
>CAMBBO010000068.1 GCA_945862935.1 Pseudorhodoplanes sinuspersici | reverse complement strand
GGCGAATCATTGGTGCCGTGGCGGGTGCAGTCGTTCTTGTCATTATCGCGGGCGCGATGTGGTGGACAGGCATGTTTGTGCAGCGTTCCCCAGATTCTGATGCACTCGCGAGAATGGCGCGGCTTGAAGCAAAGCTTAATGACCTCTCGGCGCGGCCAGCACCTGCATCCGACGCGAAGGTTTTGAACGACGTTACTTCCCGGCTCGCAAAAATAGAATCGGCGCTGGCAGCACCGTCGGCCACCGCGCCCGCAACGAAAAACGCAACGGACGAGATCGTGGCGTTGCGCGCGCAAGTTGAGGAACTTGCGGCAGTGGCACGCGCGGCACAAAGCCGTGCCGATGCAGCGGCTAATACTGCGGAGGCGGCGCAGAAGTCATCGCAATCCGCCACAGCGGAAGCTGCGCGTGCAGCGCGGGCCGACGACAAGGCTTCGCGTAATGCGGTCGCGGCGAGCGCCTTGCGCGCAACGATAGAGCGAAGCGAACCATTTGTGGCCGAGCTCGCGGCTGCCCGCGCGTTGGCGGCGGATGCGAAAGATCTCGGCGCGCTCGAGGTATTCGCCGCAAAGGGAATTCCATCGACTTCTCAAATGGCACGTGAACTTGCTGCCATCGTCCCGGCTATGCTGCGCGCGAATTCCGCAGCGGGGCCGGATGCAAGTATTCTCGACAAACTTCAGGCCAATGCCGAGAGGCTCGTTCGTGTACGCCCGGTCGGGAATGCCATGGGCGACGATCCGACCAGCATCATCGCGCGTGTCGACGCGCGTGCGGCTCAAAGCGACATTGAAGGCGCCCTGTCGGAGATGATGAAGCTCCCGCCTGCCGTTCGCGCGCCTGCCGAGGGTTGGATCAAGGTTGCTGAGCAACGCAATGCTGCGATTGCTACCGGCAGGCAATTCGCCCGCGACGCCCTCGCGGCACTTGGCAATCCGGCGCTATAAGACACTCATGATCCGCGTCGTCATTTTTCTTCTGCTGGTTGGTGCGCTCGCTCTCGGCGTAAGTTGGCTCGCCGACCGGCCAGGCGATGTTGCGATCACCTGGGCGGGTTATCAGATCGAGACGTCCGTGATGGTGATGATCGTTGCGATCACAATCATCGCGGTTGCTACGACAATCCTCTGGTCTTTCCTGCGCGCCGTCATCCGCTCGCCGCACGAGGTGATGCAATTTTGGAACAGGCGACGTGGGCGGCATGGGTTTCTTGCGATTTCGCGTGGTTTGATTGCCATCGGCGCAGGCGATGCACGCGCCGCAAGGAAGCATGCAGAAATTGCCAACCGGCTGGCGCCGGACGAGCCGTTGGCGCTGTTGCTTGGCGCGCAGACCGCGCAGATGTCGGGAGATCGCGCTGCCGCGGAGCAGAGCTTTCGCGCGATGGCGGCGCGAAAGGATACCAAGCTGATCGGGTTGCGCGGATTGTTTATCGAAGCGCGGCGCCACGGTGACATGAATGCAGCACGGCTCTTTGCCGAGGAAGCCGCGGCCAATTCACCTGCGCTAGGCTGGGCCGGTGAAGCAGTGCTGCAATATCGTTGCGCCTCGGGCGACTTTGAAGGCGCATTCGACGTACTCAAGCGAAATCATAAATCGGGAGCGATTGGTCGCGACGCATTCCATCGGCAACGCGCCGTGCTGATTACCGCGCAGGCTTTAGCGTTGGAAGATTCCGATCGGGACCGCGCGCGCGTGCTGGCGCTGGAAGCTGCGAAGCTTGCCCCGCATCTCGTTCCAGCCGTCGCTCTGGCGGCGCGCTTCCTCGCCGAAAGCGAGGAGCTTCGCAAAGGGACGCGCATGATCGAGAAGGCTTGGCGCGTCAATCCGCATCCGGATCTCGCGGAAGCTTTTTCTGGATTGCGCCTCGCCGATTCCGCGCGCGAGCGGCTAGCGCGCGTACAGCATCTTGCCGAAATAAAGCCGGGGCACATCGAGAGCGGATTGGCGGTGGCGCGCGCAGCGATGGCGGCACGCGAATTTACTGTCGCGCGAGAGGCGCTGGCGCCGTTCCTCAGTCAACCGACGCGGCGCGTCGCATTGCTTATGGCTCAGATCGAGGGGTCGGACCGCGGTGATGAAGGCCGTGCGCGCGAATGGATGAGCCGTGCATTGTCTGCGCGGCGCGATCCCGTCTGGACCGCCGATGGCTTCATTTCCGATCATTGGCTGCCGATGTCTCCGGTCAGCGGGCGACTCGATGCGTTCGAATGGAAAGTGCCTCTGGCGGAATTGAGTAACGAATCTTCGCCAGCGACGAACGAAGTCGAAAATCCCGATTTAGCAGAAACGAAAGCGGCTCCGAATGCGGACATCGTTGATGTGTCGTCCGAACGCGCAGCGCGCGATAAGGATGAAACCATTCCGATGGCTACATCTTTGCAGACTCAACAAACCGAACCGGACGAAAAGGCCGCGCCTCGGAAGCCCAAGCCTCACACGAAATCGAGTCCGCGCATCGTCGAGCCGGTTATTCCGCTCGCCCATATTCCAGACGATCCGGGGCCGGAACCGGAAGGCGAGCCCGAACCGTTGCCGGAATCGATGCAGGCAGGATGGCGGCGGCGTTTCGAATAGGCTTTCGCCGTCGCTTGCCAAGGGCGCGTCCGCCCGGTATCAGAGCCGCCAATCCCGCCGCAATAGCTCAGTTGGTAGAGCACATCATTCGTAATGATGGGGTCGGGGGTTCGAATCCCTCTTGCGGCACCAATTCGATTTTTGTCTTGTCGTTCCTGAGATTTCCGGCGCTGCGCGGCCTTTGCCGTCGGGTCTTTTCCTCAATGCGGCAAGGACTTGAGCGGCACCCCCGTTGGCGACTGCCGACCGTGCAGGGCGCGGCGCTAAATTGATCGTCACGCGAACGCGTGCTACGCGTCATGTCATATGATGACCCTACCGGGTGGCAGGGTATCAAGTCACCGGACAATCCATTGCCCAAGACATCGCCGGAAGGTTTGTCGGTATTCCAGCCGCTCGTCGCTCCACGCGGCCTGACGGCGGAATTGGTTGCGCGGTTAACCGCAGATATTACGAGTGGAAAGCTGGCCCCCGGCGCGCGTCTGCCAACCGAGCAGGAAATGATCGCAGCAACCGGCGTCAGCCGCACGGTCGTGCGCGAAGCCGTTGCGGCGCTGCGCGCCGAGCGTCTGGTGGTGACGCGGCAGGGCGTTGGCGCGTTCGTCGCAGAAAATGCAAGGCGGCCCTTTCGGATCGATCTCGATCAACTGTCGTCGTTGGGCGATCTGATCGACGTGATGGAATTGCGCACCGCGCTCGAAATCGAAGCCGCAGGTCTTGCGGCAGACCGGGCGACCGCCGAGGACATCAGGAAAATATCTGGCTGTTTCGATGCCATCGAGGAAGCCATCAAGCGCAACGATCCGGCGGTGGATCAGGATTTCGCATTTCACTGCGCGATCGCCGATGCTACCCGCAATCCGCAATTCAAACGATTTCTGGATTATATCGGCCGCTTCGTCATCCCACGGCAGATCGTGTGGGGAAAAACCGCGCCGATATTAAGCCGCACGCATCTCAATGTTTTCCAAAAGGAACACCGCGAGATCGTTCAGGCCCTTCGCGCACGGTCGGCGTCGCAGGCGCGCGCGGCCATGCGGCGGCATCTCGTCAACAGCCGCAAACGCCACGAGAAGCTTGCCAGAATGGCGGGCGTCCGAAATGATCCCGCCCGCTCCTGACCTCCAGCTGTGAGACTTCCATGAAGACAGTTTTGATTACCGGCGCGTCCGGTGGAATCGGCACGCGCCTGCGCGCGCTGCTCAAGGGCGTTTACCCGGAGCTTCGGTTGAGCGACATGACCAAGCCGGCCAATCTCGCGGCCGGTGAAAATTTCGTGCAGGCCGATCTGTCGAACATGGCGGAAGTGGAAAAAGCGGTGACTGGCGTGGACGGCATCGTTCATCTCGGCGGGTTTTCGGTCGAGGGGCCGTGGGAAACGATCCTGAATGCCAACATCATCGGCTGCTACAATCTATTTGAGGCGGCACACCGCAAGGGCGTGAAGCGCGTGGTTTTTGCTTCGTCAAACCACGCGGTCGGATTTTATCCGCGCCAGCGCAAGATCGGAACGGATGAACCGGTGCGCCCGGATTCGCGATACGGGATCAGCAAAGCATTCGGCGAAGCGGTCGGTGCTTTTTATGCCTTCAAGCACGGCATGCGCGTGACCAACATTCGCATCGGGAATTTCGGCGACATGCCGCTCGACAAGCGCCGTCTCTCGATATGGCTGAAGCCGGAGGATTTGGTGCAGCTCGTCCGCATCGGGCTCGACCACCCGGACCTCAAATACGAAATTTTCTATGGCGGTTCCGACAACGATCGTTCGTGGTGGGACAATGAGACTGCGTTCAGGTACGGCTACAAGCCGACCGGGCGCTCGGAAGCGATGCTCGCCGAGGCGCTCGCCGGGCAAGCGAAGCTGCCCGCCGATCCGATTGGCGACTGGTTCCAGGGTGGACCGTTCTGCTCCGCCGAATACGACGGCGACAAAAATCCTTCGTCTTATTGAGTGAGATTTGAAATGGCCGACATGTCCCGCCGTCCGCGCCTGAAGGCGCCCGCCGGCACGACCGATACGCACATGCATATCTACGATAAGCGCTTTCCCACAGCGTCAACGGCGGCATTCACGCCGCCGGACGCGTCTCTCGAAGATTATCTCGCCGTATGCGAGCAGCTTGGCATCGAGCGCACGGTGTTTGTTCAGGCGACGACCTACGGTACAGATCACCGCTGCATGCTCGAAGCGATGGCGGCGATGGACCCGCAGCGCGCGCGTGGCATTGCCATCATCGATCCGTCAACGACCGACGAGGACTTAAAACGGTTTGCCAATGCCGGTGTGTGCGGCATTCGCTTCCAGATGTTTCCCGGCGGCGTCGTTTCATGGGACATGCTTGAGCCGCTTGCCAAGCGCGCCAAGGCAATCGGCTGGCATGTGATCCTGCAATTCGACGGGCGTGAGTTTCCGCAGCGGCAAGAACAGATCAAGCGGCTGGCCGCGATCACGACCGTGGTTCTCGATCACACCGGCAAGTTCATCGAGCCTGTGCCCGTCGATCATCCGGCGTTCCAGACCATGCTGCGGGTTCTCACGGGTGGGGACTTTTATGCGAAAGTTTCCGGGCCGTATGAGACGTCGAAAGTCGGAGCGCCGAATTACGATGATGTGAGCGTTCTCGCGAAAGAATTGGTCCGCGCCGCTCCCGATCGCATTCTCTGGGCGGCGAACTGGCCGCAGGTCAATCCACCCGGGGGCATCCGGCCCGACAATGTGCAGATGCTCGATCTGCTGCTCGACTGGGCGCCAGACGAAGCTACGCGAAAGAAAATTCTCGTCGATAATCCGGCGCGGCTCTACCGATTCTAAAACGGACAGGTGTCATGGAAAATCCAAAAAATAATTTGAAGCGCGCATTGCGTGAAGAACGTCCGCAAGTGGGGCTATGGGCCACGCTGTCGTCCAATTATACGGCGGAGATTGTTGCGGGCGCGGGATTCGACTGGATTCTGATCGACACTGAACATTCTCCGGCCGATCTTGAAAATGTGCTGCGCCAGCTTCAGGCGATGGCGCCCTATCCGACGTCGCCGGTTGTGCGTCTGCCGTGGAACGATATGGTGATGATGAAGCGCTATCTCGACATCGGCGCGCAATCGTTGCTGATTCCGCAGGTCAACACCGCGAAGGAAGCGGCTGATGCGGTTGCCGCGACGCGCTATCCGACCACAGGCGTGCGCGGCGTCGCGGGTTCGATGCGTGCGACACGATTTGGACGGGTGAAGAATTACGCCAAGATCGCGCATGAGGAAATCTGCGTGATCGTGCAGGTGGAAAGCAAAGAGGCGCTCGATAATCTCGATGCGATTTCTGCGGTGGACGGCGTCGATTGCGTCTTTATCGGCCCAGCCGATCTGCACGCCTCGCTCGGCTATATCGGCGAGCGTCTGCACAAGGATGTCGTGCCGCTGATGGAGGATGCTATCCGCCGCATCAAGAAGGCCGGAAAAGCGCCGGGCATTCTCGCCGACAACGAGGAAACCGCAAAGCATTGGCTGAAACAGGGCGCGCTGTTCGTCGGAGCCGGTTCAGACGCAAGCCTGCTCGCGCGCGGTGCCGATGCGCTGGCGGCCAAGTTCAAGAGCTGATCGCCTAGTGGAAGTTGCGGCCTTTCGGCAGAACACGTTCGGTCTGCCGTAAGGCCAGTGCCTCTTCCGCTGCTGGCTTATTCCGCAGCATGGTAACGAGCGCGTCGCCGCTGCGCGGATGGCGCTGGTGCGGCTGGCGTGACAGGACCGGCCGTTTGATCTCGTCGACCGGTGCTATGGTATCGATGCGATGCGCATCGTCGGAGAGCCGTGACAGCATCGGTGTTAGATCTTCGAAATGATCCGCGACGACGTGGATGACGCTTTTTTCGTTCTGCAAAATTCCGGTCACGCTGATGAGGCGCGATCCGAGAACGACCGGGCGATATTCCTCAAATTTACGCGGCCATACGATGGTATTGGCGATAGCGGTTTCGTCTTCCAGCGTCATGAAAATCGCATTGCCGATGCCTGGCCGCTGACGCACCAGCACAAGACCCGCGATGGTGACGCGCTGTCCCGGCACGAGATCGGGAAGCCTGTCGTGGCGCACGATGCTGCGCGCATCGAGATCGGCGCGCAGGAACGATACCGGGTGCGCCTTCAGTGACAGCCGGATGTGCCGGTAATCTTCAATGACTTGCTGACCGGGCGGCATTGGCGGAAGCGCGACATCCGGTTCCATTTCCGGCATCGCTGCGCGCGCGAACAGCGGCAGATCGTCCTTGTCGCCCGTGCGGCGCAGCGCCTTCACCGCCCACAGTGCATCGCGGCGGTTCAGGCCGAGCGAGCCGAACGCGTCGGCTTGCGCGAGCTTTTCCAATGCGGCGGGCTTCAGCCCGGTGCGCAGCCACAGATCGCGCACGGAATCGAATCCTTCACCACGCACGCGCTCAATTATTTCGCCCCAGCCTTGCGAAAATCCATCGATCTGCCGCAAGCCAAGCCGTAACGCGCGGGTGGTTCTTATGTCGACGTATTGAGAAAGATGTCGTGCGTTGACTCTTGCGGGAAGTGAGTTCGGATCGCTGACCGCTTCCAATGTGCAATCCCAATTCGATGTGTTCACATCGACTGTCCGCACCTCGACCCCGTGCTCCTGAGCGTCGCGCACAAGTTGTGCGGTTGCGTAGAAGCCCATCGGCTGGCTGTTCAGCAAGGCGGCAGCAAACACGTCGGGGTAATGGCATTTGACCCACGCCGAGGAATAAACAAGGTTGGCAAAACTCGCCGCATGGCTTTCGGGAAAGCCGTAACTGCCAAAACCCTCGATCTGCTTCCAGCAGCTTTCTGCAAATTCGCGGCTATATTTGTTTCCGATCATTCCGCCGATGAACTTGTCGTTGAATGTTTTGATCGTGCCGACACGTTTGAAAGTGGCCATCGCGCGGCGTAGCTGATCCGCTTCTCCCGGCTTGAAACCGGCGCCGACGATTGCGATGCGCATCGCCTGCTCCTGAAACAGCGGAACGCCCAGGGTTTTTCCGAGAATGCTCCTGAGTTCGGGCGATGGATAAGTGACCGGCTCGCGTCCCTCGCGACGTTTGAGATAAGGATGCACCATGTTGCCCTGGATCGGGCCGGGGCGGACAATCGCAACTTCGATAACAAGATCGTAGAATTTCTCGGGCCGAAGGCGCGGCAACATCGACATCTGCGCGCGGCTTTCGATCTGGAACACGCCGATGGTATCGGCGCGCTGAATCATCGCGTAGGTACGCTCATCCTCGTCCTGCATCGAAAGATCGCGCGCTTCGTTGTAATGTGTCTTGAGCAACGCGAATGAGCGGCGCAGCACCGACAGCATTCCAAGCGCGAGTACGTCAACCTTCAATAATCCGATCGACTCGAGATCGCTCTTTTCCCATTCGATGACGGTGCGGTCCTCCATTGCCGCGTTCTCGATCGGCACCACTTCGTCAAGCCGGTTCTTGGTAATGACGAAGCCGCCGACATGCTGTGATAAATGGCGCGGCGTGCCAATCAGGGCTTCCGACAATTCCATGACCTGTTTCAGCCGTGGGTCGGAGGGATCGAGACCGGTTCGGCGAATTTCATTCTCGGTGACGCCGCTATTCGACCAACCCCACAAGGTTCCGGACAGCGCGGCGATGGTGTCTTCGGCGAGTCCGAACACTTTTCCGACTTCACGCGCCGCACTGCGGCCGCGATAGCAGATCACGGTCGCTGCGAGGCCTGCGCGCTCGCGCCCGTACATCTTGTAAATATGCTGGATGACTTCTTCGCGCCGCTCATGCTCGAAGTCGACGTCGATGTCAGGCGGCTCGTTGCGTTCGGCAGAAACAAACCGCTCGAACAAGAGCGTATCGCTCTCTTCTGGTTCAACCTCGGTGATGCCGAGGCAATAACAGATCACCGAATTTGCCGCCGATCCGCGTCCCTGACACAGAATCCCTTTTGACCGCGCGAATTTCACGATTTCATCGACGGTCAGGAAAAATGGCGCATATCCGAGTTCTCCGATGATGCGCAGTTCCTTGTCCAAGGTTTCCCGGACATGATCCGGCACGCCGCCGGGAAATCGCCTTCTGCTTCCTTCCTCCGAAAACGCGATGAGTGCTTCCTGCGGCGTCGCATAGCCCCGCCGCGTTTCGTCGGCATATTCCGTGCCGCGCAATTCTCGGAGCGAGAAATTGCACCGCGCAAGAAAACGCTCCGTCTCCGCGATGGTGTTGCGCGTGCTGCGAAACAGCCGGGCCATTTCAGCGGGCCGCTTGATGTGGCGTTCGGCATTGGCTTCGAGCCGCCGGCCCGCGTTTTCTAACGTCACATGTTCGCGGATACATGTGACCACATCCTGCAACGCCCGCTGTTCGGGCGAGTGATAAAGGACGTCGTTCATGGCGATGAGCGGAACGAACGCCGCGTTTGAAATTTCGACAAGCCGTGCCATGCGGCGCTGGTCGTCTCCGCGATAGAGCATTGCTGCAGCGAGCCAGAGTCGATCGGGTGCGACTTTGGCAAGACTAACCAGAAGCGCGCGCAAAGCGTCGGAGTTGATCCGGGCCTGTGGCATGACAATGAGATTGAGACCTTCGGAAAATTCGAGAAGGTCAGGTAGGCCAAGAATGCAGCCGCCCTTGTTCGCGCGTTGCTTGCCGAGCGACAAAAGCCGCGTTAGCCGTCCCCATGCGGCGCGATCCTGCGGATAAGCAAGGATGTCCGGCGTTTCGTCAGCGAAAACGAGGCGCGCGCCAACGGCGAGCTTGAAACGCGGCGGACGTTTGTCTGGCGGAAGGAGTTTTTCTTCCTCTTCAAAGGCGCGTATCTGGCTATACGCACGCACGACACCGGCGACGCTGTTGCGATCCGCGATGCCTATTCCCGCAAGCCCGAGAAGTTTTGCTTGTATGACGAGCTCTTCCGGATCGGACGCGCCACGCAAAAAGGAAAAATTGGTTGTCACCGCAAGCTCGGCATAAGCCGGAGCGGCAGGTTCGATCGCGCGCGATTTCGCCGGTGGAAGTGCAACGACGTTTCCGCTCATGCGAATAACCCGTGAACATACCAGCGTGGCGGCTCGTCGCTTTCGCCGTACAAACCTTGCCGGTAAAGCCACATTCGCGTCCCGGCACGGCTTTCGACCCGGAAATAATCGCGCGCAGGCACGGCATCCGCGTTGTCACGCCACCATTCCATCGCGATGCGTTCGGGGCCTTCGGCGTGGACAATTTCGTGCAGCATCTGCCGCCAGCGAAAGCGCACGGGCGGGCCGTCCGGCACTTCGGCGACCGGCTCGGAAACAGGTTCGGGATATTCGAACAGTCTGATCGGGCGAATCGGCAGAAGCGAATCCTGCAAGCAAGATTCCTGTGGCGGGAGTGATGCGGACATCTGGCGCACTGCCTGCGCGGCCACCACGCGGGTCGCAAATTCGGGAATATGCGTGTCATTTTCGACAAGCCGCTGCACGCGCGCTGCACCAAAGCGTGTGCTGAAACGGTCGATCAGATGAGCCAATTCCGCGGTGTCGTCGCGTCCGCTCAACCCAGATTGCACCGGATCGAGCCGCGCGGTTGAAAGCGCACTCAGGCGGATGACGTCGAATCCGAAACCCGGATCGTATTCATCCGCCAGAATTGCGAGACGGTCATCGAACAGCCGGCTCATCCGCACAGGATCGCGTAACGGTTCTCCGGTGCCGATCTCGATGCGCTGCACCTTGCCGTCAGTACGAAATAAGGCCGCTTGCAAGAGCCGGGCGCCGTCCCCGTGACGCTCCATCGCGCGCGCCAATTCATCGGCGAGATGCGTGATCGTGCCCAGCACGTCTTCCTCGCGCGCGACCGGCTCGGGAAAGCGGCGCTCCACGATGTAGGATGGCAGCGGCAGGCGCGGGACGATCGTTTCGTCTTCGTGATTGAGCGCGCGGTCGAGATTGCGGATGAGCTGCGGGCCAAACCGCGCGGCAAGCGGCGCGCGCGGAAGATCGGCAATGTCGCCGATAAATTTCAGTCCGCTTTCCGCAAGGCCCGCAACAATGCCGGGACCGATCCGTAAAGCTGCGAGCGGCAACGGCAGCAACAGTGCGCGTAAATTGCGGTTCGAGGCGTTCGTTACCTCGCTGTAACGCGCAAGCGCGTAGGCGCCGCTCGCACTTGGTGCGATGGCCGCGCGCGCATGAAAACCCTGCTGCGCGAGCCTGCGGCATAAATCGCCGCGCATCGTATCTTCGCCGCCGAACAGATGCGCGCATCCGCTGATGTCGAGGTAAAGGCCATCCGGCGCATCGATGCCGACCAACGGCGTGTAGCGGTCGCACCAGTCGGCGATCGTTTCCAGAAGATGTAAGTCTGCGTCCGGTTTTACGTCGCGTGCATCGAGCGAAGGATACATCGCGCGCGCATCGGCGAGCACCATGCCCACGCGTAGGCCGCGCTGTGCCGCCGCGTCGTTCATCGCCTCAATCCGCCGTGCCGCCTTCACCGTTGCGACGATGACGAGCGGAGTATCAACGCGAGGATGCGTACGCCGTTCGATCCGGTCGGCCTGTAATCGCCGCAGCCAAACTGACAGGATGCGCCGCGTCGGTGAGCATGCCGTCATGATGATTCCAGGTAAGTGTCCAGCGGCCACAAGGACCGCGCCGGTTTTTAGTTAGCGTCATGAGAAAAGCCGTCTGCCCAAGTCCGCCGAAATTGTCGCGCGGGCCGGATGCTGCGGCGATGGTCCAGCGGGTTGCCGCTGCACTTGAGATTTTGCAAATGCGATGGCGGACAAGCAAAGCGAGCGCGCCGCCTTCACGCGCGGCAAGCGAGAGGCGGCGTGTCGCAGTGAGATCGGCGGCCGGAGCATCGTCCGTAAGTTCGGCGATCACGCATGAAAGCGCGCGGCATTTGAGAGCCTCTTCCATCGCAAACAACGCATCGCGTGGATGGCCGACGCGCAGGATGAGAAGCCGTGCCATCGAGAGCCCGAAAAGCTCGAGGCCCGCGCCGTAGAGGCGGCCTCCTTCAAGTCCGGCAAAATCCGGCTGGATCAGAAGCGTGGTTCGCAACCGTCCGGCTGCGCGCGCCGCAAGCGACAGCGAAAATCCGTAAGCCGCCGCAAGATGGATCGGCTGTTCCGGCGCGATCTCGTGCAGGGCGCCGAGCGCGAGCCCGCCCCCCAAAGTCGCGTCGATGGTCTTCACGCCAAGGGGAAGGGAGGCCTCCTCGGTGAAGCCGTGATCGGTGCGGATCGCTTGGCGAAGCGTATCCAGCGCCGCCGGATGTCCGGCTGCCATGATATCCTCGTGTTCTTGATTTGTTCTTATAGATTCCAGAGACGAGGGGGAGAGTCAAGCCATCGAAATTTCAGGCTTTTCCGCCTGTCTGGGGTCGTATTCGATTTCATTGAGGGCGGCTTCCAGTTCGTATGAAAACCCCTCCGGCTCGTACTCAACCTTGGCGTGACCGGCGACATCGCGCGGTGCAATCCTTCGCACCAGCAATTCCCCAAACCCGCGCCGCGTCGGAGTCTCCACCTTGGGTCCGCCGGATTCGCGCCAGTGCATACGGAATACGGGCGGCGATGCCGTACGATCCACCTGCCAATCCAGAGTCACCTTTCCGGCCGCGACCGACAAAGCGCCGTGCTTTGCGGCGTTGGTGGCCAGTTCGTAGAACAGCAAAGCAAAGGTTTGCGCCGAACGCGGACGCAGCGCAAAATCCGGTCCGCTCGTCGCGATGCGGTCGGCGAACGGGATGATGTCGTCGCTGATCAGGTTGCGGAAGCTTACGCTGCGCCAGTCACTCGCGGTCAGGAGCGACATTGCATTTGCCAAAGCCTGCAGGCGGCCTTCACAGGTTTTCTGCACGTCGCTCAGGCTGTAGCCGGGCGTAAAGCTGAGTCTGACCACGGCCTGCACGACCGACAGCACATTGCGGACGCGATGATTCAATTCGTGGATGACGACCTTGAGCCGGTCCTCGGCGGATCGCCGCGAACGCACTTCACCGGCCAGCGTGACCGCGCGATTGATCATGAAGCCAAGCAACGTGATCGTTACGATGCTGATGGCAAGGCTGACGCCCGCGAACAACATGCCGCGCCAGAACGACTCGCGCGCGAGATTGCGTTTAACGCTGTAAATGAAAAACAGCGGCCGGCCGGCAAATTCCGTATGCCGCTCAAAGATGGTGATGCCTTCGTCCGGCTCGATCGTGCTCGGAGGCTGCGGCGAGCCGTCAGCCGCAAGCCGGAAAATAGGCGTCTCTACGTTGTCGGACATCACCCGGATATCGGCGCCGGGAGCGGATTTTGGTGTTGTCAGCGCGCCGGTGAGAAGCCGGTCCACCTTGAAGCCAAATCCGAGCACGCCACGGAACACTTCGTTCTTAAATACGGGCGCGTAGATCAGAAGCGCATTGGCATCCGGCGCCTGCACCAGCCGCAATGGGCGCGTGCGGGAAATCTTGCGTGTGCCGCGCGCGATTAAAATTGCATCGAGCCGCTCGGGAAACGAGCCAGC
>CAMBBO010000067.1 GCA_945862935.1 Pseudorhodoplanes sinuspersici | reverse complement strand
CGCCCTTCTTGATCTTGTCGACATTCTCCATGCCTTCGATCACGTTGCCCCAGGCGGTGTATTGATTGTCCAGGAACGTCGCGTCGCCAAAGCAGATGAAGAACTGGCTGTCGCCGGAATCCGGGTTCTGCGCGCGCGCCATCGACACCGTGCCGCGCACATGCGGCTCGTCGTTGAATTCGGCTTTCAGCTTCTGGCCCGAACCGCCGGTGCCGGTGCCTTGCGGGCAGCCGGTCTGCGCCATGAACCCGTCGATGACACGATGAAACACGATGCCGTCATAGAAACCTTCTTTGACGAGTTCCTTGATGCGCGCGACGTGCTTGGGCGCAAGGTCCGGGCGCATCGCGATCTTGACGGTACCCTTGGTGGTTTCGAGGATGAGCGTGTCTTCCGGCTTTGCCATCGTATGTAACTCCAGATGAAATGGATCAGTTCGTGATCGTTGCCTTGATCACGCGATCGAGGCTCGGGAAGTATTTTGCGAGAAAAGCGTTGCCTTCGGTCTGAACCTTGTTCTGGTCCGGGCCGCCGCCCGAAGGCGCGCCCTCGCCGTAACCGGAATAGAGTTTGTCCACGAGCTCCATCCCGGAGACGACCTGGCCGAACGGCGCAAAGCCTTGGCGGTCGAGGCTGGAATTGTCGTTGAAGTTGATGAAAACCTGCGTGGTGCGCGAGTTCGGCCCCGAAGTCGCGAAGGTGATGAAGCCGCGCTTGTTGCTTGCCTTCACCTGATCGTCGGGGATGCGCGCACCTTTCCAGGGCGCGGAAACCGCCGGGTCTCCGTTGATGCCAAACTGAACCATGAAGCCTGAGATCACGCGAAAGAAACGGGCGTTATCGAAGAAACCGTTCTTCACCAGATTGTAGAAGCGGTCTGCGCCGTTCGGCGCAAGATCGCGGTTCACTTGAACGACGAATGCGCCTTTCGAGGTTTCAAAACGCGCCTTGTAGGTCGCTGGTGCTTTTTCGTTCAGCGTCGCGGGACTTGCGAGATTGGCCTGCGCGAAGGCCTGCGAGGCGAATGAGACTACTGCAAGTGCCGCAAGCGTGGCGATCATCCGTTTCATGGCGAGCCTTTCAGGAAAGATTTTCAGCGGCCGGACTTGCTGGAGAATTTTGCCTTTAGCCGCTGCGCGATCTGCGGCGGAACGAAGGACGACACATCTCCTCCCATCCCGGCAATCTGGCGAACGAGCGTCGCCGTAATCGGGCGAACCGAAGGCGACGCAGGGAGAAATACCGTCTGCACGTCCGGCGCCATCGCGCCATTCATGCCGGCCATCTGCATTTCGTAATCGAAATCAGTGCCGTCGCGCAGGCCGCGAATGAGCAGCGTTGCGCTTTCGCGCTTCGCAGCATCGATCACGAGGCCGTCGAAGGTAACGCATTTCAGTTCGCATTTCGCGGCGGCGGCAAGCGGCCCGCACACGTCTTGCAACATCGCTAGTCGGTCTTCGGTGCTAAAGAGCGGCGCTTTACCGGGATGAATCCCGATTGCAAGTACGAGCCGGTCAGCGAGCCGCGTGGCTCCGCGAACGACATCGAGATGCCCGTTGGTGATGGGATCGAATGACCCGGCATAGAGTGCTGTACGCGGCATGGGCGCCCGTCTAACGCGCCTTCCCCATCCCTGCAAGACCGATAACGCGCTGCCCCCCGCTAAGGTTCGGGCGCAAAACAATATTTTGTATTCCCTGAACCCAATCCCTCTCCCACGCGTCTAATCCAGTGAAAGGGCCATACGGGCCGGTTTGGCGAAGGGACGTCGTCATGTGGAAGGCAATTTCAGCACTGGTGGTTGCAGCCGTTGCGGCGGGGGCGTTCACCCTCCTTCCCGGCATGAACACCGACGTTTCGGCGAGCGTCCCTAACACCTCCGAGAAATCAGACCGCTATGATGTCGCAGACTGCGATCGTCAGGGATGGCCCTATTACGAGCGCGAATGCCTCAAGGACCACAGCCGCAATGCCGGCCGCTCGGTTCAGGTGCGGCTGATCTCGACCGACCGCATCTATCGTGAGCCTTCGGCGCCCCTGCCGGATTGGGCGGCCTATCTGCCGTCGCAGGGTCCGGTGAGCATCGTGAATTTCACGGTCGGACGATAAGGCCTTCCTCTAGTTCCGCCTGACCCGGCATTGCCGTTGTCATACGCGCGGCGTATCGTTTCTCCAAAATAAAGAGCTGTCCTTTTGACGGCTTATCAAGGGAGAACGAAATGGATCGGGCCAATCGGATCGGATTGACGATTCTCGGCGCATTCGCCGGGATGGTTTTCACTCAGGCCGCATTCGCGCAGGACACCTGCAAGAACCGCGGCGAACTCGACACGCAATATTGCGACGAAAATAAAGACCTCGTCGCCGATGCTCCGACTGATCCAAAGAAGCAGAAGGATCCGTCCACGCTCGTCTTCGCGTACACGCCGGTCGAAGATCCTGCGGTCTATGCCAACGTGTTCAAACCGTTCGTCGAGTATCTCAAGACCTGCACCGGCAAGAACGTTGTCTATTATCCGGTGCAATCGAACTCCGCCGAGATCGAGGCGATGCGTTCCGGGCGTCTGCATGTCGCAGGTTTCTCGACCGGCCCGACCGGCTTTGCCGTGAACCTCGCCGGCGCCGTGCCGTTCTCAGCGAAAGGCACTGAAAAGGGTCCGCAGGGCTATCATCTCATTTCGCTCGTCAAGAAGGACAGCCCGTACCAGAAGCTGTCCGATCTAAAGGGCAAGAAGGTTGCGCATACATCGCCCTCGTCGAATTCGGGAAATCTCGCTCCGCAGGTCCTCTATCCGCTCGAAGGCTTGAAGCCGAACGACGATTACAAGCCGCTGATGTCCGGTGGCCATGACAAGTCAGTGCTCGGCGTCTTGTCGGGTGACTATGACATGGGTGGCGTCGCTTCCGACGTATACGAGCGCATGGTCACGCGCGGCACGGTGAAGGGTGACGACTTCCGCATCATCTACAAGAGCCCGATCTTCCCGACGTCGTCCTTCGCTTACGCGCACGATCTGAAGCCGGATCTGGCGAAGAAGGTTGTCAAATGCTTCCTCGACTTCCGCTTCCCGCCGGAAATGACGAAGGAGTTCAACGGCGACGACCGTTTCGCGCCGATCACCTACAAGGACACATGGAAGGTGGTTCGCGACATCGCTGTCGGTTCCGGCACGCCGTACAACAAGGCAGCCTACGACGCAGAGACGCGCCGCGAAGCGGAAGCTGAGGCGAAAAAGGAAGCCGCCAAGCGCGCCGCACAGCCACAGACCAACGTCGTACCGAACGCTCCGAAGCAGTAACATCAATGGACGCTTCGGCGCCCCAACAGACGCGAGCGGCTGACGGCGTCAGCCGCTCGCTCATCATTCGTAACCTGCGCAAGGAATACCGCGCGGGCGTCCCCGTTTTGAAGGACGTCTCCCTCACTATCGAGGGACGCGGCCTCACCGCGATCATCGGACCGTCCGGCACCGGCAAATCGACGCTTATCCGCTGCATCAATCGTCTGGTCGATCCGACCTCCGGCGAAATGATATTTCAGGGACAGGACCTCGCAACGCTTCGCGGCAAGGCGCTGCGCCAGGCGCGGCGGCGCATCGGCATGGTGTTTCAGGAATACAATCTGGTGGAACGCCTTACCGTGATCGAGAACGTCCTGTGCGGGCGTCTCGGCTATGTGCCCGTGTGGCGCGCGTGGTTACGTAAATTCCCCGCGGCCGATGTCGACCGCGCGTTCCAGCTTCTCGACGAAGTCGGCCTTGGCGACTTTGCGAACCAGCGCGCCGACCAGCTTTCCGGCGGACAACGCCAGCGCGTCGGCATCGCCCGCGCATTGATGCAGGACCCGGACCTGATCCTCGCCGACGAGCCGACCTCGTCGCTTGATCCGAAAACGTCGTTCGAGATCATGGAACTGATCGCAAGGCGCGCGGGCGAGCGCGACATTCCCGTGATCGTCAACATTCATAACGTCGAACTCGGACGGCGATTTGCCGATCGCATCGTCGGAATGTCCAAAGGCGAAATCGTTTTCAATGGGCCGCCAGCGGCTCTCGAAGAGAAGCACCTGCTCGCGATCTATGGCGGCGAAGGTTGGCTGGAGTGACCAGCGCCGCCGCGGATCGGCGCCGCGCCTTCCCGCCAAACTGGCCGTTACGGATTGGCCTGCTGGTGCTGGCGATTTACGTCGTCTATGCCGCCCAGATTCTCGACATCACCTGGACGCGCTTCCTGATTGGCATCGAGCATGGCGAACGCTTCCTGTCGCGCATGTTCCCGCCGGATTTCTCGCACGACAAGCTGCAGCTTCTCTACGCGGGCATGATGGAAAGCCTGCAGATCGCGATCCTTGCGACCGTGTTCGGAACGGCGATTTCCCTGCCGCTCGGGCTTGCCTCCGCGCGCAACATCTCGCCCGCACCCATTGCGTGGGCCGCGCGGCTCTTCATCGTGCTATGCCGCACCTTTCACCCGCTGATCGTCGCGATCCTTTTTGTGAAGGCGGTCGGCTTTGGCGCGCTCGCCGGCATCCTTGCGCTGACGGTCGCATCCGTTGGCTTCATCTCGAAACTCGTCGGCGAAGCGACCGAGGAGATGTCGATGAAGCAGGTGGAGGCCGTGCGCGCCACGGGCGCCTCGTTCATGTCGGTCATCATCATGGGCGTGATGCCGCAGGTGATGGCGCGCTTCATCGGCTTCATCGCCTATGAACTCGATTCCAATCTGCGTAATTCCGCACTCGTCGGCCTCGTCGGCGGTGGCGGCATCGGCGCAACCTTATTCACCGCGTTCCAGCGCTTCGACTACGATTTCGTGCTCACCATCGTCATTTCGATCATCGCTATCGTGATGGTCGGTGAAATCCTGTCCGGGTTCATGCGCCGGCTGTTCCAATGAGCACGATGGACCTCCCCGCCACACCGCTGCGCCGCTGGGAGCGCTTCACTCTGGCCGAACGGCTTGGGCGCGCCTTGTTTTACCTGATCGCGCTGACCGCGATCATGTGGTCGTTCAAGACCATCGAGATCATTCCTGAATTTTTGTACGACGCGCCGCAACAGACGGTCGATCTGTTTGCGCGCATGTGGCCGATCGACTGGTCGTGGTATTTCCCGGTCGTGCACCCGGCGCTGGTCGAGACGCTGCACATTGCGACGCTTGGCACAATTCTCGCGGTCATCATGGCGTCCGGTGTTGCCCTTCTGGTCGCGCGCAACATCACGCGATCGCCGATCCTCAATTTCATCGGCCGCTTCATCCTTGTCGCGACACGCTCGATCCATTCCATCGTTTGGGCCCTGTTCTTCGTTGCGGTCTTCGGGCCGGGCGCGCTCGCGGGAACGCTCGCCATCGCGATGCACTCAATCGGCTTCACTGGAAAATTCCTGTCCGAAGCCATCGAAGATGCAAGGCGCGGCCCAATCGAGGCGCTCATTGCGTCCGGCGCGCCGCCGCTCTCCATTCTCATCAAAGGCTATTGGCCGCAGGTGAAACCGGCCTTCCTGTCGATCTCGATTTTCCGCTGGGACATCAACGTGCGCGAAAGCGCGGTGCTCGGTCTTGTCGGTGGCGGCGGTCTCGGCATGGCGCTCGATACCGCACTGGCAAACCTCTATTGGGATCAGGCCGGCCTTGTGCTGTTTGTCATCTTCATCGTCGTCGTCGTGACGGAAATTCTCACCACTCTCGTACGCAGCCGGATAATCTGATGCGATTTGTCATTGTTGCCGTTGCGCTCCTCTCGCCGATGGGGGGAGCCGCCGCGCAAGTCCTTCCGAGCGCCGTTGAACTGAACACCTATGCCGGGCTTCATGCCGCAGCCGCGCGCGGCGATGTCGCCGATATCGAAAAGCGGATCGCCGCTGGCGAGGACAAGGAAGCGGTGGACGCACGGCTTCGCACGCCCTTGCACGTCGCGGCCTTCCAGAAGCAACACACGGCGGCGCGCGCCCTTCTCCGGCTAGGCGCGAACGCCAACAAACAAGAGATTGATCGCTACGACATCATCACGATTGCGTCGGTCGCAAACGATCCTGAAATGCTGAAGCTCGCCATCGAAGGCGGCGCGAATGCCCGCGCAATCACGAGCGTCTATGATGGGACTGCTCTGATCGCAGCTGCACATCTTGGCCACGCAGAAGTGGTCCGCATCCTGATCGCTGCGAAAGCGCCGCTCGATCACGTCAACAATCTCGGATGGACCGCGCTGATCGAGTCGATCGTGCTCGGCGATGGCGGAAAGAACCACACCGACACTCTCGAAGCGCTGGTGAAAGCCGGTGCCAATCTCAATCTTGCCGACCGTGGCGGGAATACGCCGCTCAAGCTCGCCGAAGGGCGGGGCTATTCGGAAATGATGCGTATCCTCAAGGCCGCCGGCGCAAAGTAATTCCGGTTAACCCGGACGCCGCACCAGCGACAGCCATATCCCGCCGCCAATCAAAGCAAGACCCGATGCGCGGCCGAGCAGCTTTCGGCGCACAGGATCGAGAAACCAGCCGCGCGCCCATCCCGCAGCGAACGCCCAGATCGAATCCGTCACTCCCGCGAGCACGAACCATGCAGCACACATGGCGGCGAGCTGCGGACCGGCCGGCAAGGCCGGGTCCACGAATTGCGGCAGGAACGCCGTGAAGAACGCAATCGTCTTCGGATTGGTCAGCGCCACCATGATGCCGCGTGAAAAATGCACGCGATTGCGCGGAGCGGGTCCGTCCGGCGCGCCTGCCCCGCGCCAAGCCTGAATGCCCAGATAAACGAGATAGGCCGCACCCGCCCAGCGCATCACCTCGAACAGTTCGGACGCGAATTTCAGGACGATGGAGAGGCCGAATGCAATCGCGCCGATCAGGACGAAATTGCCGATGGTCGTGCCCGCGACCGTGATGAGTGCTGCGCGTGCGCCCTGCGTCGCTCCGGTCGCGATAATGAGTGTGACGATCGGACCGGGCGTCAGCAGCAGCAACAGCGAGATGAAAAGAAAAGCGGCGAACAATTCGTAATTCATGTCTGGCTCCGTGTCCGGGCGGCAGACTATCAGCTTTCCAGAAACGCCGCGACGTCCTTATCCGCCTTCATCGCACGCAACTCATCTTCGGTCGGAAGCTGCGGCTTGTCGCGCTTGGCGTTCACCAGACACAGGAACCCGAGCGGCTCGCTTTTCGATGCGCGAAATTGATGCCACGTCCAAGCCGGAATACTGACCAGATCGTGCGGGCCGACATCGACCACCTTGTCGCCAAGCAAACATTTACCGTGCCCGCGCAGGATCATCACGCCGTGCACATGCTCGTGGCGTTCGAGCGTTGAATAGCCGCCGGCATCCATCTCGAAATAACGCAACTCGCCGTCGAGCGAAGGATCGGAATGTAGGATCTGGCGCGAGATCGCCTTGAAGGGCGCAGCGCCCTCCTCCTTGTACGGCATGCGCGTTACGCCATCCCAGCGATAATCCTTCGCGAGACGGTGGAGTTTCTGATCGTCGCTCTTGTCGGTCATCGATACGAATATCGCTTCACGGCCTCGGTGAATTTCGCGGTTTCGTCTGCCAGCCTGTCTTTCGCCGAAAGCAGGCTGCCGCCGATCAGCAGCATGACATCCTTGCCGTAGAAATCGAGCAGTTCCGGAACGCGCTCAAGCGTCATGCCGCCCGCCGGGACAGGTAATGCCGGTTTCACGCCGTGCCAATCCCCGAGTGCCGCCTGCGCCAGCGCGCGGCAGGTATCCGGCGAATATCCGAACCGCCCGCCGAAATTCGGAAACACGATGGCGTCCGCGCCAAGCAGACGAAAGAGTTTCGCAAGCAAGGGAGGCGCGATCTGCGCGCCGCCCAAGGCCGGATGGGACATGAATGCGATGTCGCGGTTTTCACGGACAAGCGATTGAAAATTGGCCCAGCCCGCAATCATCGGCGCGATCAGCAGCGTGTCGATCCCGGCATCGCGCGCGACATCGACTTGCAGACGCATGGCGTCCAGATTGCCTGACAGCGACGGCGCATATCGCGTCGCATGCCCCGATGCGCGAGTGGCATTCTGCGCCGCCTTCGCGCATGCCCGCACCCGTTTGGCGAACGGGCTGTACGCCTGATCGGCCAGTCCATGATCGTCCTTGATGTAATCGATGCAGCCTTCGGCGAGCTTGCCGGAAATCGCAGCGAGGTCCTCCGGCGGCAATCCTTGCGGCTTCAGCGCGGAGCATGTCAGCGCGCGGCTTTGGGCATTAACGCGACGGCGTAACGCATCAACGCCTCCGTTCGGCCCGCCGAACAGCCCGGCCAATTCGGCGGGGATTTCTACATCGTGCAGCGACACGTCGTCGTGCAGCGACGTGTTGCCGAACAGCATGTTGAGCAATTGACCGGCATCGCCGCCGATTGTTTGCGCCGACAGGCCAACGCGCACATCGAACGCGCCGCCGCCGCTATCTGCTATGCCCTCGACCGTTCCGATGATTTCAGATTTGACGAACGCATCGTCGATAGGCGCGAGCGGCATCTCGACGCTCTGCTCGGTCGCAATGTCACGCGCCCGCGCTTCGATTGAAACGGCGTCGGATCGAACGCGATAAGTGACGATCAGGCGGGACATGGGATTAACCCGCGCGACATGAGCGCTAATCTTCCGCGTCGTCTTCCTCGGAAATACGGCCGACCGAAACCACCTTCTCGTCCTCGGCGGTATCGAACACGATCACGCCTTGGGTCGAGCGGCCCGCGAGACGGATACCCTCGACCTTGGTGCGGATGAGCTTGCCAGCGTCAGTGACGAGCATGATCTGGTCGCCTTCTTCCACCGGGAACGAAGCAACGAGGCGGCCGATCTTGTCCTTGATCTTCTCCGCACCCTTTTTGCCTTCCCAGATATCCATCGCGACGATGCCTTTGCCGCCACGTCCGGTGATCCGGTATTCGAACGAGGACGAACGCTTGCCGTAGCCGCGTTCGGACACCGTCAGAATGAACTGCTCCGCCGCCGACATCTCGACATAGCGTTGCTCGCCAAGCTCTATCGCGCCGGTCGCCTCCTCAGCGTCTTTCGCAACCTCTTCCGGTTCGTCCGATGCGCCGCGCCGCACGGCATTCGCGCGCTTCAGATATGCCACGCGCTCGTCGGACGAGGCCTCGATATGCCGGAGGATCGTCAGCGAAATGACGCGGTCGCCTTCTTCCAGCGAAATGCCGCGCACGCCCATCGAAGTGCGGCCCTGGAACACGCGCACGTCCGTCACAGCGAAACGGATGCACTGGCCTTCGCTCGCGGTGAGCAGGACGTCGTCCTTCTCGGTGCAAATTTGAACGCCGACGATGGCCTCGCCATCCTCGATCTTCATCGCGATGATGCCGGAGGGACGAACGTCGGCAAAATCAGAAAGCTTGTTGCGCCGAACCGTACCTTTGGTCGTTGCGAACATCACGTCGAGATTGGCCCAGGTGCTCTCGTCCTCAGGCAGCGGCATGATGGTGTTGATGGTCTCGCCCTGCTCCAGCGGCAGGATGTTGATCATCGCCTTTCCGCGCGCCTGCGGCGCTGCGAGCGGCAACTTCCACACCTTCTGCTTGTAAACCTTGCCGCGCGAGGAGAAATAAAGCACGGGCGCGTGGGTCGACGCGACGAACAGGCGCGCCACGAAATCCTCTTCGCGCGTCTGCATGCCCGCCCGGCCTTTTCCTCCGCGCCTTTGGGCGCGATAGGTCGAGAGCGGCACGCGCTTGATGTAGCCCTGATGCGAGACCGTCACCACCATGTCTTCGCGGTGGATCAGATCTTCTTCCTCGACCTCATCCATCTGTTCGACGATGACACTGCGGCGTGGCGTTGCGAAATCGGCTCGCACCTTCGCAAGCTCGTCTTTCACGATCGACTGGATGCGGGCACGCGAGCGCAGAATGTCGAGATAGTCCGCAATCTCGGCGGCAAGCTTGTCGAGTTCTTCCTTGATTTCGTCGCGGCCAAGAGCAGTAAGGCGCTGGAGGCGCAGATCGAGGATCGCGCGGGCCTGCGTGTCCGAGAGCTTGTATGTGCCCTTGTCGGAAATCCGGTGACGCGGATCGTCGATCAAGGTCAGCATCGCCTCGACATCGCGGGCCGGCCAATCGCGCGCCATCAGGCCTTCGCGCGCTTCGTTGGCGTCCTTCGATCCGCGAATGAGCTTGATGATCTCATCGATATTGGCAACGGCAATCGCAAGGCCGACCAACACATGCGCGCGGTCGCGCGCCTTGTTCAGCAGGAACTTGGTGCGGCGGGAGACGACCTCCTCGCGGAAATTGATGAAGGACGTAAGCAGGTCCTTCAGATTCATCACCAGCGGACGGCCGCCATCGAGCGCGACCATGTTGCAACCGAACGACGATTGCAGCGGCGTGAAGCGATAAAGCTGGTTGAGCACGATGTCCGGCATCGCCTCCCGCTTCAGCTCGATCACGACGCGATAACCGTCGCGGTCGCTCTCGTCCCGCAGGTCAGCAACGCCTTCGATCTTCTTGTCGCGAACGAGTTCGGCAATGCGCTCGACCATCGTCGCCTTGTTCACCTGATACGGAATTTCGGTGATGACGATGGCTTCGCGTTCCTTGCGGACCGTCTCGAAATCCACCTTGCCGCGCATCACGACCGAGCCGCGCCCGGTGTGATAGGCCGAACGAATGCCGGCACGGCCAAGGATGATGCCGCCAGTCGGGAAATCCGGTCCCGGCACAATGTCGATCAACTGGTCGATGGTCATCGCCGGATCGCCGATCAGCGCGACGCAGGCGTCGATTACCTCACCGAGATTATGCGGCGGAATGTTCGTCGCCATGCCGACGGCGATGCCGCCAGCACCATTGACCAGCAAATTCGGGAAGCGCGCAGGAAGGACGACCGGCTCTCGTTCGTTGCCGTCGTAATTGTCCTGAAAGTCGACCGTGTCGCTGTCGATGTCGGCAAGCAGCGCCATTGCAGGTTTGGCAAGGCGCGATTCCGTGTAACGCATCGCAGCCGGAGGATCGCCGTCAACCGAGCCGAAATTGCCCTGCCCGTCGATGAGCTGCAGGCGCATGGAAAAATCCTGCGCCATTCGCACGAGTGAATCGTAAATCGCTTGATCGCCGTGCGGGTGATATTTGCCCATCACGTCGCCGACGATGCGCGCGGACTTCACATACTTTTTGTCCGGCGTGTGCCCCTGCTCGTACATCGAGTAGAGGATGCGGCGGTGAACCGGCTTCAGGCCGTCGCGCACGTCGGGCAGCGCACGCGAGACGATCACGCTCATCGCGTAATCGAGATAGCTGCGCTTCATCTCCTCCGTAATCGAAACGGGGCGGATATCCGAAGGCGTGCCGTCGCCCGGATTGGGATTGTCAGTATCGGCCAATTGATGCGGTCCCTGCGGCGAATCCTGCCTGCTTTTTGATAGCGGATTCAGCGAATTGAGGCCACATCAAAAGCCCCCCGATTTGTCCTATTTTCTATTGTTTTATCAATGGCTTGGTGGGCCGAATAGGCACATCCAGCCTGTCTGCGGACCGCCCCTTGCCCGCTTGCGTTTCTGACCACGAATTCACCCGCCCGCGCGTGCTGATCGCCGCGCCCAGATCAGCCAAAACTGCGTTCATTTCGCGTTGACCGCCCGTTCCCATCCCTCTAGTCCGGTCGGATGCCACTCGAATTCGCCATCTCGGCCTTTGTCACCCTGATCGTCGTGGTCGATCCGATCGGCCTCGTTCCGACTTTTCTTGGCGTGACGCAGGGAATGCGTCCGGCGCGGCGGCGGCAGGTCGCAATGTGGGCGGCACTCATCGCCTGCGCGATCCTCGCTGGCTTTGCCGTCGGCGGAGAATGGCTCCTACGCAAGCTCGCAATCGGCCTTCCGGCGTTTCGTATTGCGGGCGGATTACTGCTGTTCTCGATCGCGTCCGAAATGGTGTTCGGCGTTCGCATCGTGCGCCAGGTCAATACCGCGCAGAAAGCCGTGGAAGAGCACGCGAGCAATGTCGCAGCCTTCCCGCTCGCTATTCCTTTGATGGCAGGCCCCGGCGCGATTACCGCAGTTGTTCTTCTGTCCGGGCGAACGAACGGCGATCTGTTGCTGCTTGGAATGCTGTTCGGAGTGATCGCGCTGGTCGGACTTTTCTGCCTCGTCGCGTTCATTTCCGCCGCGCGCATCGGTAAACTGATCGGCGGAGCCGGAAACATCGTGCTGTCGCGCCTGCTTGGCGTGTTGCTCGCAGCGATGGCCGTGCAATTCGTTTTGGACGGTTTACGCGCGGTGATGCAAAGCGCGGCCGGTTAAACGACACCGCACAATCAAAAAGAGCCGGTGCTTTCACACCGGCCCTTTAATTTTCTGCGGCGCGCCCCGGATCAGAACGGAATTTCGTCGTCCATATCGTCGCGCCGTCCGCCGCCAGCCATCGCGGGCTTGCGCGCGCCACCGCCGCCACTCGGACCGGACGAACCGAATTCTCCGCCGCCACCGCCGCCTCCGGCGAATTCCCCACCGCCACCGCTGCGTCCGTCGAGCATGGTCAGCGACGAATTGAACCCCTGAAGCACGACTTCAGTCGAGTATTTCTCGACGCCGTCCTTGTCGGTCCATTTGCGCGTCTGCAACGCGCCTTCGAGATAAATCTTCGAGCCCTTCTTCAAATATTGCTCGACGATCTTGCACAGGCCCTCGTTGAAGATCACGACCCGGTGCCACTCGGTCTTTTCCTTGCGCTCGCCGGTCGCCTTGTCGCGCCAGCTTTCGGACGTGGCGACGCTCAGATTGGCGATCGGACGCCCATCCTGGGTGCGACGGATCTCCGGGTCTTTTCCGAGATTTCCGACGAGGATCACCTTGTTGACGCTGCCCGCCATGACACGCTCCGTTTTCCGATTGAGAATCCACCCTAAGCCCGCGCATCGGCCCACATAAGGCGGCGATGCCTTTACCCACAGCGGCTTTACGGCACGATCCCGCGAATATAATGTTCTCTTTTTGTTCTTGCAAGAGGTCTGTTTTACACTGGCTACGCAGAGCCTGTTCACCTCCTGTTAGCGATACTTTCCCGTTTCCTACCGAATTCCTTACAAGTTTAAGCAATCGCAACCGGCAAAACCGTTTGATCGCTCCGGGGCTGCCGGAAGGATGCAATGCGACCACTTCG
>CAMBBO010000066.1 GCA_945862935.1 Pseudorhodoplanes sinuspersici | reverse complement strand
CCCTGTTTTTTATGCTGACAAAGAGATCAGAAGTTCTTCTGGGAATCGAGAATGAAGGCGATTTCCTTCTCGACGCCAAGGCGCTTGCCTTCTTCGGAGACCATGCCCGACACCGCCTTCACGAACGGCGCTTTGTCCGGGGTGATGATCTGGGTGAACTTCGCCTTGAGAGCCTCAAGGTCCTTCACCTCCGAGATCTTCCACGCGCCGCGCATATAAGCCTGCGTGCGTGCACCGGCTTCGAGAACGGCCTTCTTCTGGTCGTCGTTGAGCTGGGTGTAGAGCTTCATCGACATCGCGATCACGTCCGGAATACGCATGTGCTCGTCGATGGTGTAGTACTTCGACACTTCGTAGAACTTCTTGGCGACGACGGACGGATGGTTGTTTTCCGCACCGTCCACCACGCCGGTCTGCAGCGCGGTGTAAAGTTCAGCCCACGCCACCGGCACGCCGGTCGCGCCGAGCGACTTCATCGTGTTGACCATGACGGGCGACGCCATCACGCGGATCTTCTGGCCCTTCAGATCTTCCGGCGTGTTGACCGGCTTCTGGGTGAAGAGGTTGCGCGCGCCGGAATCCATATAGGCAATGATCTTGATGCCCTTGTCTTCCAGCTGCTTGGCGAGGTTGGCGGCGGTTGGCTGCGCCAGGAACCACCAGAAATGCTGTTCGTTCTTGAACAGGAACGGCAGCGAGTACATGTCCATCGCCGGCAGAACCTGGTTCAGGTTCGAAGCCGAAACGGTGGTGAAGCCGATCGTGCCGTTGCGGATGCTCTGCACGTTGGCGACCGCGTCGCCAAGCTGAGTGTTTGCATACGCTTCGACCTTGACGGTGCCCTTGGTCAGCACGCCAACTTCTTCGGCGAAATACTTTTCAGCGTAGCTCGAAGGATGCTCGATCGGCTGAATGCCGGAATACTTGGTCTGGATCTGCTGCGCGTTCGCCGGAATGGCGAAAGCCAATAATGCAACAGACAGGAATGCTAGCTTCTTCATGCGTCTCTCCCTTTGGATTTGTTGAGTTTTGTAGTTGGCCGGGAAAGTAGAGGCGCGCCTTAGACCTGTCAAACATGTTAGGTGCCGGAATCGCGTTCCGCAGGCCCTGCCGCCCGTCTGAGTTCATATTATAGGCAATTCAGGCTGGCGCTTTGTCACAGGACCGGACAAGGGGCGCAGGCGCTGCGGGGGCTTTAACTTTCGGAGGGGGCGGCCGGGGCATCGCGTTGCGATGCGATAGAAAGTGCCGTCAGCGCCTTTCGGAACAGGCGTCGCGCGTGACCTTGGTGCTGTTCAGCACCCGGGCGATTTCTTCCGGCGGAAAATAGCCGAAGTCGGCGGCGACGAAGCGTCCTTCCGAGACCCGCATACGCAGGTTGTCGAGCACGCGGTCGCGCGTCGCGCGCGCAGCGTATATTTGGTATTCCCTCGACTGCTTGCCTTTAAGACCGGCCTTGGTCGCGACTTTCTCGAAACTGCTTTCGACGCGCGGCACGGACGCGGACTTTACTTCGCGGACCAGGTTGATCGTTGCTTCAACCGCGAGCGCGCGATTATCTGCATCGCAGAGCGTCCAACCGTTCTGCGCCATCGCGCAATCGGCGACGTCCGCCCACAGGCCTGCAAGTGCTCCGCCAGCGCTGCCCTGTTGCGGCGCGAAGGCCGTCGCCATGCGCGTGATCTGCGTGCCCGTCTGAAGAATTTTGTAGATGTCCGCGGACTCGATCTTGCGGCCGATCTCACCGCCAAGCCCAAGCTTATGCCGCGGCACGCACGAAAGAAGCACATTCGCTTTCTCTGCATTGCCGATGCGGCCCCAGCTTGAGCCGGCAACGGCGACGGCGTCGGCCTTATGCTCGATTGCGGTCGCGGCGATTTTCGGAGCGCCACCCTTCTGGAACATTGCCGGAAGCTTTACGAAACCGGTCGCACCCGCAGCGCCAATGGCGAAGGCCGCAATGGCCGCAATAACAATCGGCACGGGGCTCGATTGCGTGCTGGCCTCCTGTGCCTGCCGTTCGCGGATTTCGTTCAGGTAGGATGGCATCTATAGCCAAAGTCCGATGACGAGGTTTCCACCCGTTCTTATCCGAACGCGGTTAAGCGCGCGTCGCGCGTAACCGAAGCCTCAGAAAATGTGGTCAATGGAGACTTAACGAAAACCGTCAAATGCCTTGAGCCGCCGCTGCTGCGCGCAGGCAGGCGGGGCAGAGGCAATCCTCGGCCGTATCGGCAACGGGAAGTCTGAAAGGCTCGGCTGCGCACCAGCACTCGCCGCCGAGTCCACATTCAAAAGAAACGCCGCGCCGGGCGCAGGCGATGCGGCGCTGCTGGCCGCCCGCCTGAACCGGAGCATCGCCCATTATTGCTCGCCGCCGATGTAGCCGCCGATTTTCCAGCCCGCACCTTCTTTGGAGTAGCAAATCTGGTCGTTCCCGAGCGGCGCGACCGCGTCTGCCGAGACAAATCCGATTTTGCCCGAGGGCGTGACGATGCGAACGGCCGTCGGCTGATCTTGCGCTGGCGCCGCGTCGTCCGGCATCACGCGAACGAAGTGCATTCCAAGCTTTTCGGTCACCGGCGCGTCCGGCTTGGCCGTGCCGCGCACTTCAACGCCGTTCGTCAGCGGATAGCCCCAATCGCCCGGATCGGTCTTGGTCGCCTTGGCGACATCTTCCAGCGCCTTGTCATCGAACACCGGGTCGCCCGGCGCGCAGAACGTGTTCGGTTTGTCCGGGAAGGCGGACGCGGTTGGATCGCCCGCATAGCCGGCGAGCAGTTCCCAGCCGAAGGCATCCTTGCCGTTCAGTCCGACTGCTGCGGCAAGATTGTCGATCGACGATTTCTTCTTGTCGGCTTTTTCGCCGTCCTCGCCCTGCCAGAAGAAGTTCTGTGCGACGACGAGCTTGGCCAATGCCGCGCGATCCTTTTTCTGTGCGGCTTCGCCAAGCTGCTTGCGGAATGCTTCGAAACTCGCATCCTTCATCGGCTCCGGCAGCTTCACCTCGACTGGCTTGTAAGGCTTGGCGGGCGCGACCGCAGGGGCGGCCTGCGGGGCAGTACCCTGTGCGGCAGCGGGCAAAGCGGCAAGGCTGCTCACGGCAACGGCAAATAGGAATGAAATCGAGAGGGCGCGCATCGGCGTTGTCTCCGGGTTGGCAATGTATCCAGTCTTATCGCGCAATTGCGACAGCGATGGGGCTTTGGGTTAGTTTCCACGAGTCGCGCATTGGTTCAACCGTGTGCAACCAGTTCCGAACTGTGCCGCCGTTTCGCTTCCAACGGAAAGCCCCTTTTATGACCTCATTCATCCCACCCGCGCTTTTGCCCGTCCTGCTGCTGATTGGATCGAACGTCTTTATGACGCTCGCCTGGTACGGGCACCTTCGTTTTAAGGAGGCGCCGTTGTGGATGGTGATCGTCGTGGCATGGGCCATTGCGTTCGTCGAATACTGTATGGCGGTGCCGGCGAACCGTTACGGCAGCGAGATATATTCCACTGCACAGCTCAAGACGATGCAGGAAGTCATTACCCTGATCGTCTTCGCCGTGTTCTCGGTACTCTTTTTGAAAGAGACCTTCACCTGGAACTATGCGGTGGGGTTCGCGTTCATCGCAATAGGCGCGTTCTTCGTGTTCCGCGGTCCGCTGTAGTCATTACTTCGCGGGCACGACGCGCAGAATGCGCCCGGCGGAATTGTCGGTGAGAAGCCACAACGCGCCGTCCGGACCGTTTCGCACATCGCGAATGCGTTCGCGCAAATCCTGCAAGATGCGTTCTTCCTTCACCACCTTGTCGCCGTCGAGTTCGAGGCGCGACAGCAGCGTTCCGGCAAGCGCGCCGTTGAACAGGCTGCCCTTCCACGCAGGGAAAAGATCGCCAGTATAGAACGCCATGCCGGATGGCGCGATCGATGGCGTCCAGTGCCAGATCGGCTGTTCGAGGCCGGGGTCTTCCGACTTGCCTTCGTTCACCGGCGTGCCGTCGTAATTCACGCCATAGCTGATGAGCGGCCAGCCGTAATTCTTTCCGGCGAGTGGAATGTTGATCTCGTCACCGCCGCGCGGCCCGTGTTCCTGTTCCCAGATTTTTCCGGTTGCGGGATTGAGCGCGAGGCCCTGCATGTTGCGGTGACCGTAAGACCAGATTTCCGGCTTCGCGCCGGCTTTGCCGACGAACGGATTGTCGGCGGGCGCTGCGCCGTCCGGTGTGATGCGGATGAGTTTGCCGAGATGATTGTCGAGTGTCTGCGCGTAATCGCGCTGGGTGAAATGTTCGCCGGTGGTCAGGAACAGATTGCCGTCCGGCATCTGCACGATGCGGCAGCCGAAATGATTGCTGCTGGAGAGCGGGCCCGCCTGCTGGAAGATGACCTTCACATCATCGAGGCGCGGCGTGTCGCCGTCAACAAGCTTGCCGCGCGCCATCGCGGTGCGCGCGCCGCCATCGGCCGGCTCGGCGTAGCAGAAATAGATGACTCGGTTCTGCGTGAATGCGCGGTCGATGATGACATCGAGCAAACCACCCTGACCGGAGGCAAACACCTTTGGCAGGTTTGCGACCGCGGGTGAAAGCTTGCCGTCGCGCGTGACGATACGCAGGCGGCCGGGCCGCTCGGTGACCAGCATGCGTCCGTCAGGAAGAAAGGCGAGCCCCCAAGGGTGGGAAAGCCCACTCGCAATCGTTTCGACCTTCAGATCGCCGGCCGAGCTTTTGAATGTTTGGGCTTGCGACGATCCGCAGGCGAGGACGATGGAAAGGGCCGCGCCGATACCACGCAAAATCATGATCCGTCCTCCACGCGCCAACTAAACAGAAGGCGCAGCCGGAAGTTCCGGCCGCGGAGACGGTGTTTCAAATAAGCGCCGAAATCAATCGCGCGGGGAGCGGCCTGTCACCGCAGCGGTGATGACGCCCATGATGGCGAGCATTCCGCCGACCACGATGACGGCAGCGATCGGCCCCTCATAGTCGGCCGCGCTGGTGAGCGTATCGGCGCGTGCAATGCCGATCGACACTGCGGTCGCCGCGACCGCAATCGACATCACCAGACCGAGCGTCATGATCAAATGCGCAAACGCAATCTTGCGCGGCGTCAACGGCCGGTCGTGACGCACCGGACGGCGAAAACCAACATTCTCAAACTGGACGTTCATGCGAACTCCCGCGAATCATCTGGGTAAGATCATGCCGCGCGATACGGGCTGGCGTTCGGCAGGAAAGCGGCGAACCAGTGACGAATGGTTAATGCAAAGTTAACGCGGCGAATGCGCTTCGCGTTTTGCTGGGCTTTGATGCAAACGAGTCACAGTGCGTTTGAAGTGAGTCATTCCGCCGCAGCGGCGAGCACAACATCCTGTCCGTCCATCGGGACGTAGGCCGGTTGCGCCTTGACGCGGTCGAGCCATGCGCGGATCGCGCTGAAGCGCGACAGGTCGAAATCGCATTCGTGGGCGACATGCGTGTACGCATAGAGCGCGATGTCCGCGAGCGAATAGGTTGCGCCGCCAAAGAAGGGTTGCGACGCCAGATGCTTTTCCATCACCGCGAAGGCGCGATTGCCTTCTTCCATCCAGTCGTCGATGGCGTGCTGCTGCAGGTCGCGTCCGCCCTTGACCAGCGCGAGCCAGAAATACGCCGCGCCGACATTCGGCACGATGGCGTGCTGCTCGAAGAACATCCATTGCAGCGTTGCCGCGCGTGACGCTGAATCTTTCGGCAGGAGCGGCGTGTTCTCGCCGAGGAACCAGAGGATCGCGTTCGATTCCGCGAGATACTCGCTCGGCGCGATTTCAAGCAGCGGAATCTGCCCGCTCGGATTCTTGCTCAGGAAATCCGGCGTGTGTGTTTCGCCCTTGAGGATGTCGACCTCGACAAGGTCGTGGGCCACGCCCAATTGCGCAAGGGCGAGGCGAACCTTGTAGCAATTGCCGGATCGCTGCATGGAATAGAGCGTGTACATGCGCGGGTCCTCCGCCGGGTGAAGCTGAAACACATTCGATGCGGCGATCCAAAGGAGAAAAGTCCGGCCAATGCAAGGCCGGTCGCGGTCCAAATGGGAAGAAAAGATGATTGTTGCGTGGCGCGCCCGCGCGGCGGAAGAAATTTCCCGTCAAAGCGCCAAACGAACTTTTTGAAACGATCTAAGTGGCGCTGCTTGTCACGCGGCTGACACGCAGCCCGAGGCCGTGTGCGGCGCGCCGTAAAATCAGAATAAACAAAATCAGCATCGCCATGACGCCGAGCGGGATCATCGCCTGTTGCGCGACGCTGCGCGCGATCAGCGGCATCAGCCACAGCAATGCGAGCGCGCTCTTTTCCCAGCGCAGGAAGCCGCGCGAAAATCCGTCCGCGGCCAGAAAAGCGATGGCGGGTGCAAGGATGACGAAGTCGTAGTCGAGGCTGTATGGCGTTGCGAGCAACACGCCGATCACGAGTGCGGCGGCTTTCAACGCGAAGCTTGCGCTCGAACGCCATAGCCATGCGAGACTTGCCGCGACTGCGAGAGTCGCCGCGCCCTGAATCGCATAGGCCAGCGGGATCGAACTGCCCCACATGCGCGCCCACGAGAAAATGCTTTGAATTTTGTGCCAGCCGGTATCGCCCTGTTCGAGCACGACGACGCGGGTGAAATGCGTCGAGGCCAGAAACGCGCTCCAGATGTCGGCTCCGAAGGCGGCCGTCGTGACAAGAGCGAGTGCTGCGACCGTCGCAGCGGCCGACGCAATAGCGCGCCAGTGACCGCCGGCAACAAGCGCAAGCGGGATCAGCAATCCGAATTGTGGTTTGTAGGCGAGAAGGCCGAATAGGATTCCTGACAGGATCGGGCGCGTGCCGAGATGCACAAGCGCAAGCGCGATCAGGGATGCCGTGAGAAATCCGTTGTGGCCGTGGCCGATATTCACGAACACAGCGGGGAAGGCGACGGCGAAAAGTAACCAGAGGCGGCCATCGTTGCGCAGCGATGACGGCAGCACGCTGCGCATCGCGAACAGATAAATCGCAAACGTCACGCCTTGCCACACCGCAAGCGCAAGCGCGTAGGGCATCAGCGCAAGCAATGCCGCGACGAACAGGAAGAATGGTGGATAATGCCAGCCGTAAAATTGCGTATTCGCGCCGAAGATCTGCTTCTCGCGTTCGAATTGCTGCGGCGGATCGAACGGTGCATTGGCTTTGCCGTCGAGGACGTAAGTGCCCGCCGCATAGACGTTGGAGAAATCCGTTCCGAGCGGGCGGCCCTGATAGTCGTTCAGCCCGTTCGAAGTCGCGAGAATGAAGGCAAGGCCGACGCTCGACGCGAACAGCACCGCGAACGCGATCAGGCGCGTGCGTTCGCGGGTCAGCCAGGAGCCTGTACGCAGGGCGTCGATGAAAGTGGCCATGCGCCTTTTTACGGCGAGGCGATTAAGGGAGATTAAAGAGCCTTTCGCGCCACGACGCGGTGGATCACCTTGCCGGAGGAGGCGCTGACCACCTCTTCATCCAGCAGGGCCGCACCGGCGGGGATTTCGGCGGTCACCAGCGCCTTGTCGAAGGCTGCATAAAGCCGCCCATGCTTGTCGCGCTGGTCGGCGCCTTCGGTGACCCGCCAGCTCAGATAGAAGGTGCCGCCGGGTTTCACGATTGCCCACATCCGCCGCACCGACGGACCGATGGCCTCGTGCGGCAGATGCATGATGACGGTCTCGCACAGGACGTTCTGAAAAGGCGCAGACATGCCTGGCAGGTCCGGCAGCGCGCTCACCCTGAAATCGAGCGCGGGATACAGCACGCGTGCCTGCGCGAGCAGCCCCTCGGATGCGTCAAAACCGATGGCGGGAAAGCCGTTCGCCGAGAGCCATGCGACTTCGCGGCCGCTGCCGCAGCCGATATCGGCGGTCGGCCCCGGACTGAAGAACCTGCGGATAAGCTCATGCAGGTCGGTCGGGGCGGGTTGCTCGTGCCAGTCCTTGGCAAAGGCCGAGGCATCCCGGTCATAGGCGGAGAGCGTATTTCGATCCATTTTCGATCCCATTCATGGGCGTTTCGGCCGCATCAAGGCTTGTGATGAATGGATGATCCTTTCGCGCTTGCGGAGCCTTGCCACGCGTTTTAGGACATCGCCGTCATCACCCCGGAGACAGCAATGGCCTTCCTCGCCGACTCGCTCAAGCGCATCAAGCCGTCCGCCACCATCGCGGTCACGGATAAAGCGCGCGCGCTGAAAGCGGCGGGGCGCGATGTCATCGGCCTTGGTGCGGGCGAGCCGGATTTCGATACGCCGGAAAACATCAAGGAAGCCGCGATCAGGGCGATCCGCGAGGGCAAGACGAAATACACCGCGGTCGATGGCATTCCTGAATTGAAGGCTGCGATCGTTCGCAAGTTCAAGCGCGAGAACAAGCTCGACTATAAGCCGTCGCAGATTTCCGTCGGCACCGGCGGCAAGCAGGTGCTCTACAACGCGCTGATGGCAACCATCAATCCGGGCGACGAAGTGATCTGCGTCGCGCCGTATTGGGTGAGCTACCCGGAAATGGTCGCGCTTGCAGGCGGCGAGCCGGTCACGGTCACGACCACGATGGCGGAAGGCTTCAAGCTGAAGCCGGAAGCGCTCGAGCGTGCGATCACGCCAAAGACCAAGTGGATCATCTTCAACTCGCCATCGAATCCGACCGGCGGCGCATATTCGCGCGCCGAACTGAAGGCGATCACCGACGTGCTCGTGCGTCATCCGCAAGTGTGGGTGATGACCGACGACATGTACGAGCATCTTGTCTATGACGAATTCGAATTCACGACGCCGGCGCAAGTCGAGCCTGCTTTGTACGACCGCACGCTGACGGTGAACGGCGTCTCGAAAGCCTATTGCATGACCGGCTGGCGCATCGGTTACGCCGGTGGTCCTGAGCAGCTCATCAAGGCGATGTCGACCATCCAGTCGCAATCGACTTCGAACCCATCGTCGGTGTCGCAATGGGCGGCGGTCGAGGCGCTCGACGGCCCGCAGGATTTCATCGCGCGCAACAACAAGGCGTTCAAGGAACGCCGCGACCTTGTGGTGTCGATGCTCAATCAGGCGAAGGGGCTGCATTGCCCGAAGCCGGAAGGCGCGTTCTACGTTTATCCGTCCTGCGAGGGCGCGATCGGCAAGACCGCTTCGACCGGCAAGAAACTCGACACCGATGCCGACTTCGTTACCGAACTCCTCGAAGCCGAAGGCGTTGCCGTGGTGCAGGGCTCGGCGTTCGGGCTTGGACCGGCGTTTCGCATTTCGTACGCGACCAAGACTTCGGATCTTGAGGAAGCCTGCCTCCGCATCCAGCGGTTCTGTGGCAATTTGAAATAGCATCGCGCGTAAGGCGCACGTCGCTTCACACCAAAAATAGATCGGGAATAATCATGATCCGCATTTCGGCTGCCGCTACGGCGCTTGCCCTCACGCTTTCAGTCGCGCCTGCTTTCGCGCAGAGCGCTGTTCAGGCTGGCGTTATCGAATGCCGCGGCGGTCCGACTGTCGGGCTGGTCGTCGGTTCGATCACCGAATTCAACTGTCTCTACAATGGCAATGTTGGCCCGCAGCAGTCCTATCGCGCTGTTGTGCGCAGGCTCGGCGTTGACCTCGGATACACCGAAGCGACCACGCTGGTGTGGACCGTTCTCGCGCCGACGGCGCAGATCGGGCTTGGCGATCTCGCTGGCAATTACGGCGGCGCGCAGGCGAATGCGTCGGTCGTCGGTGGCGCAGGTGCGAATGCATTGATTGGTGGTTCGAACAATTCGATCGCGCTACAGCCTTTGAGCGTGCAGGGCCAGGCCGGACTAAACGTCTCCGCCGGCATCGCGAGCCTTGAATTGCGCTACGGGCGTTAACAGTCCGCCGCGAATTACTTCAAGTCGATCCGGCGTTCGCTGCTTGCGCGCACAATGCCGAGCTTACGCAGATAGACCATCACTTCATTTGTCATCAGCGGACCATCGGCGTCCGGTATGACACGCTTGGCGTTGCGCAGCATTTCGTAATTGTCGCCGCCGCGCGCCATGAAGTCATTGGTCGCAAGCTGATAGATTTTCGTGTCCTCAAGCGGCGCGCCATTCACGCGGATCGATAGCGCGCGGCTTCCCGAAGCGCGCGACATGTCGGCTTCGAACGCGACGCCGGACACTTGCGGAAACCGTCCGTTCGCTTCGGGCAGCCTGCTCAATCCATTCTCGATTGCCGCGCGGATATCGCGTCCCGGCACGAGCAAAACCGAGATGCGATTGCCGAACGGTAATTCCGTCAAAACGTCGCGCCGCGTGATCGTGCTGCCGGCCGGATAGACCTTGTTGCCGCGCAAGCCCCCGCCGTTCATCAATCCGATGTCCGATTTCGTCGTCTCGCGCAGCGCGTCGGCGTAAAGGTTGCCGATGGCAGCTTCGTCGAGGCGAACTGCGGCGTTGCGGCTGTCGAGTTCGATCGCGGTGGTCGCAACCGGCGCATCGAATTCGCGCGACAGTTCATTTTCGTAAGCGCGTACGACCTTGAGTATTGTGGGATCGGGTTCGACATCCGCGGTATCGACCACGCGAAAGCGTGGCGTCCAGACCGGGCGCTTGCCGCCTTTGGTGATGGTCACGTCAATCATCGTGACGTTCTGCGCGTCGTAGCTCGATTCCACCACGGCGCAGCGGCCGTCATAGTCGATGAACAGATCGTGGTCGTGACCGCTCAGGATCAGATCGGCCGATTGGTTCGCGAGCAGCAACAGGTCGTCGCCGCGACCGGCGTGGACGACGGCGCAGACAAAGTCCGCGCCTTCGTTGCGCAATGCGTTTGTTTGCTGCTCCACCGCGTCCACGAGATTCGAGAAACGGAAATCGCCGGAATTGGACAATCGCGGCGTCTCCGGCAGGGCGGCTCCTGTAATGCCGATTTTCAGGCCGCCGATCTCGATCAGCGTGCGGTCATTGAAATTGGCGACCGCGCCGCCCTGGGCGTTGCGCATGTTCGCCGCGTAAACGGGGAATTTCGCCTCGCCCATGCGGCGCATGAAAACGTCAGGCCCAAAATCGAACTCGTGATTGCCGGGAACGAAAACATCCGGTGCGATCCGGTTGATGAGATCGACGATGTGATAGCCTTGATCGATGCCGGACATGAGCGAAGGGGACAGCGTGTCACCCGCATGTGCAAAAATGACGCGGCGGCCCGCTTGCGCCGCGCGGGCGCGCTCGGCCTTCACCACCGTTGCGAGACGCGGGAACCCGCCGCGTTTGCGGCCGTCCGGGCCTTCCGTCTCGTTCATCAGGTAGATGTCGTTGACAAGGACGAATGTGATGGTGATGGTGACGGGACTGGCCGCCGCCAGACGCGGTAGCGCCGTGAGCGCCGCAAGGCACGATGAGCCGAGGAGAACGATGCGCCGGGTGATGGTCATATTGCCGATTGATTTTCAGAGCGTTTCATGTGGCTTAACACAGACGCATCCTGTCAGCGATCATTTGCGGAGAGTTTAGGCGATGACGATCATTGAAGGGCGCCCTGCGCATGCGGCGCAGGATCATCCGGCCGTGTCCGATGGCCGCATCGGCGTGCTGCTGGTCAATCTCGGAACGCCGGACGCCACCGACTTCTGGTCGATGCGGCGTTATCTCAAGGAATTCCTCTCCGACAAGCGCGTGATCGAAGAGAATACGCTTACCTGGAAGCTCGTATTCAACGGCATCATCCTGACGCTACGGCCACGCCGCAAGGGCCGCGACTACGACACGATCTGGAATCGCGAGCTGAATGAATCACCACTCAAGACCGTGACGCGCTCGCAAAGCGACAAGCTCGCCGGAATGCTGACGGCGCATCCGCAGATCAAGGTCGATTGGGCAATGCGCTACGGCAATCCGTCGATTGCCTCGCGGCTCGATGCCATGACCAAGGCCGGCTGCCATCGTGTTCTTCTCGTGCCGCTCTATCCGCAATATGCCGCGGCGACCACGGCGACGGTGTGCGACGAGGCGTTTCGCGCGCTGATGGCGATGCGCTGGCAGCCGACGCTGCGTGTTGCGCCGCCTTATTATGATGATGCGTTCTATATCGACGCGCTCGCCGCTTCGATGCGGCAGAACTTGAGCAAGCTCGATTTCAAGCCGGAGGTGATCGTCGCGTCGTTCCACGGCATTCCGCAATCCTATTTCAGGAGGGGCGACCCCTATCATTGCCATTGCGTGAAGACGGCGCGGCTGCTGCGCGAGAAGCTCGGCATGAATGACAAAAATTTCCTGCTGACATTCCAGTCGCGCTTCGGACCCGAGGAGTGGCTACAGCCCTACACCGATAAGACGATGGAGCGCCTCGCGCGCGAAGGTGTGAAGAATGTCGCGGTGGTGACGCCCGGATTTGCAGCGGATTGCCTGGAGACACTGGAAGAGATCGCGGTCGAGAACGCGGACGTCTTCAAGGCGCATGGCGGCAAGAACTTCGCCGCTATTCCCTGCCTGAACGACAGCGACGAGGGGATGCGCGTGATCCACGATCTGGCAACGCGTGAGTTGAAAGGCTGGCTCGACTAGGCCACGCCCGCGCGCAAGATGTCGTGCATTCGCAGAATGCCGATGGGCGTGCGGTCGGTCTCGACCACGATCAGCGCCGTCACCTTCGACGAATTGAGAAATTCCAGCGCCTCGCTGGCAAGCTGATCGGGCCGCGCGGTCTTCGGATTCTTTGTCATTACTTCGTCGACCGTGCGCTCCATCAGGTCCGGCCGCATGTGGCGGCGCAAGTCGCCGTCGGTCACGATGCCGACAACGCGGCCCGCCTCATCGATGACGCCGACGCAGCCAAATCCCTTCGCGGACATTTCCACGATGGCGTCGGACATGCGCGTGCCGAGCTTCGTCAGCGGCGTGTCGCCGCGCGGGCGCATGACATCGCGGACATATTTCAGCAGCGAGCCGAGCTGGCCCGCGGGATGCAGATCGCGAAAATCGAGCGCGGTGAAGGCGCGGCTTTCCAGCAGCGCGACCGCGAGCGCATCGCCGATGGCAAGCTGCATCAGCGACGATGTGGTTGGAGCGAGATTATGCGGGCAGGCTTCGCGCGCCTGCGGCAGGATCAGCGCGATGTCCGCTGCGCGGCCGAGCGCGCTGTCACCTGAAGAAGTGATGGCGATCAGCCCGATGCGGAAGCGGCGCGAATAGTCGATCAGGCTTTTCAGTTCGGCGGTCTCGCCCGACCATGAGAGCGCGACGATGACATCGTCCGCCGTGATCATGCCGAGGTCGCCGTGGCTCGCTTCGCCC
>CAMBBO010000065.1 GCA_945862935.1 Pseudorhodoplanes sinuspersici | reverse complement strand
GGGAATGTTGACGCCGCTCGGATGCGGTGTCGACACCACCTGGAAGCGATTGTTGAACGGCGAGAGCGGCGCAGGCCGCATCGAGAAGTTCGACGCGTCCGATCTTGCCTGCAAGATTGCCTGCTCGATCCCGCGCGGTGACGGCACGGGCGGCACCTACAATCCCGATCAGTGGATGGAGCCCAAGGAGCAGCGCAAGGTCGATGAGTTCATCACCTTTGCGATCTGCGCTGCAAAGCAGGCGCTCGACGACGCCGGCTGGCATCCGCAAACGCACGAAGACCAGATCGCGACCGGCACCATGATCGGTTCCGGCATTGGCGGAATCGAAGGCATCGCCGATGGAGCGGTGGTGCTTAAGGAAAAAGGGCCGCGGCGTGTGTCGCCATTCTTCATCCCCGGCCGGATCATCAATCTCGCGTCGGGTTATGTTTCCATCCAGCACGGCCTGAAGGGCCCAAACCACGCTGTGGTCACGGCCTGCTCGACCGGCGCGCACGCCATCGGCGATGCCGGCCGCCTGATCGCGCTTGGCGATGCCGATGTGATGGTCGCGGGCGGAACGGAATCGCCGATCAACCGCATGTCGATCGCAGGCTTTGCCGCCTGCCGCGCGCTGTCGACCGAATGGAATGACGAGCCAACAAAAGCCTCGCGTCCTTACGACAAAAAACGCGACGGTTTCGTGATGGGTGAGGGCGCGGGCGCTGTCGTGCTCGAGGAATACGAGCACGCAAAGAAGCGCGGCGCGAAAATTTATGCCGAACTGGTTGGCTACGGTCTGACCGGCGATGCCTATCACATCACTGCGCCTTCGCCGGATGGCGACGGCGCGTTTCGCTGCATGAATGCCGCGATTAAGCGCGCGGGCATTTCGGCGTCCGACATCGATTACATCAATGCGCACGGCACCTCGACCATGGCGGACGAGATCGAGCTTGGCGCGGTGCAGCGCGTTCTCGGAAATTCAGCCGCGCAAGCGTCGATGTCGTCGACCAAGTCCTGCATTGGGCATCTGCTCGGCGCGGCCGGTGCTGTTGAAGCAATCTTTTCGGTGCTCGCCATTCGCGACCGTATCGCCCCGCCGACGATCAATCTCGACGATCCGTCAGTAGAAACACCGATTGATCTCGTGCCTCACAAGGCGCGCGAGCGCGACATTGATATTGTGCTGTCCAATTCCTTTGGATTTGGCGGAACCAATGCGTCGCTGATTTTCCGCAGGCTTGTGGATTAAGGCCGAAAGGCCGGTCCCTGCTTTCATCGCGATGGCTTATAAGTGCCTTGCGAATCCGCCGCCCGGCGGGTCCCGAATAAGCAATTCATCGAAATCATCTGTCGCGCGGGGACTTTTCTTATGCTGCCTGTTCTGACGAAATCGGCGGCGGAGCGCGGATCGTGAATCAGCCGCCCAATAACGGTCGTCCGCCATATCCCAACGCAGCGCCCGCTGCGGGGCAGGGCTATCCCGCGGCACCGCGCGCTTTTGCGTCGCAACCGGCCGCGCCGGTGTCACCACCTCGCCCCAATCCCCATGCTAATCTCAATCCCGCGCCGCCTCCGGGACGCCAGGCTGCGCCCGGCCATTCCGAAGGGATGGCGTATCGTCAACCGGCTCCTCACGATCGTTCTCCCATGACAGCACAGCCACCGTCCGGCCCCGTGAATCCGCGCTCGCCGCAGGCCGCCATAGCGCCGCAACGGCCGCCCATGCCGCCGCGCCGTTCGAAGCGTGTGCGTCATCCGATCGTGATTATCGGCAATGCGATTTTCACGGTCATTCTGCTGCTGGCGCTCGTGCTCGGTGCGACGGCGTGGTGGGGCAAGGATCGCTTCGAAGCGGCAGGTCCGCTTGCGGAGGACAAGGTCGTCAACATTCCGCGCGGCTATGGCGTCAAGGACATCGCGGACCTTCTGGTGCGCGAAGGCGTGATCGACCAGCCATATGTTTTCGTCGCCGGTGCGATGGTGCTCAAATCGCGCGGCGAGGAAATGAAGGCCGGCGAATACGAATTCCAGAAGCGCGCGAGCCTGCGCGATGTCGCCAACACGATCGGCGAGGGCAAGGTGGTGCAGCATCAGCTCACCATCGCGGAGGGCCTGACCTCCGAGCAGATCGTCGCGCGGCTTCTTGAAAGCAACATTCTCTCCGGCAATATCAAGGAAATCCCGCGCGAGGGCAGCCTCCTGCCGGAATCCTACAAATTCACGCGCGGCACGACGCGCGAGCAAGTGATTCAGCGCATGCAGCAGGCGCATAAGCGCGTGCTGCAGGAAGTATGGGATCGCCGCCAGCCGGATCTTCAGGTCAAGACGCCTGAGCAACTCGTCATCCTTGCCTCGATCATCGAGAAGGAAACCGGCAGGCACGATGAGCGAACGCGCGTCGCGTCGGTGTTTCATAATCGCCTGAAGACGAATATGCGGCTGCAATCCGATCCGACCATCATCTACGGACTGGTCGGCGGCAAAGGCTCGCTCGGCCGTCAGCTTATGCGCAAGGAAATCGAGCAGCCGACTCCCTACAACACCTACACAATCACCGGCTTGCCGCCCGGGCCCATTGCAAATCCGGGCCGTGCTTCGCTGGAAGCGGCAGCAAATCCCGCGCGTGCCAAGGAGCTTTATTTTGTCGCCGACGGCACCGGTGGCCACGCCTTCTCCGAAAATTACGAACAGCACCAGAAGAATGTCGCGCGCTTGCGTGTGATCGAGAAGGACGGGCAGGCCACGGCGCTTCCTCTTGCCGACACAGCGGTCGCGCCAAATCCAATCCAGCTTCCGGCCGCTGCACCGCGTGTGGCTGCGCCTCGCCCAGCGGCGCCGCGTCCTGCCGCAGCGCAAGCCGTGCCCGCGCGCCCGGCCGCACAGACCACTCCCGCTGCGCCCAGAATACAATAACGGTCGCGCGCTTGTGAGCGCGTGAGTGCGCCGTTAAGGTCGCGCAAGTTTTTCATTTCTCATTCTTGATTCGGGATCGGCCGATGGCGTTGTCGAGCATGACCGGCTTTGCCCGCGCACAAGGCGTCAACGGCGCCTATGCGTGGTCGTGGGAATTGAAATCGGTCAACGCCAAGGGGCTGGAATTGCGGCTGCGTCTTCCGCCCGGCTGGGATGCTGTGGAAGTACCGGCGCGGACGCGCGCTTCGGAAAAATTGTCGCGCGGCAATGTTTACGGCAATCTCACCTTGAAGCGCGAGGGCGCGGCGCCGGTCGTGCGCGTGAACGAAGAAGTGCTTGCCGCGGTTCTTGCCACGATGCAGAAGGTCGCGTCGAAACTCACCGCCTATCCGCCGCGCCTTGATGGCGTGCTTGGTATCAAGGGCGTGATCGACATCACCGAAGAAGACGAGAACGAAGGCGCGCGCCGTGCCGCCGAGGCCGAAGTCCTGAAAAGCTTTTCGGCCGCGCTCGACGACCTGAACGCAATGCGCAAGCATGAAGGAGAGGCGCTCGGTAAGCTTCTTTCGACGCGGCTCGATGAAATCGCGACGCTCTCGGATCGCGCCGAGAAGGCACCGGGCCGTCAGCCGGATGCGATCAAGAAAAAACTCGCCGAGCAGATAGCCGTGTTGATGGATGCGTCAACGCGCTTTGATTCCGACCGCCTTCACCAAGAAGCCTTGATTATTGCCAGCAAAGCCGACGTGCGTGAGGAACTTGACCGGCTTGCGGCGCATATCGCGCAGGCGCGTCATTTGCTTGACGGCGGCGGCCCAGTTGGACGGCGGCTTGATTTCCTGTCGCAAGAACTCAATCGCGAGGCGAATACGCTTTGCTCGAAGGCAAACGATCTGGATTTGTCCAATATTGGCCTTGAGCTGAAAAGCGTGGTCGAGCAATTCCGCGAGCAAGTGCAGAACCTCGAATGAGCAGCAAGCGGCAGCCGCGGCGCGGCATCATGTTTGTGATCTCCTCGCCGTCGGGCGCAGGCAAGACCACGCTGACACGCAATCTCGTCAACGCCGACCGGAATCTCGACTTGTCAATCTCGGTCACGACGCGAGCGCGCCGGCCGAGCGAGGTGGATGGTGTCCATTATCATTTCATCACTAAACAAAAATTCGACCAGATGCGACGTGCGGGCGAGCTTCTCGAATTTGCCGAAGTGCACGGTAATTTTTACGGCACGCCGCGCAAGCCGGTCGAGAAGGCTCTAAATGCGGGCCACGATGTTCTGTTCGACATCGACTGGCAGGGGGCCAAGCAGCTTTACGAGAAGATGCGCACCGACGTGGTCAGCGTATTCGTGCTGCCGCCATCGGCGAAGGAGCTGAAGGCGCGGCTGGAGCGGCGCGCGGAAGATGCAAGCGAAGTGATAGCACGCAGGCTGAAGAATGCCGCCAAAGAAATCCTGCACTGGACGGAATACGACCATCTCGTGGTCAATCGCGATTTGAACGAAGCCTATGACCAGCTGCGCAACATCCTGCGCACCGAACGTGCCAAACGCATCCGCCGCCGCCGGTTTGTCAAGGCGACGGCGAGGCTGCTCGACGACCTGAAGGCGATTACGCGCGCGAAGCGATAAATGCGCGGGTCAGCGCGACAAATCCCGCCACATCGACATTTTCCGCGCGCTCGGTTTCGGCAATCGCCGCCTGATCGAGCAAGAGCCGCGGCTCGACGCCGAGCGATTTCAGGCTTTGCCGCAGCATTTTTCGCCGCTGACCGAATGCTGCTTCGGTGACGCGCTGCAATGCGACCGCATCACATTCGAGCGGTTGCGCGCGCGGGATAAACTCCACGACCGATGACGTCACCTTCGGGGCGGGCACGAAGGCCGTTGGCGGTACGTCGAACAGGATTTTCGGCTGCGTGCGCCATTGCGCCAGCACGGAAAGGCGTCCGTACGATTTCGATCCAGGTGCTGCCGCGATGCGTTCGGCGACTTCGCGCTGGAACATCAAGGTAAGCCGGTCGTACCAAGGCGGCCAGCGTTCCGGCGTCAGCCACCCAATCAGCAGAACCGTCGCAATGTTGTAGGGAAGGTTGGCGACAATGCGGGCATGAGCGCCGTTCAACAGCGGCCTGACGTCAAAGGCGATTGCGTCGGCTTCGATCGCGTCGAGCCGTCCGGGATAGCGCGCGGCGATCTCTGAAAGTGCGGCCATGGCGCGATGATCGCGCTCGATTGCGATGACGCGCTTTGCCCCTTGTGCGAGCAATGCGCGGGTCAGTCCGCCGGGTCCGGGCCCGATTTCGATGAATGTCGTGTCGTCAAACGGTCCCGCCGCGCGGGCGATTTTCGACGTGAGATTAAGGTCGAGCAGAAAATTCTGGCCGAGCGACTTTTTCGCTGCGAGATCGTGCCGCCGGATCACATCCCGCAGCGGCGGAAGATCGTCGATGACGCTCACGCGGTTGCCGGACGCGCTAGCCGTGCCGCGAGCTTCAGCGCCGCAACGAGGCTCGCGGAATTGGCGCGTCCACTTCCCGCGATGTCGAACGCCGTGCCGTGATCGGGTGAGGTCCGCACAAAGGGAAGTCCGAGCGTGACGTTTACGCCGCTGTCGAAAGCCAGCGTCTTTACCGGGATCAGCGCCTGATCGTGATACATGCAGATCGCGACGTCGTATTTTGCGCGCGCCGCGGCATGGAACATGGTGTCCGCGGGCAGGGGGCCGCGCACGTCGATGCCGTCGCGTGTCAATGCCTCGATGGCTGGCGCGATGATCGTCATGTCTTCGTCGCCGATGGAGCTGTCTTCGCCGGCATGAGGATTGAGTCCAGCGACAGCAAGCCGCGGATTGCGGATTCCGAAACGCGCGTTCATGTCGCGCGCGACAATGCGCGAAACGTCGAGGATCAGTTCGCTGGTCAGCGCCGCCTTTACGTCACGCAGCGGAATGTGAATGGTGACGGGAACCACGGCGAGATCGTCCGACCAGATCATCATCACCGGCAGCATCGGCTCGCCGGTTCGCTCTGAAGCGAGCCGTCCGAGAAATTCGGTATGTCCGGGATCGGTGAAGCCTGCGCGATAGAGTACGGATTTTGCAATTGGGTTCGTCACCATCGCTGCCGCATGCCCGGCCATCACGTCATCAAATGCGCGGCGGATGGCCCCGATTGCGGCGGGCGCGCTGCTGTCGTCGGGCTTTGCGGGCGACGCCGTGATGCGGCCCTCCAGAGCAACGACTGGGAGCGCGTGGCTGAACGTAGATGCTGTCTGCGCCGGCGCGACGACTTCAATTGCTGTCGGAAGGCCGAGTGAGGCCGCGCGGCGTTCAACGAAATCCGAATCGGCGATCAGGTAAAATGGTGGAAGTTGCAGGCTGTGGCGTTCGTGCCACGCAGCAATCGCAATGTCGGGGCCGATGCCCGCAGGTTCGCCAATCGTGAGGGCGAGAGGAAGCGGATCGGATGCGCGGACGGCCACCTATTTCTTGTATTCGATCATGGCCTGCTTGCGCAATTCGGCAAGAAAGCGCTTTGCCTGCTCCTGGAAGCGCGCCTGATACAGCTCATCGCGCACCTCCTTCTTGCCCGGCGTTTCGGCGGTCGTGCTGGTTTTTCCGCACAATATGAAAAGCTCCACGCCGCCCTGCGTCAGTTCCGGCGGGGTGATCTTGCCAAGCTGAATGCCGTCCATCACCTGGCGAAGCTGCGGGGAGAGCTCGGACGAATTGCGGTGGACCATGTCCCGCACGACCACGTCGCGCAACGCGCGGGCATAGGTCACTGTCTCTTCGCACCCGCTGAACCGCGCACGAAATGCGTCGGCTTCTCGCTTTCGGCCCTCAATGAATGGTTCGGTCGCACCGCGCGGAACGACGAACAGGATCGGCCGAAGCGCGTAATCGTATCCAACGTCCTCGCCCGATCCCTTCGCATCGAGCGCGGTGCGCACGTCCTTCTCGCCGATCTGCAGGCTGTTTTGAAACTTGCCGCGCACGATCTGATTCCAGGTCATGTCGGCGCGGATGCGCGACTTCATCGCGCCCGGATCCAGTCCCTGAGCCTGCAGCGCTTTGGAAAATTGCTCGGGCGATTGGCGCATGCGGCGGCCAATCCCGTTATACGCATTGTCGATGTCGGCGGCACTCATGTCGATACCGTACCGCTTGCCGATCTGGATCTTCAGCCGGTCCTCGATCAACTCGTTGATGACATCCTGCCGTGCGGGCGCCTTGTGTGTCTGCAATTGCAGCAGCTTTGCGCGCTGATCGATATCGTAGCTCGTGATCGGATCTCCGTTCACGAACAGCGCAACCTGCGCCCGTGCCTGCACGGCAAATATCGGCGCCGACAGAACGAGGGCGCATATCAGTATGAAAATTCGTACGAGCGGGTGCGTCATGGCATCTTCCAAACCGCGTGGCCGCCGGGATCAGAAGCCTCCCGGCAATCCTCCGACCCCTTGCGACAACGATGTTCCGCCAAGCGTGCGCAGGCTGAGCTGCAGCATGATGCGGTGATCGACGGTCGGGATCGTCTCGAAGTTGTAATTGTAGCTCGTGATGTAGTTCAGCGCCAGAATGAAGCAATCGTCGACATAGCCGACGCCGATGAGCGTCTGGTCAAACTTGCTGGCCTCGATGTTATAGCGCGCAGCACCTTGCGCCACCCAGTTCTGCGCGAGCTTGACCGAGGCGCCACCGAGCACGGCCTGCCGGCGGGCGAGGAAGCCCAATTCCGGCTGAGCGCTGTAATTGCCGTACAGCATCGAGAACGACCAGCGGTCGTAATTGGCTTTCGCCTCGGCTTCGAAGCGGCGCACATTCAGGGTCGTCTCATCGAAGCGATAGCGCGTCGAGAACGAATAGGTCTTGTCCGGCTGATAGGAGACGCGCGCCACGTAATCGGAGCGCGTCGTCTCAAGGCCGGTATTAATGCCCGTATTCGTAATGTCGCCCACAGCGAAGGAGTTCGTGCCGAACAGTTGGTAGGACTGGCCGAACAGCACGTTGACGGAGCCGCCTTGGTTGAATTGCGCGGTGTATTGCACGCCCACATTGGCTCGTCCGCCGCCTTCCTGACGATCATAGCCAGAGAACTTGTCGATCTTGAACAGGTTGCTGTCGTCGAAAATCAGGCTTTGTGCGTCTTCGTTCGGCAGCTTTCCAATATTGGTTTCGTCGGGGCGCACGATGATCTGCCCGATCGGCTCGATCGTCTGGGTGCCCCATGAATGCACGTTGATGAACGGATATTTGTATTCGAGACCCACGGTGGGCATCGCGCGCACGATGCCGGTGTCGCCGGTCGAAAGATAATTCGACACGCCCGGCTCGTTGATGATCGACATCTGCGTTCCGTCGGCGCGCAACGAAATGAACGGCGTGAAGACCTGACCATAGGCGTCGGTGATCGTGCGCCGCCAATCGACCTGAGCGGTCACGCGCGAATAGGTGCCCGGTACGCCGCGCAGCAGGCAGTTCGCCGGATTTTTCTGGGCGGGGTCGACTGATCCGGCGCTGCAAAGCCCGTTCGTTGCCGCGGTCGATGTGATCGGATCGAAAGATGCGGCGTTACGCGACAGGCTTGTCAGGTTAATCTTGTAGCTTAGCTCGCCACCGGCGACCGGGTTGCCGAAGACATAGTTGTAGTCCAGCACCGGATGGACGACTGGAATTTCGACCTGGCGATCGTAAACAGACAGGCCGAGATAGTGGATCGCGCGCACGTCGAAATAGCTGCGGTCGCCGCGGCCGGTCAGGTAAAGCTGCGAGGTGCCTGACGTGCGAATTCCCTGGAAGGGATCGCCCGTGTTTTTGTTCGCCGAGACGTTGTAGTCTTGGAAATAGGTGCGGTCGGACAACAGCAATGCGTCCCAGCCCCATGTCCATTGATTGTTCAACGCGAATTGCCCGGAGCTTTCCACGCTGCCGCGCCACGCGCGATCGCCTGATGCGCCCTTCGGGAAATAGTCGCGATCAAGCTGGAAGATTCCGCTGCCGCGGATCATGTAGGCGCCATTCACCAGACGCTGGCGGAATTCGCTTTGCAGCAACGGGCCCTGCTTGGACGTGATGAACGGCGTGAAGGTGACGTCGTAATCCGGCGCGAGCGCCATGTAATACGGTGCTTCGAATCCGACGCCGTACACCGACGACGACGAGATGACCGGCATCAGGAAGCCGCTCTTACGCTTCACCGTCGGATCGGGCGCGGAGAAATACGGGAAATAGGCGAGCGGCATGCCGAAGAATTCGAGACTGGCGTTCTCGAAATAGATCATCTTCTCGCCTTCGTCGTGGATGATCCGCGCCGCCTTGACCTGCCAGAGTGGCGGCTTTTTGGGGTCGTCCTTGCACGGCTCGCACGCGGTGTAGACGCCGCTCTGCAGCACCGTCCAGTTGCCCTTGCTGCGATCGGCGCGCGCTGCGGCGAAACGGGTGTGATCGGGAGCATCGAGGCGGAGCGAGTCGACGAAGCCGTCGCGATACTGGTCGTTGAGATCGAGAATTTCGCCGTAGGTAATTTTGCCGTCAGCTTCGGTCAGGCGGACATTGCCCTCCGCGCGCAGCCTTTTCCCGCGTTGATCATAGGTAATCTTGTCGGCTTCGACGGTCGAGCCGTTGTAATACATCTGCACGTTGCCGACCGCGGAGACGCGCTCGTTGGTGTAGTCGTAACGCATCTCCGTCGCCTGCAGCAGCATTTGCGACTGGCCCTGCGGACCCTGCGGGATTTGCGGCTTGACCGGCTTTGGAGGTTTCGGCGGACGCGCAGGGAACGTCAGGAAGCTTGTTTGCGCGAAGGCGGGCGCACAGGACAACGCGCCGAACGCAATGCAAGCGGCGAACAGCACAGCAGCGCCGAACAAACGGCGCGCGCAGGACATGCGATTATGATTGGAGGAGGCGCGGTTCATCACCCGTCCTCCTGGTACAGCAGCGCGACGAAACCGATCAGACCGCCAATGACCACCGGCAGCCATGCCGCAGCCATCGGCGCAAGCAGCGAGGCTTTGGCAAGGTCTTCGGTGATCTTCGAAAGCACGTAGAGCGCAAATCCGGACGCGACACCGGCGAGCACCATCTTCTGCACGCCGCCCATGCGGAAGAAGCGCAGCGAAAAGGCGGCCGCCAGAAGCACCATTGCCGCGAGGAAGAACGGCCGTGCGATCAGTTTGTGGTATTGCAGCCGATAGCCCACGGCGACGAGGCCAGCGCGCTCGGCGAGTTCGATGTAATTAGGCAATTGCCAGAACGGCACAGTCTCTGGTGTCGCGAAGGATTCGCGCACCTGTGCCGGCGTGAGGTTGGTCGCCAGGAGATACGTCTTTTTTTCTTCAGGCGCTGCGCCGGTCTGAAACAGCTTCACGTCTTCCAGCCGCCAATGTCCGCTTTCCAGCGTCGCCAGCTTGGACTCGATGCGTTCGATAAACTTGCCGTCCTTGTCGAACGTGAATGCGGTGACGCCGGTGAGCCGCACGCCCTGTTCGCGGCTTCCACGCGCGTTGATGATCGATTGCCCTTCGCTTGAAAGCTGGCGCACCCAGAAGCCACCGCCGGTTTCGAGCGACGATTGTTTTTCGCCAAACATTTCCGCTTCGAGCCGCTTGGAGCGTTCGTGCAAAGCGGAAGCGAGGGGGTTGTAGATTGCGGTCGCGGCAATGCCGATCAGGAGCGCGACGGCGAGGGCGGGCGCAACAAATTGCCATGCCGACATTCCAGCCGAGCGCGCAATCACGAGTTCGAGGCGGCGCGACAGGCTGAGATAACAGGACATCGCGCCGACCATTACGCAGAAGGGCAGAATGCGTTCGGTCACTTGCGGGACGCGGAAGATCGACGTCTGCAGCACGGTAAGCGCGGACACCTGCGCAAGATCGGAGGTGCGGCGCATCAGTTCGATGTAGTCGATCAATGCAACGAGCAGCAGCACGCCGCCGAACGCCGCCAGCGCCGACCACATGAACCGCAGCCCGAAATAACGCGACAATGTCCCGGTCATGCTCGCCATTTCGGCCTCACGCTGCCACGCGCCGCTGCAGGCGCTGGGTGATGGCGTTGGCGAAAGCGACCATGAATGCGGGCGGCTCGATGACGCTGCCTTTCACGATCGCGCGCATGCCGAAGCCTGCGGCGAGGACGAGGATCGCATATTGTGCATAGAGCGCGGATGGAAAGCGTTGACCGAGCACGCTGCAGGCAAATCCAGCGAGTCGCACCGATGCGACAGCGACGGTTGCGGACAGAACGGAAAATTCGCGGCTCTGACGCGTCGTGCGCGGCGCGCCGAGATACGCGTAAGCGATAATCACGAACACGATCGGATAAAGCGGCGCTGCGATCCGGTCGTGCAACTCGGCGCGGAATTGTTGCGGCTGCTGCTTGAACAGAGGATCTTCCGGGTCCGGTGAGATTAGATCCCACAGGTAACGCTCGCGCGGCGAATAGGTGATCGTCTGTGCAGTGCCGCCGGTAAAGCGCGACAGATCGAACGCGTGGCGTTCGTAAACGATCATGGTCGGATCGCGTTCGCCCTGTTCCTGCCGCTGGATGCTGCCGTTTTCCAGAACGAGATACGTGCCGCCGTTGTTCTTCAGGATCGTGCCCTGCTCGGCGAGCATGGTCGTGCGTTCTTTCGGATCGCGCTGATCGTCGACGAAGATACCGAGCAGCACGCCATTCGGCTGGCGCTCGCGGATGTGGAAGGTGAGGCCGCGCTCGAGCTGCGTGAAGCGGCCGGGCTGCACGACATTGGTGACAAGATCGGCGCGCACTTCCGTGATCCAGTTGCGCAATTCGCGCAAACCCTTCGGCGCGAGATAGGCCGAAGTCACGGCCACCATCAGCGACACGACCGCAATCACCGACAGGAAGGCGCGAAACAGAACGAGCGGCGACATGCCGGCCGCATTCATCACGATCAGTTCCGAATCGGTGGAAAGCTTGTTGAGGATGTGGACGACCGACATCACGAGCGCGAGCGGCGCGATCACGAGGATCAGCAGCGGCACGATCAGCCCGGTGATGCCGACAAAGACCAGAATCGTCTGGCCCTGATTGGTCATCAGGTCGATGTCGCGCAACGCCTGCGTCACCCAGATGACTGCGGTCAGGCCGACCAGCACCACCAGGAACGCACCGAACGTCGTGCGAAAAATATAGCGGTCGATCGACCCCATCGTGAACGACGTTCCCCCTCTGTCGACCGGGCTTTCGGGACTGTCCCGAAAACCCCTTCGGACCCGGTCAATAACCCGATCCGTCCCCTCAGACCTTGTTCGATTCACAAAGTGGCTCTGGCAAGGCAAAGTCTTGAAATTGCATCGTAATAAGTTAAGGCGCCCGCAAGAATTAACGCGTTGTGGCGATTCAATCACGCCTCTTGGAAGGCCTTCGGTCGCGATGGTTAATTCGGCAAGGGAACTCCTCAAATTGCGCTTTTCAGCGCGGTTTTTGGGGTCCATATCAGGACTCGAACGGCACGCGGGTGCGACCGGTGATCTTTGCGCCAGAAATTAGGAAAATGATCCGATGTCTGAAGAAGTAAAACTATCATTCATTCCTTTATCTTCTCCCGCAAAAACAGTGCTCGTTGTTTTCTGCGACCAAGGGTTGAAATTTGGCCCGGCGACTCAAAAGGCGCTCGCGGGCGCGGGCGATCTGGTCCGGCGCGCTGCCGCCGCCGACCGCTTTACTGGCAAAAACGGCACCGCTCTCGATCTCACGGTTCCGCAAGGCCTGAAACTCCAGCGCCTGATCGTCATCGGCACGGGCAACAGCGACGTGAAAACGGACGACGCTGCAAAGCTCGGCGGCGTCGTGATGGGGCGCATTCCGTCGCGCGCAGCCGAGGCAACGGTTCTTGCCGAAACCGCGGACGGCGCGATGAAAAGCGGGATCGTCGCCGAACTCGCTCTCGGCATGACGCTGCGCGCCTATTCGTTCGACCGCTACAAGACGAAGAAGAAGGAAGGCGAGGAGCCACGCGCGGCGATCAAGGTTTCGATTGCTTGCGCCAACGCGGAGAGCACGCGCTCGGCGTGGAGCGAACGCGATGCAATCGCGCAGGGCGTCATCATTGCACGCGATCTCGTCAACGAGCCGCCAAACATTCTCTACCCGGAAGAATTTGCGCGCCGCGCGGCGAAGCTGCGCAAGGCTGGCGTTGTCGTCGACATTCTCGACGTCAAGGCGATGACCAAGCTCGGCATGGGCGCGCTGCTTGGCGTCGGGCAGGGCTCGCGCCGCGACAGCCGCATCGTCGTGATGCACTGGAATGGCGGCAAGAAAGGTTCTGAACCCGTTGCGTTCATCGGCAAGGGCGTTTGCTTCGACACCGGCGGCATCTCGATCAAGCCCGCGGTCGGCATGGAAGACATGAAGGGCGACATGGCG
>CAMBBO010000064.1 GCA_945862935.1 Pseudorhodoplanes sinuspersici | reverse complement strand
GCACCGTGCAGACCAATCTCGACTTCTCATCCGAAGCCGACATGGTGAAGAAGCTGCGGGTGTCACTCGCGTTGCAGCCAATCGCAACGGCCTTGTTCGCGAACTCGCCGTTCACCGAAGGCAAGCCGAACGGCCTCCTGTCGATGCGCTCGGAAATCTGGCGCGACACCGACAACCAGCGCGCAGGAATGCTGCCCTTCGCGTTCGAGGACGGCATGGGTTTCGAACGCTATGTCGATTACGCGCTCGACGTGCCGATGTATTTCATCAAGCGCGGCGATAAATACATCGACGTTTCCGGGCAATCTTTCCGCGACCTTCTCGCCGGCAAGATCAAGGGATTGTTCGGCGCGAACTTCGCGTCGATCTCGGATTGGGCGAACCACATCTCGACGATCTTCCCTGAAGTCCGCCTGAAGCGTTATCTCGAAATGCGCGGCGCGGATGGCGGTTCGGTCCGCCGCATGCCGTCACTTCCCGCATTCTGGGTCGGCCTGCTTTATGACGACGCGGCGCTCGATGCGGCATGGGAGATGGTGAAGAACTGGGGCACCGAGGAGCGGCAACGGCTGCGCGATGACGTGCCGCGGCAGGGGCTCGCCGCGACGATCCATGGCCATAGCGTGCTCGCAATCGCGACCGAAGCTTTGAAAATGTCACGCGAGGGCCTTGCCCGGCGCGGATATAAAGACATCGACGGGCAGGACGAAACGCGCTTCCTCGATCCGCTCGACGATCTCGTTTCGCGCGGAACGACGCCTGCCGAAGAATTGCTGGCGAAATTCCACGGTGAATGGGGCGGCTCGGTCGATCCGGTTTATCGCGAGCATGCGTATTAGGCGCTGACGCATGGCCAAGGGAACGCCCGCAACATCGGCGCTCGAAAAAGCCAGTACGGCCTTCATCCTGCACGAATACGACTATGACCCGAACGCCGAACGCATCGGGATGCAGGCTGCGGAAGCCTTGGGCGTGACGCCGGATCGTCTTCTGAAAACCCTGATGGCGAAGGCGGACAGCGAAGTTGTGTGTGCACTTCTTCCCTCCGACAAGGAGATGAATTTGAAGAAGCTCGCAAACGCCGCAGGCTCCAAAGCAGCATCCATGCTGCCGCCCACCGAGGCAGAGCGCATCACCGGGTTTCGGGTGGGCGGCATTTCGCCGTTCGGCCAAAAGAAGCGCGTGCGGGTGTTCGTCGAACAGACTGCACTCGCGCATGGCAAGATTATCGTGAATGGCGGCCGCCGTGGCTTGCAGATCGAGATCGCGCCAGGCGACCTCGTCCGCCTGCTTGGTGCGACAGCTGCCGAACTCGCAAGCTAGAGCCAACAACGCTCATCAACAAACGGCATGGGTCCCATTCGCGCAATTCGTTTGCGCGCATCATCGAACCAACCGTGCCCTATATCGGCGGGCTGATTTTTCTTGCGGTGTTTTCATCGGTGATGGCGTTCGGCGCGTATCTCACGCTGCTCGGACGGATCGGGGCAGATCGCGCCGGCTATTCGACCGTGATGTTTCCGGTCGTTGCGCTCGCTGTTTCGACGGCGGTGGAAGGGTATCACTGGACCCTGCCCGCAATCCTCGGACTGTTCGCCGTGATGGCTGGAAACCTGATCGTGTTGCGCAAGTCGAAATAACGATTGCGAAATAATTATTCCGCCGCCTGCGCTGTTTCCGACAGGTTGTCGAGCGATGACACGATGTGCTCGGCAAGCGCATCTGCGAGCGCCGATGTCTCATGCGGATTGCGCACGAGGCTGATGCGGCAGAACGGCAATTCCGGGAATCCGTCAGCCGGGGTGAGCACGCGCATGCCCGGACGCAAACCGGATTCCGGCAGCACTGAGATCGCCAAACCTGCAAGCACCGCCGCCGAAATCGCACCGGCGTTGCCGCTCGAATAGAGAATGCGATAGGGCCGTCCGGTCTTTTCAAGTCCCTCGATCGAAATGCGGCGCCACGCACAGGCAGGACGCCCGATTGCAAGCGGCAACGGCGCTTCGCTGTGGGTCGGATGGCGCGCGGATGTCACCCACAGCAATCGCTCCTGCCGAAAAGTTTCCGCCGGACGCGTGCTCTCTGTCGTTGTGATGATCGCAAGATCGAGATCGTTCACTTCGATGCGCTCGATGAGATCGGTCGAGGGTTCGCAGGTGACGGTCAACTCGACACCGGGATAGGCACGGGAAAACCGCGCCATGATTTCGGGAAGATAGCGGTCGGCATAATCATCGGGAACGCCAAGTCGCACGCGCCCGGTGAGCCCCTGATCGGAGAACGCCGTCAGCGCCTCGATGTTCAGCTTCACAATGCGGCGCGCATAATCCAGAAGGCGCTCGCCGTCTTCCGTGAGCTTCGATGCGCGGCCGTCGCGGGCGAAGATGGGCCGCTCGAGCCGCTCCTCCAGCCGCTTCATCTGCATCGACACAGCGCTCTGGGTCTTGTGAACGACCTCGGCGGCCTTGGTGAAGCTGCCGGTCTCGGCGATGGCGATGAAAGTGCGCAACTGATCCACATCGATGAGGGCATTCATGGCGCTGCTCCGGGCCGAAACCACTCTTTTCAGGGGTCCGGCGACACATCAATAGCTCTGATTGATGAGATTAGAAACATTCGTTTCACTTATCAATCCCCCCGGCGCATATACGGGGCGTCCAGAGATCGGGTGGGGTTTCCGGGTGGTTCCGCGAGAGGTCGGAACCCAAAACAAGCCCCGCGCGCTTTCAAACCCAACGGAGAATTGCCATGACCCAGACCCTCAACATGCCAGCCGCCTCGCCCCTGACGCGAGCTTTCAACGCCATCGGCGGGGTCGTGGCCAACCGCGTATTTGCTGTCGCGCGTGCGATCAAACATCGCCACGACGCCCAGATGCTCGCCGGCCTCGATGAGCGCATGCTCAAGGATATCGGCCTGACCCGGAGCGATCTTCGCGACGCTTATGCCGAACCCCTTTGGCGCGACCCGACCAGTGTTCTGGTAGAGCGCGCCGGTGAGCGCCGGAATAACCGCCGCCGGGCCTCGTTCGGCCTGCAGGCCAGCGTGATTTCGGCGCCGTCGATCTCGCCCGAGAATGGCTGCACCGTTCCGCCGACGAATCGCCCCGCGCGATACGCCATCTGAACCCCTTGCCGATCGTCACGATCGGCAACGATCCGCCCTGTCCCTCCAGGAACGGATCCAGAGCGCCCGCCAGCAATGGCGGGCGCTTTTATTTTGGGGATTTGCAGCGCCTGTCCGGGGAAGAATGCGCCCCGCGCCGTGTTTGCAGACTTGTATTCACAGGCGCGGAAACCGCCTCGCCTCGCGGTGCAGGCTTCTCTACCATGGCGGGTAACGCCGGTTCGCCGGTATACAGAAACGGGTCGGAATGCAGCGGACAGTTTTCGCATTTTTGGCAATCTGGCTCATCGTCGCGGGAGCCGGAATTGCACAGGCCCAAACCGGCTTCGACCGGCCGGGCGGCGATTACACCAATTTCCAGGTCCGCGGCGGCGACCCTGCGGCGTGCGCCGCACGTTGCGAACGCGACGGTCGCTGCCGCGCGTGGAGTTTCTCCTATCCGCGCACGTCCGGTGCGAGCGCGATCTGCTGGCTGAAAAGTGAAGTCACCACGCGGACCGAAAACACCTGCTGCGTTTCGGGCGTGCGTGGCGCAGGCGTGATCGAACCGAAAGTGACGGAAGCCGAATTCTCGATCGACCGCGTGGGCGGCGATTATCGCAATTTCGACATGCCGCCGGATCCGGCCGGACGCGCCTGCCAGGCGGCATGCGAAGGCGACAACAAATGCCGCGCATGGACTTATCTGCGGCCGGGTTACGGCACCAGCAGCGCGCGCTGCTATCTCAAGAGTGACATCAAGCCGCCACGGCGGAAGCCCTGCTGCATCTCGGGCGTTATCAGGTAGGCGTTTAGCCGCCCGTCCCACCAACCGTGATCTTGTCCATCCGCAACGTCGGCTGACCGACGCCGACCGGCACGCCCTGCCCGTTTTTGCCGCAGGTGCCGATGCCGCTATCGAGTTGCATGTCGTTGCCGATCATCGAGATGCGATGCAGGTCGGTCGGTCCGTTGCCGATCAGCATGGCGCCTTTCAGCGGCGCACCGACCTTGCCGTTCTCGATGCGATACGCCTCGGTGCACTGGAACACGTATTTGCCGGACGTGATGTCGACCTGTCCGCCGCCGAAATTCACCGCATAGATTCCGTTTTTGACTGACGCGATGATTTCCGCAGGCTCGCTCTTGCCTGCGAGCATGTAGGTGTTGGTCATGCGCGGCATCGGAACATGACCGTAGGATTCGCGCCGTCCGTTGCCGGTCGGCTTCATGCCCATGAGACGCGCGTTCTGGCGATCCTGCATGTAGCCGACGAGAACGCCGTCCTCGATCAGCACAGTCTTGTTGGTCGGCGTGCCCTCGTCGTCGATGGAAAGCGAACCACGACGCGACGCAATCGTTCCGTCATCGACCACCGTGACGCCCTTGGCTGCGACCTGCTGGCCCATCAATCCCGCGAAAGCCGATGTTTTCTTGCGGTTGAAGTCACCTTCGAGGCCGTGGCCGACCGCTTCATGCAGCATCACGCCGGGCCAGCCCGGCCCAAGCACCACATCCATTTCGCCCGCAGGCGCAGGCACCGATTGCAGATTGACCAAAGCCTGACGCACCGCTTCGTCAGCGGCGCCTTTCCACGCACCGCTTTCGAGGAAGCGCGCAAAGCCTTCGCGCCCGCCATAGCCGTGGCTGCCGGTTTCCTGACGGCTGCCGTCGCCAGCGACAACTGAGACGTTTAATCGAACAAGCGGACGAATATCGCGATAGGTCTCGCCGTCCGCGCGCAGAATTTCGACGACCTGCCAGGTCGCGCCGATGCTCGCAGTCACCTGCCGCACGCGCGTATCCTTCGCGCGCGCATAAGCGTCGATCTCCTGCAGCAATTTTACTTTTGCCTCGAAGCCTGGCGCATCGAGCGGATTTTCGTCGCTGTAAAGTTTGACGTTGGTGCGCGGGGGCGCATCGGCATACTTGCCGGAATGGCCGCCCTTCACCGCGCGCACGGCATCGGCCGCACGCATCAGCGCGTTCTCGGAAATGTCGGTCGCGTGGGCGTAGCCGACGGCTTCATCCTTCACCGCGCGCAAACCAAATCCCTGCGCAGTGTCGTAGGTCGCCTGTTTCAGCCGTCCGTTGTCGAAGGCGAGCGCCTCGGACTGGCGATATTCGATGAACAATTCGCCGTCGTCGGCGCCCTCAAGGCCCCGGACGAGGATGGAACGCGCGCGGTCGCGATCGAGGCCCGCGCGGTCGAGAAGGGAGGTTGTCTGTAATGTCATAGGCGCAAAGATAGGCGCTCGCGCCCCGATGCGCGAGGGTCAGGGAAGCTTGTCGAAGCCTTCGCCAAAACCCTTGAGCTGGAGCGGAAAGCCGATTCCTTCTTCTGGCGTCTGGAAGATGATGAAGGTCGCGGTGACGCCGACCCGCATCTGGCCGGTCAGCTTGTCGTCCATGATGACTTCGGCGACGCAGCCGTTGGGCAGGCAGCGCACGAATCCCGCGCGCCCGACATCGGCATTGTCGATCTTCAGGCCAAGGCCCGAGGGAAGAAGAACGCCCAAGGGCGCAACCACCCGCATCAGCCGGCTTTTTTGATCTGCCGTCTTCAGGACGATGACGGTCAGGCCCACATTGGCCCGATCCTCGGCGGTCACGCTTTGGATCAGGGCACACTGTTCCTTCTGCGCGCCCGCGGGCGTGTCGCAGCGGACCTGCCAATCCCCATGAACCGTCTTGACCGCGCCCTGTGCCAGCGCGCCGGAAGCCGGGCCTAATATGACAAGGATGAGGGCAAGAACGGCGGCAAGAGGGTCCAAGCGAGTTGCAATTCCCAAAACCTGCATCCTGAAAAATCCTCGGCCGGCGCAGCGTAGCGAGCCCGGCTTGGCCCGCTTTTCCACCGAATCGGCCCGCCGCGCCCGGTTTCGGCCTTCCGTACATGGCGCCTGCGCGCTGTCAAGAAAGCCTCGCCTTCACAAGCCCCGGAAAAACGTCGAGTTTTAGGCCGATTTTTCTTAGCAGAATGTCGCATCGCACCTCGATTGAGGCACGTTGCGAGTAGGTCTAAACTATGGTTTGAACAGCGCGGAATTCCTTACGTCCCGCAAGCATACCGCCGAAGAAATCCCAATCTCCCGGCGGGACCGTGCGCTCAAAAGCGGGTTGCCGTGCATCGACAGGCGACGACGCGGTACGGCAAACGCGGCCGATTTGCCTATTGGAGCTTATAAGACAATGCTGTTGCACAGAATCCTGATCGCTTTCGCGGCGGCGCTCTTTGTTACGTCAGCCAGCGTCCCGGCTTTAGCCGGAATGGGGCAGCCTTCGGATTGGCAGCTCGGCTTCCAGCAATCGGCGACCCCGGTGATGGACAACATCACATGGTTCCACAACCTGCTCCTTTATCTCATCACGGCGATCACGATCTTTGTCCTGGCGCTGCTCCTCATCATCGCGGTGAAGTTCAACGCCCGCGCCAATCCGGTGCCGTCGAAGACCACGCACAACACGATGATCGAGGTCGCATGGACCGTTATTCCGGTGCTGATCCTCGTGGTCATCGCGGTGCCCTCGTTCCGCCTCCTCTTTTTCCAGCTCAATATCCCGCCAGCCGACCTGACCGTGAAGGCGACCGGCAAGCAGTGGTACTGGAGCTACAGCTATCCCGATAACGGCAAGTTCGAGTTCGACTCGCTGATGCTGCAGGACAAGGACCGCAAAGCCGGTCAGCCGCGCCTGCTCGCCGTCGACAACGAACTGGTGGTGCCGGTGAACAAGGTGGTTCGCGTGCAGACCACCGCGACCGACGTGATCCACGCCTTCGCCGTCCCGTCCTTTGGCATCAAGATCGACGCAATCCCCGGCCGCCTGAACGAAACATGGTTCAAGGCCGAGCGCGAAGGCGTCTATTACGGCCAGTGCTCGGAATTGTGCGGCAAGAACCACGCTTACATGCCGATCACCGTGCGCGTGGTGAGCGACCGCGAGTTCTCGGCGTGGGTCGAGGACGCGAAGAAGAAATTCGCCGGCGACATTAGCTTGCCGGTCGTTGCGTCCGCGCAGGACCGCAAAGCCGACTGAACACGACAAGACTGCAAAGACTTCAAAGAACGATCGAGACCTGAAGGAATCGCAAGCCATGGCCACGACGGCGAAATTTGACGCCCACGCCTCGCACGACGATGCACACGCGCATGACCATCCGACCGGATGGCGCCGGTACGTCTATTCGACGAACCACAAAGACATCGGCACGATGTACCTGATCTTCGCGATCGTCGGCGGCCTGATTGGCGGCTTCCTCTCGATCGGCATGCGGCTCGAACTGCAAGAGCCGGGGATGCAGATCTTCCACGACGCGCACATGTTCAACGTGTTCACCACCGCGCACGGCCTGATCATGATCTTCTTCATGGTGATGCCCGCGATGATCGGTGGCTTCGGCAACTGGATCGTTCCGCTGATGATCGGCGCGCCGGACATGGCGTTCCCGCGCATGAACAACATTTCCTTCTGGCTGCTGCCCGCTTCCTTCGCGCTGCTGCTGATGTCGCTGTTCGTCGAAGGCGAGCCGGGCGCACCGGGCGTTGGCGGCGGCTGGACGATGTATGCCCCGCTCTCCACCATCGGCCAGCCCGGACCCGCGGTCGATTTCGCGATCCTGTCGCTGCATATCGCGGGCGCCTCGTCGATCCTCGGCGCGATCAACTTCATCACCACGATCTTCAACATGCGCGCACCCGGCATGACGCTGCACAAGATGCCGCTGTTCGTGTGGTCGATCCTCGTGACCGTGTTCCTGCTGCTTCTGTCGCTGCCGGTGCTCGCCGGCGCGATCACGATGCTGCTCACCGACCGTAATTTCGGCACGACTTTCTTCGCGGCCGATGGCGGTGGCGATCCGGTCCTGTTCCAGCATCTGTTCTGGTTCTTCGGCCACCCGGAAGTTTACATTCTCATCCTGCCGGGCTTCGGCATGGTCTCGCAGATCATCGCGACCTTCTCGCGCAAGCCCGTGTTTGGTTATCTCGGCATGGCCTACGCCATGGTCGCGATCGGCGGCATCGGCTTCGTCGTCTGGGCGCATCACATGTACACGGTCGGCATGCCGACCGGCGCACAGGCCTATTTCATCGCGGCCACGATGGTGATCGCGGTGCCGACCGGCGTGAAAATCTTCTCGTGGATCGCAACCATGTGGGGCGGCTCGATCGAGTTCAAGACGCCGATGCTGTGGTCGATCGGCATGATCTTCCTGTTCACGCTTGGCGGCGTCACCGGAGTCGTGCTCGCCAATGCCGGCGTCGACCGCTCGCTGCAGGATACATATTACGTCGTCGCGCACTTCCACTATGTACTGTCGATGGGCGCCGTCTTCACGATCTTCGCGGGCTGGTATTACTGGTTCCCCAAAATCACCGGCTACATGTATTCGGAGTTCTGGGGGAAGATCCATTTCTGGCTGACCTTCGTCGGCGTGAACATCATCTTCTTCCCACAGCACTTCCTCGGCCTCGCCGGCATGCCGCGCCGCGTCGCGGATTACCCGGATGCCTTCGCGCACTGGAATTTCATTTCCTCGATGGGCGCGTATGTCTCGGCGTGCGGTTTGCTCACGTTCTTCATTGGCCTCGCCGTTGCGTTCACCCGCAAGGAAAAGGCCGCGAATAATCCGTGGGGTCCGGGCGCAACCACGCTCGAATGGACCCTGACCTCGCCTCCGCCGTTCCACCAGTTCTCGGTGTTGCCGCGGGTCAAGTGATCGGACCAAGTGATCTGACAATGGCGCGCACGCAAAGCATGACGGCCCCGCTGGCTTCTTCGCTCGAACCGAGCGTTGCAAGCCCCAGCGACTATCTCGCGCTGCTGAAGCCGCGGGTAATGTCGCTCGTGGTGTTCACGGCGCTCGTCGGCCTCGTCATCGCGCCGGGGCATGTGCATCCGGTGATTGGCTTCACGGCTTTGCTTTGCATCGCAGTCGGCGCAGGCGCGTCGGGCGCGTTGAACATGTGGTACGACGCCGATGTCGATGCGCTGATGTCGCGCACGGCAAAGCGTCCGATCCCGGCCGGCGTGATTGCGCCATCCGAAGCGCTCGCCTTCGGTGCTGTGCTCGCGGCATTCTCGGTCATGACGATGATGCTGCTGGTGAACTGGCTGGCGGCTGGCCTCCTTGCCTTCACCATCGTCTTCTATGCGGCGATCTACACGATGTGGCTGAAGCGGGCGACGCCGCTGAACATCGTGATCGGCGGCGCAGCCGGCGCATTCCCTCCGATGATTGGATGGGCCGCAGTGACGCATTCGATCGGGCTGGAACCGATCTTTCTCTTTCTCATAATCTTCTTCTGGACGCCGCCGCATTTCTGGGCGCTGTCTCTCGGCCGCGCCAGCGATTACGCGCGCGCGGGCATTCCGATGCTGCCAGTCGTCTCCGGTGCCAAGGAAACCAAGAAACAGATCGTCATCTATTCCATCGTTCTTCTTCCGGTCAGCATGCTGCCATGGATCGGCGGCTTCACCAGCGCACTTTATGGCGCGGTTGCGCTGTTCGGCGGCGCCGCGATGATCGCGTTCGCTATCAAGCTGAACGGCGCGAAAAAGAAATCCGACGCCGAGCTGGCGGCCAAGCATCTGTTTGCATACTCGGTGCTTTATCTCACCGTTCTGTTCGCGGTGATCCTGATCGACCACAGCCTCGGCTGGGCGTTCGGGCGCATCGCCTGGTAGGGCGACATGGCCAAAAAGCCCGTCAAGAAAGCCGAGAAGGGTATCGTTCTCACCGAAGCGCAGCAGCGCGCGCGCCGCTCGCGGTCCGTTGCAATCGCTGTCGCGCTTGGCGCGTTCGTTTTGCTCTTCTACATCGTTACCCTGGTCAAGGGACCGGGTATGCTGAACCGGCCGCTGTGACATGACCGGGCCGTCGAAATCTACAACCCGGCGCGACATCATCCTCGCCCTGAGCTGTGGCGTTTTCGCAGGCGCGATGGTTGGCGCGGCGTATGCCGCTGTCCCGCTCTACAACTGGTTCTGCCGCGCGACCGGCTTCAACGGCACGACGCAGGTCGCGACCTCAAGGCCCGACCATGTGCTGGCGCGCACGGTGACGGTGCGTTTCGACGCCAATGTCAGCGGCGGGCTGCCGTGGAAATTCGAACCTGAGCAGAATTCGATCGAGGCGCGCCTCGGCGACGTGCTGACGGTGAACTACATCGTCACGAATCAGGCGGCGCGCGAGACCGTTGGGCTTGCCGCCTACAACGTCACTCCGCTGACCTTCGGGGCCTATTTCCAGAAGATCAATTGCTTCTGCTTCAGCGAGCAGCGCATGAAAGCCGGCGAAACGCGGGAAATGGCGGTCGTTTTCTATGTCGACCCCAAGCTCGTGGAAGACCCGGATTCGCAGCCGCACGACACCATCACGCTTTCCTATACGTTTTACCCCCAGCGGGAGCCGCAACGGCCGGTGGTCGGCAGTTCCCTGTCCCCGCAATCTAAAAATGGCACTTGACGAACGCGCGCGGATGCGGCGCTTTCGGACCTGACAACGGAGACGACAATGGCCGACGCCCACGCCAAGCAGCACGACTACCATCTGGTGGACCCAAGCCCATGGCCTGCGGTCGGCTCGGTATCGGCCTTCATGCTCGCGGTCGGCGCGATCTTCTGGATGCACCACATGTTCGCGTGGGCACCGCTCCTGTTCGGAGCCGGTGCAATCGGCGTCCTCTACACGATGCTCTCGTGGTGGCGCGACGTCGTGAAGGAAGCCGAGACCGGCTTCCACACCCGCGTCGTGCAGATTCATCACCGCTACGGCATGATCCTGTTCATTGCCTCGGAAGTGATGTTCTTCGTCGCATGGTTCTGGGCTTATTTCGCAGCGGCCCTGTTCCCGCATGATGCGGTCCACTTTGCGCGCACCGAATTTCTCGGCGGCGTGTGGCCCCCGAAGGACATCGCGACCTTCGACCCGTGGCACCTGCCGCTTCTCAACACGCTGATCCTGCTCACCTCGGGCACGACCGTCACCTGGGCGCATCATGCGCTGCTCGAAGGCGACCGCGACGGATTGAAGAAGGGGCTTTGGCTCACGATTGCGCTTGGCGCGACGTTTACCTGCGTGCAGGCCTTCGAATACGCGCACGCCGCGTTCGCCTTCAAAGGCAACATCTACGGCGCGACGTTCTTCATGGCGACCGGTTTCCACGGCGCACACGTCCTGATCGGCACGATCTTCCTGATCGTGTGCCTGATCCGCGCCTATGCCGGACAGTTCACGGCCAAGCAGCATCTCGGCTTCGAATTTGCCGCCTGGTACTGGCACTTCGTTGACGTGGTGTGGCTGTTCCTGTTCGCCTGCATCTACGTGTGGGGTGGCGGCGCACATGCGGGCGCCGGCGGGCATTAGCCGCCTCGACGTAATGAGAATTCAAAAGGGCGGCTTCGGGCCGCCCTTTTTATTTCAGTCATCCTTGAATAGTTTGCGGCCTGCATGACGACATTCCGAAAAGACTTTTCCGCGCAGGCCTTCTGGCAGGGCTTGCTTGTCGCGCTCGTGGGCTACGCCAGCTCCGCCGCCATTCTGATTCAAGGATTGATCGCGGTCGGCGCGAGCGTGCAGCAAGTGACCTCCGCGCTCATCGTCATTGGCATCCTGCAAGGCGTCGTCGTATTCGTTTTATCGTGGCCGATGCGCATGCCGATCTTCATCGCGTGGAGCACGCCCGGCATGGCGCTGCTTGCAACGACGGGCGCCGTATCGGCCGGATTTCCTGCTGCGGTCGGCGCGTTCATCGTGGTCGGCGCGCTGATCATGTTGACCGGATTGTGGTCACCACTCGGGCGCCTCGTTGCCGCGATCCCAAAACCAATCGCCAGCGCGATGCTCGCAGGGATTCTGGTCAAGCTCTGCCTCGCGCCGTTCCTCGCAATCGGCAAGGCACCTTTGCTCGCAGGCGCCGTTCTGGTTACGTGGCTCCTGCTGACGCGGATCGCGCGCGGCTATGCGGTGCCTGCCGCGGTTGCTGTCGCGCTCGCTGGAATGGCGCTCGACAATCCACTGTCGGGCATAGCGATCACCGATCTCGTTCCACACATTGAATTTGTCATGCCGGTTTTCAACTACGAAGCGATGATCAACATCGCGCTGCCGCTGTTCATCGTGACGATGGCCGGACAAAACCTGCCGGGTCTCGCGGTGCTGTCGGCCTACGATTATCACCCCCCGTCCGCGCCCATTTTGTTGTCTACCGGCGCTGCCTCTATCGCGGGCGCACCGTTCTGCATGCCGACCATCAATCTCGCAGCGATCACGGCGGCGCTTTGCGCCGGACCAGACGCGCATCCCGATCCTGCGCGCCGCTATGTCGCTGCGATCTTCGGCGGTGTCGGCCACATTTTGTTAATAGCGATTGCGGCGATCGCCGCACAACTCATTGCGCGCTCACCGCCGTTCCTGATCGAGGCGGTCGCTGGCCTCGCATTGATCGGCGCATTCGGAAACGCGATCTCGAATGCGGTGCAGGACGAGAATGCCCGGCTAGCGGGGCTAGTCACGTTTCTCGTGACTGCATCAGGTCTCTCGTTAATGGGGATAGGGTCTGCATTCTGGGGCCTTGTGCTCGGCCTCGCGGTGCACACCTTGCTCGGAGCGGGAGTAAGAAAGCCATGACACCGACCGTCCCCCAATCCATCGCCAAGGGCGCACTCTGCCGCTGCCCGCGCTGCGGCAAGGGCAAATTGTTTTCGGGCTTTCTGACGCTGCGCGCGAAATGCGAATCCTGCGGCCTGAATTACGACTTCGCCGATGCGGGCGACGGCCCCGCAGTGTTTGTCATCCTGATCGGCGGCGGCATTGTGGTAGCTGCGGCCCTGTTCACCGAAATCGTCTTCCAGCCGCCTTACTGGCTGCACGCCGCTTTGTGGTTCCCGCTTATCCTGCTGGTCACGCTCGCGCCTTTGCGTTCGATGAAAGGCGTGCTGATCGCACTCCAGTATCACAACAAAGCTGCCGAAGGCCGGCTTGAGCGCCGCGACCAGCCGTGAAAAACCGCTTTCGCAATCCAAACCGCAGGCTGTTCTTTCCCGTCGTGATCGCGCTCGGCGCAATCTGCGTTTTATGTGGGTTGGGCTTCTGGCAGGTAGAGCGTAAAGCGTGGAAGGAAAACCTGATCGCGACGGTGAACGAGCGCGTCGCGGCAACGCCGTCGCCACTCCCTGCGCCGCGCGAATGGAACGCGCTCGCGCAAGATTATAACGAATTCCGCCGCGTCACCGCACGACTGCAATTCACGACGGAACGGGTCTTTGTTTTTTCCGGCCCATCGGGATTGCGCGCCGACATCAAGTCGCCCGGCTATTTCGTGTTTGCGCCGGCTAAACTTTCCGATGGGCGTGTTGTCGTGGTCGAT
>CAMBBO010000063.1 GCA_945862935.1 Pseudorhodoplanes sinuspersici | reverse complement strand
CCCCATCTCAACGCAAGCGGCTTAACTTCGCTCGCAAGTTCGAGCAGACCCGCGCGCGTTGCAGGATGAAGCGGTTCGAGCGGATGCCGAACGGCATCGCTCTTGATGACGCCGCCTTCCATCATCACCGTTTTACAGGCACGCAGCCCGCATTGACGATTCTCGAAATTGATAAGCGGCAGGATGCGCGCATAGCCTTCCGCGGCTTCCTCGCGTTTGCCTTTGAGGAAGTCGCGCACCACCGGTCCGATCAGATCAGGCAACAATGCGCTCGGCATTGTCCCGGTTGCGCCAGCGTCGAGATCGGCTATCAGCGTGATCGATTCCTCGCCGTCGAATGGCCCTTCGATCGTCGGTCCGCCCTGCTCGATCAGCCCGCGCAATTTTGCGGCTGCACCTGCGACTTCGATCTTGAAATAGCGGACCTGCGGCACTTTTTGCGCGAGACGCACAAGAAACGGCACCGACAGAGCAACACCGCTCAATGGTGCATCCTGCACCATGATCGAAATGCGTGAGGCTTCGGCGACGCGCGAGAAATGCTCGATCATGCCGTTTTCGTCGGCGCGCAATCCAGTGCCGTGATAGGGCGGCATCATCATCAGCATGGTCGCGCCGGCAGCAGCAGCCTTCGACGCACGCTCCGCAGCGATGCGTGTGCTGAAATGGCTGCACGTCACGATCACAGGAACGCGGCCAGCGACATGCGAAAGACACAGATCCGTCAGCGTGTCGCGTTCCACGTCGGTCAGCAGGAATTGCTCGGAATAATTTGCAAGAATGCAAATCCCATCGACGCCCTGATCGATCATGCAATCGAGCACACGCCGCTGGCCGTCAAGGTCGACATCGCCGTTCGCGTTGAATGGCGTCGGCGCGATAGGAAAAACGCCGGTATAGGTACGAGACTTGTTCACGCAGCCACCTTGCGCTTGCGCCGGTCACCCGCCATTCGAATGGCGAGAAGCAAGGCCGCGCGGGTCGCGCCCAGATTCGCCACGCCCTGCCCCGCTATCTCATAGGCCGTGCCATGCGCCGGTGTGCAGATCGGGAAAGCGAACCCGCCAATCAATGTCACGCCACGGTCAAAGCCCATCAGCTTCATCGCGATCTGGCCCTGATCGTGATACATCGTCAGCACCGCATCGAAATCGCCGTTCTTCGCGCGCAGGAATACGGTGTCGGAGGGATACGGCCCTTTGACATTCATGCCTTGCGCCTGCGCTTTGGCGACCGCAGGTTGAATAATGTCAATTTCTTCGCGCCCGAAGTTCCCGCCGTCACCCGCGTGCGGATTGATCCCCGCGACCGCAATGCGCGGATTTTCAAATCCGGCTGCCCCCAGCGACGCGTTGGCAAGCGTCAGCGCACGTAAAATCCGGTCTTCGGTAATGTTGCGCGCGACTTCACTCAGAGGAATATGCGAGGTGACGCGCGCATTCCACAAGCCGTCCATGATGTTGAATTCGCTCGCCGGCACGTTCGAGGCCGTGACATCGCGCACGAAACGAATTTCGTCGTCGTATTCCGGATAGGCAAAGCGCATTGCCGCCTTGTTGAACGGCGTAAAAAACACAGCATCCGCGCCGCCGTCGGCCGCAAGCCGCAGAGCGCGGCGGAAATTGTCCGTCGCAAATTGTCCGCCGGCAAGCGTCGCCTTGCCGAGCGCGACATTTGACGGATCGAGACTCGCAAGATCGATCAGAATTGGCTTGCCCGCGAATGCAGGCAGCGGCGTATCCGGCTTCACTCGCGTTACGTCCGGATCGACCTTTGCGACTTTGGCGCCCATGTCGAGAATGCGCACGTCGCCAAAAATTACGAACTTGGCCATCGGGCGGATGTCGCTTTCGGCCAAAACCCGCGCGAGTAATTCAGGGCTGATCCCTGCAGGATCGCCCATCGCAATCGCAATAATTGGCAGATCGTGGTCGGCCATCGGGTATCCCGCTGTTCAGAGCTCAAGATTTACAGTTGCATGCCTGCATGCAGCATGCAACATACGCGACGGCAATACCCTTTGCCATGGAGTTCATGTGAGCGCCAGAACCGCACAAAAGCTCGCGACCGTCGCCAATTTCGACGACGTGCCGCGCATTGTGCGTCGGACGCTGCACAGCGAAGTTCTCAATCAGCTGCGCGACATGATCATCGAAGGGCGATTGGCGCCGGGCGCGCGCATCAACGAAGGCCAGATCGGGACAATTCTCGGCGTGTCACGCACGCCTCTGCGCGAAGCGATCAAGAGCCTGACCAGCGAAGGCCTTGTCGAGATCGTACCGGCCAAGGGCGCCGTCGTGCGCCGTTTCACCGAACACGATCTGGTCAACATCCTTCAGGTTTTGAAAGCCGTGGAGCAGCTTGGCGCGCGGCTGACATGCGCGAATGCAAGCGATCAGACGATCAGCGATATCTGCGACATCCATGATCGGATGATGAAGCTCTACAAGGCCGGGAAACGGCTGGATTATTTCAAGCTCAATCAGGCAATCCACACAAGCTTCGTACAGGCGTCGGGCAACGAATTCCTCGCCGAAACGCACGAAGCGCTGCAGGCGCGCATCAAGCGTCTGCGCTATGTCGGCAACAGCGAGCCCTCCAAGTGGGAGCGCGCAGTCGCTGAGCATGTGGAAATGATCGCTGCTCTTAAAAAGAGGGATGCTGATACGCTAGCCGAAGTCGTTGGCCGCCATCTCGATGCCACGGTGACACGCGTGAAAGATTTTCTTTGATGAAATGAACTGCCAATCCAATAACCAACAGAACCGCCAAAAAGGCGGCGTCAATTCAAAAACACTTCAAGGGAGAAACGAGATGACACTCAAGCCAATTCTGCTCGCACTTGCACTCGGCGCCGCTCTCGGCGTCACCAATGCGAGCGCACAGGTGATCGAGCTCAAGCTCGGTAACACGACCGCCGCAGGCGGGAATCAATCGCTGGTCGCCGAAGAATTCGCCAAGCGCGTGAACGAAAAACTCGCGGGCAAGGTGAAGGTTACTGTGTTCAACAACTCGCAGCTCGGTAACGAGCGTGAACTGCTGCAAAAGCTGAAGATCGGCACCGTCGATATTTCGCAACCTTCGACAATCATGTCGACGATCTCGCCGGAGTTTGGCGTGTTCGACATGCCGTATCTGCTGAAGGATCGCGCGCATGTGGCGCGCTTTGTCGATAAGATCTTCTGGACCGATCTTGCGCCGAAGGCGGAAGCCAAGGGCTACAAGATCATCGCCGTCTACGAAAACGGCATCCGTCATATCACCAACAACAAGCGGCCGATCGACACCCCGGCCGATCTGAAGGGCCTGAAAATCCGCATCCCGAAGGGCGTATGGCGGCAGAACATGTTTGAAGCTTACGGCGCGGTCCCCGCTCCGATGGAATTCAACGAATTGTTCGTCGCGCTACAATCGGGCGTGATGGATGGGCAGGAAAATCCTCTCACCAACATTTACGGCGCCAAGCTAAATGAAGTGCAGAAATATCTCTCACTGACGGCGCACGTTTACACGCCGTCATTCCTGACGGTCGGCACGGAACGCTGGGCCAAGCTTCCGGCGGACATCCGCACCGATATCGAGAAGATCGCCAAGGAAGTGCAGCCTTGGGCACTCTCCTCGGGTGAAAAGGAAGACGTTGAGGTTCTCGACAAGCTGAAGAAGTCGGGCAGCATCGCCATCAACACAGCCAACCGCGACGCGTTCGTCGCCGCATCGAAGTCCGTCTATGAACTCTTTGACAAGGAAGTTCCGGGCGGAAAGGCTCTGGTTGAAAAGACCCTCGCCCTCGCCAAGGAAGGAAGCTGATGCAGGCGCTATCGCGTCTGCTCGGCCTCACCCTCGAGATCGTGGCAGGATCGTTGCTGGTCGCGCTGGCCTTATTGGTCAGCGTGGCCGCGACGCTCCGCTATGCGGGCACTGGAATTTCGTTCTACGACGAGGTGGCGCCTATCCTCCTGTCGTGGGTGACGTTTTTCGGCGCAGCCTTAGTTGCACTCAATCGCGGGCATCTGGGCTTCGACAACGTCATTCGTGCAATGCCTGAGACACTACGGCGCGCAGCCTTCGTTTTGTCCGAGACTCTCGTCCTCGTCTTCTTCTTCGCGCTTGCGTGGGGCGGCTATCGCCTTCTCGACATCGCGCAAGGCGAACATCTCGTCACGCTGCCGTGGGTGTCGTCGCCCTTCGTGCAATCGGTGATGCCGATTGCTTCGCTGTCCTTCGTCGCTGCCGAATTACTGACGTTGCCGCAGGCATGGGAAAAGCTGCACGCCCCGCCCCCACCGCCTGACATGCTCACCGAATCCTCCCACCTCGAATAGCGCGGCAAACGTCATGGCGGCCCTGATCGTATTGGCTTCATTTCTAGCGCTGTGCTGCATCGACGTGCCGATTGCCGTCGCGCTCGGCATGGTCGCCATGGCCGCGACATTCCTATCGGGCGGAGAATCCGCGCTATTGAACGCGGCTCTCGTCATGTACGAGGGCGCGGGCAAATTTCCGCTGATCGCAATTCCGCTTTTCGTGCTTGCCGGCGCGCTGATGAATGCGACTTCGATCTCGCGCCGCCTGATCGGATTTTGCCTCGCTCTGGTGGGCTTCATCCGTGGCGGCCTCTCGATGGTGTCGATTGTCGCTTCGATGATCTTTGCCGAGATTTCCGGAAGCTCGGTCGCCGATGTGGCGGCACTCGGCTCGATCCTTATTCCTGGGATGAAGCAGCGCGGCTACAAAAAAGAATTCGCCGCGGCGGTGATGTCGTCGGCGGCATCGCTTGCAATCATCATCCCGCCGTCGATCCCGATGATCCTGTATGCCGCGCTCGCCGACACTTCGGTCATCAAACTGTTCCTCGCGGGTTTCGTGCCGGGCTTCATCGGTGGCGGCATGCTGATGGTCACGGCCTATGGCTTTGCGCGGCGCTACAATCTGCCGCCGGAAAACCGGCTGCAATGGCAAACCATCATCACCGCCTTCTGGGACGCAAAACTGGCGCTCCTTTTGCCGCTGATTATTCTCGGCGGCATTTTCGGCGGTTTCGTCACGGCGACGGAAGGCGGCGCGCTTGCCGTCGTTGCCTCGCTCGCTATCGGATTTTATTATCGTGAATTGTCGTGGCCTGTGCTGCGCCACGCGGTCTATGAGGGCGTGACGCATACTTCGGTCGTGATGCTGCTGGTCGCGACGTCGGCGCTATTAGGGGTTTATCTAACAGAAACGCAGATCCCGCAGCAACTGACGGAATCGGTCACAACCTTCACCAAAAGCCCCTATGTCGTGCTCGCGATCCTGAACGTCGTGCTGTTCGTACTGGGATTCTTTTTGCACGGCGCGGCCGCGATCATTCTGGTTGTGCCGGTCGTGTTGCCGCTGATCAAAGCAGTCGGCATCGATCCGATTCATTTTGGCGTGATTGTCACTCTTAACATTGCAATCGGGCAGCAGACCCCGCCGGTCGCGAGCGTTTTGATGGTCGCGTGTTCGATTGCTAAAGCAAATATCTGGGAAACGTCGAAAATCAACGTATGGTTCGTCGCTTCGCTAATATTCGTGTTGCTGCTCGTGACGTATGTGCCCTTTATCTCACTCGGGCTCGTCGACTATATTTACGCACCCTGACGGCGGCGCGACACCGCCTCGATCAACGCCGTCATCATACGGGTGAAACGCGACCGCAGCGGCTTCAACCAAGTCTCGCGCCGCTGCCTCACGATTTCGATCGACATCAACGCCGCCGGAGTCACCAGCAACGTGAGCAGGGTTGCAAAGCCTAGCCCGAAGACGATTGCGGTCGACAAACTGATCCACCATTGAGTTGCCGGCGCGCCAATCGAAATCTCGCGGGTAAGAAACTCGATATTGATGCCGAACGCGATCGGCAGCACGCCGAGGATCGCGGTGACGGCGGTAAGAACAACTGGGCGTGAACGCTCGCGGCAGGTTTCGAGAATGGCCTCGTAAGCCTCCCACCCTTCCCGCCGCAGACGATCGTACGTGTCGATCAGCACAATGTTGTTGTTCACGATCACTCCGGCGTTCGCGATCACACCAATGCCGGTCATCACGACTCCAAAAGGCTGTCCCATGACCATCAATCCGAGCAGCACGCCGATGGTCGACAGGATGACGGCGGACAGAACCAGCCCAACCGAAATCAGCCGGTTAAATTGTGCCAAGAGAATTGCAAAGATCATGAAGATCGCGGTGCCAAAGGCTTTCAGCAGGAACGCCGAGGCCTTCGCGCGCTCTTCGTCCTCGCCTTTGAGCTTCCAGGTCACGCCCGATCCGAGATCGGCACTCGCGAGCTCTCGCGCGATCCGCTCCTGTACATTCGCCGTCTGCACGCCTTGCGCGACATTCGCAGAAACCGTCATCACTCGGTTTCCAGCGACACGATTGATGTAGCCCACGCGCGGCGCGGGCAACCGCTCGACAAAGTTGCTGATCGGGACAGAGCCGGACGGCGTCTGCACGCGCAACTCGTCGATCTGATCGAGGCTGCGGCGTTCCTCGGAGAAGCGCACCAGAATGTCCACCGCCTTGTCGCTTCCGGCGGGGCGATATTCGGTCGCTTTCACGCCATTGGTCACGAGTTGTAGTGCTGTGCCAACATTCGCAGGATTGGCGCCGAATTTCGCGGCTTCCGCCTTATCGACATGGATTTTCCAATCGATGCCAGGAAGCGGCTGACCGTCGTCGAGATCCTGAATGTCAGGATCTTTCGCGAGCATCGCCGCAACTTTTTTCGCGGCCTCCGGCAACAGGTCCGGATTGAGCGAGCCGAGTTGCACCTGAACGGGCTTTCCGGTCGGAGGTCCTCCGCGTGGCGCCGTGACTTCGATCAGAATGCCGGGGATTTCCGCTGTCGCCGCACGAATACCGTCCATGATCACATGCGCGGGCGCACGCGTGCGCCAGTCGGCGAACTCGAACTGGATGACACCAACAGTATCTTCGCTGATCTCGCTCGATCCGCGCGGCTGCTCACCGACTCGGGTGTAAACTGTTTTCAGGCCACTCGCAGCGAGGACATACTTTTCGGCTTCTGCGAGCAGGCGGTTCTTCTCATCCAGCGCAAGGTTGCCGCGGGCATGCACAATCACCTGACCGTAATCCGGCTCGACAGCGGGGAAGAATTCGACGCCGCGGCCGAATTTTCCATAACCCACCTGCACGATCACGAGCAAAGCTGCGGCGATCGCCAGAGTCGAACCCGGATAACGCAGAACAAGTTTGACTGTTCGCATGTAAAGGCCGGTATCTTTCGAGCGTTCGTCATGCGGATCGGTCGAGGCCTTGCCGAGCAAGGCACCAAGCGTCGGCGTAAAGAACAACGCGACGGCAAGTGACGCCGATAGCGTCGCAATCAATGTGATCGGCAGATATTTCATGAACTCGCCAACCACGCCCGGCCAGAACAGCAATGGCGAGAAGGCAGCCACACGAGTTGCGGTCGCGGCGATCACCGGTCCGGACATACGCTTGGCGGCTTCCGAATAGGCTTCTTTTGGCGGCATGCCCTCTGCCATGCGGCGCTCGGCATATTCCGACACGATGATCGCGTCATCGACAAGCATGCCAACGGCGAGGATCAGCGAAAACAGCACGACGATATTGACGGTAAGACCTGCGAGTTGAAGACCGAGAACGCCTGCGAGGAACGATGCCGGAATCGCGATGCCGATAAACACCGACGCTCGGAATCCGAGCGCAAACAGAATAATGACAGCGACTAACAAAACGCCGGTAATCACCGAGTTCTGAAGGTCCGACAGCATCTGCCGGATGACCTTCGATTTATCCTGCGTGAAGGTAATCTCAACGGCCTGCGGCCATGTCGGGCGAAGTGTCTCGATGGTCTTCTTCACCGCGTCCACCGTTTCGATCAGGTTCGCGCCGGTGCGCTTCGAAACTTCGATAGTCATCGCGGGCTGGCCGTTGACGCGCGTCACGGACGTTGCGTCCTTGAAGGTCGGCTTGATGCGAACCACGTCGCCAATGGTCACTGCCGCGCCATTCGACGCCGCCATCGGGATTTTCAGCACATCCTGCGGCCGCTCGATCAGGCTTGGGACCTTCACCGCGAAGCGCCCGGTCGAGCCTTCGAGTGCACCCGCCGCAATCAAGCTGTTCGACGCATTGAAGCCAGAAATGAGCTGATCGAGCGAAATGCCGTAGCTCTTGAGGAGCATCGGTTCGGCGATGATCTCCACGGCTTCATCGCGCGCGCCGCGAAGCTCCGCAGTCAATACGCCTGGTACCTGTTCGATAGCGTTCTTCGCGGCGCGGGCAATTTGCAGCATCGTGCGCTCAGGTATCTGGCCTGACAGCGCGACGACAATCACGGGATAAAGAGACAGATTGACTTCCAGCACGCTCGGCTCGTCCGCATCGCGTGGTAGATCGCGCTTGGCCTGATCGACTTTCGCGCGCACATCGGCGACCGCAGCCTTGGAATCGAAGCCAGCGTCAAATTCGAGCAGGACGTAGCCGCCGCCTTCATAGGCGGTGGAGCGCATTTCCTTGACGTTGCCGACAGACTTCAACTGCGTCTCAACCGGGCGAAGCAGCAGGCGCTCGGAATCTTCCGGGCTGATGCCGCGCTGCGTGAGTTGCACGTAAACGATCGGAATGCGGACATCGGGCTCCGATTCCTTCGGGATCGTCACATAGGCAACGAATCCCGCAAGCAGCAGAAACAGCAGCGTCACGATGGTCAGACGCGCATGACTGATGGCATAGTCGATCAGGCCGGACATGATTTATCCTCAGCGCTTTAGCGTTGCGCGGATTGTTCGGTGGACGCAGCGACCGCGTCGACCAAATTTCCTTCACGGACGAAATCCTGTCCCCGAACGATTACCCGCGCATTGTCCGGCACGCCGCCGAGCCACATGAAACTCTGGTCGTCTTCAACGACCGTTACTTGCGAAAATCCGACTTTGGCGTTTTCGTCGACCGTACGCACACCGATGTCGCCGGACGACGAGAACACCAGCGCAGAGCGCGGAACACGCGTCGCTGGCACGGGCGACAGCGGAATGGTCACTTCCGAGGTGATGCCGTCGGGAATTGCGCCGTCGGCATTCGGCAACTCGACCTCGACACGATAGGTGCGCGTCGCGGGAACGGCGGATTGCGAAACGTAACGGATCTTCCCTTGCCGCGTCTGGCCGGACACAAGTTTGACATCGGCCTCGCCGCCAACCGCGATCTGCGCGATACGGCGTTCGGATACCTCGACCACGACCAGCATCGGGTCGAGACCCACTATCTGTACGATCTCCTTGCCTGCCATCGCAAAAGCGGAAGTGCCGACCTCAGCGACTTCGGTGATGACACCGTCCCACGGCGCAATAATAATGCCGCGATCGCGCTCGGCTTCGGCAGTCGCGACCGCCGCTTCCGCAGCCTTGAATTGCGCCTCCAGGCTGTTCAGTTCGAGACGCGGAATAGCGTTGGTCAATGCAAGCCTGCGCTTGGCCTCAAGTTCGATACGCCGCTGATCGAGCAAGGCCTGCGCCTGCGTCACCTGCGCCTCGCGCGCGTCATCGGACAGGATCGCGATGACATCACCCTTCTTCACCTTCGAGCCGCGCTGGACACGTACCTCCTGCAACAGGCCATTGGTACGCGCGAGCGTCACGACCTTGCGCGATGCCTCGGTACGTCCTGACACAACGAGCTTTCGGCTATGCATCACGACCTTCGTTTCGGCGAAGGCAACGCGGAGTTTTTTCTCGGCCTTTTGATCCTTTGCCTGCAATGCGGCTTTGCTCTCCGCGGATTCATGCGGGATGAGATGCCCGGAGAGAATCCAGAGGGCTGCGGCTGCGACGAGACCGACAGCGGTGATGCGGCTTGCTTTCATGACCTAACTTTCCTTGCCCGCAACTTTCGGAGTTGCAGGCCGCAACAACAAATGACGCACGACGTCCATGAACACAGGGATCATGGTCTCGGCATTGAATTGCGGATCGAGTGCACGGCGCCACCAGATGCCGTCGGCGATCACCATCAGCATCTCGACAGCACCCGTGATGTCGGCATTTTGCGGAATGTCGCCGCGGCTCTCGGCGGTATTGAACATCTCCGTCAGCCAGCGGCGGACATCTGCGTCAAACGCGCTGGATATGCGCGCAATCTCTGGGTTGCGGCGCGCTTCCGACATGACTTCGGTGCACAACTTCACCTGCTCGATCGAACGGACAGAAAAATGGTGGCGCGCCATTCCCTCGAGTACGGAGAACAGACCTTGCGACAGATCGGCGCGCTCGAAGTCCTGCGCCACCTCGGCGCGGTCGCGCTCGGCGATGCCCGCGATGATCGCTTCTTTCGAAGGAAAGTAACGATAGAGATTGCCGGCGCTCATTCCCGCGTCGGAGCAGATTTCCTGCATCGAGGTCTGGTGAAAGCCGGAACGGACAAAACATCGCTGCGCGGCCGCGAGGATTTCGTCTCGCCGATCAGCATGTCTTTGAATATTCACATGTTTCATGGGACGCACGGATCAAGAATGAACGTTCATTCTCTTATTGGGAGAATATTCGCCCCGCGTCAAGTTCGAGCGCGCCCTTGGCAATTCCTCCACTGGGACGATCAGCAAGCCGAGTCCGCCTCATACGGCGTCGCCCGCACAATGGAGGCAAGCTCAAGATCCAGTCTTACGCACGTCGTGACCGCACGCGCCGGCGAAGCGGCGCGCGGCACACATGTCCTCTCTGCAGAAAAAGAAAACTCTGCGTTCGCCGAGAAGACGCGAAGATGGCAATCGCGCCTTCTCGGTGGGAAGGCGACATCAACTATTGCGTGATCTCGCCAACGACCGTCTCGTTGACCGGATCGATAATCAATACGCTGCGGTCCAACTTGACGAACTTGTAGCGTCCGGCCGACGGAATCTGCTGCTTCAGTTCCGGTGAAAATTCCTGACCCATAACGTCGATGGGCAAATAACCGGCGACGTGGACTTTCGACAGACTTTCCGAAGACTGAGATTTTGAACCGGAAACGCTGCTTGAAATCAATTTCTTCTGTTCATCCGTGAGCGGAAATTGCCGCGCAGTGATCGGCTGTTTGTCGAGGGCGGCGTTTTCCTTGGAGATCGTAGAGGGCATAGTCTGCGCGGTTGCCCCTGGAGGCGTATCGCTCTGGATCGACCCCGCAGTGTTCGCTTGGGCAGGTCCAACAGCCGCAGGTTTTGCCTGATCCGCAAGTGGCGCCTGTGGCTGCGCGTTGGGAGGCGGCGGTGTTGTGTGATCCGGAGCAGTGGTGCTGCTCGGCGATTGGGGTTGTGCGGGGAAACTTTGCTTCTGCGCCTCGGCAGCGGTTTGTTCCTGCGCGGGCACGGTTTGCGCCAGCGCGCCATATCCAAACAGACTCAAAGCAATTGCGCCGCTCCAAATAGCCTTACGCATGGAAACCTCCTTGAAATTTGCCGCCAAGACAACGCGCCTGAGGCGATTACGTTGCATCCGCTGGATTAATGAAAATAGCGCTATGCGGCTTCGGATTGGGTTATCTTCCCGAAATGCCCCAGTTTCCTCACTTGCCTTTCTGCAGGCGGCTTGTCGCCGCCCTTGCCCTGCTCCTGGGGCTAGTTTCGCCTTTGCACGCCCAGTTGCGCGGGCACGGTGGCCCGGTCCGGGCGCTCGCGATTTCGGCAGACGGCAAAGAAGCGCTATCCGGCAGTTTCGACAGTTCTGCCATCCTCTGGTCGCTTGAACGCAATGCGGCCGAAAAGGTTTTTCGCTTTCACGAAAGCGCGGTGAACGCCGTCGCAATCTTGCCCGATCACCGCATCGTGACAGCCGGCGAAGACGGCAAGATCGCGATCTGGCGGCCGGATCAATCGCAACCGGATCGCGTGCTGACTGGCCATACGGCTCCGATTGTATCCATCGCCGTTTCTCCCGACGGCAAATTGCTCGCGTCCGCGTCGTGGGACCGCACGTTGCGCCTATGGCCGCTCGGCGGCGGCGAGCCGCGCGTCTTCGAGGGACATCGGCAGAACGTAAACGGAGTCGCGTTCACGCCGGACGGCAAATCGCTGATCAGCGTGAGCCACGACCCGCAACTTCGCATCTGGCCGCTGAGTGGCGATGCATCGACCATCGTGACGCTTGCAACACCGCTCAACACGGTGGCAGTGGCGAAGGATGGTGAAATCATCGTGGGTGGAGCCGACGGCAACGTTTTCTTTTATTCTGCGGCGGGTGAGCCCCGCGGCCAGATAGCAGCAACGGAAACACCGCTGATCAGTGTTGCTATCTCGCCCGACGGAAGGCTGGTCGCGGCCGCTGGCATTCGGGGATCGGTCGCCATCATCGATCGCGCTTCGCGCAAGCTCGATCGAACGCTGGTCGGTCCGGGACTTCCGGTTTGGGCGGCTGTATTCGCCCCGGATAATCGGACGCTCGTGACCGGCGGCACCGACAGGATGGTACGGCGCTGGAACGCCGTGACCGGCGATCACATCGGCGTCGTGCCGATGGCGGGCAATGATGACCCGCTCGCCGCTTACGCTGGCGATCGCGGCGCGGAGATCTACCGCGCGTGCGTCGCCTGTCACACGCTGACGCCGGACGAAGGAAATCGGGCCGGACCCACATTGCACGGAATCTTCGGGCGCAGGATCGCAACCTTGCCGGGCTACAATTTTTCCGATGGGCTGAAAAAGCTCGACATCGTCTGGACGCCGGAAACAGTCGCCAAACTTTTCGAAATAGGCCCGATGCAATACACGCCCGGCACCAAGATGCCGGAACAGAAGATTGGCTCGGCCGAAGACCGGAACGCGCTCGTGGAATTTCTCAGGAAAGCGACCGGAAATTAACGGCTATCAGTTGTCGGACTTACGATCGTATTCCTGTTTCAGCCGCTCACGCTCGCGCAAATAATCTTCGGTCGTGCGGGGATTGGCGCGCGGTGCGCCGTACGGATCGAAGTCGGTTTCACTCATCACAGCCACGCGGCAATTCTCACACATCTTGATGACGTCGAGCCGCTGCGCCGACCCCTTATACATCCAGTGCTTGCCTTCGAGCTTGGCGAGAACCCGCTCTACGCTGCTTTTGACGCCGAACGGCTTGGAGCAGCGCACGCATTCGAACGGCTCCTCCTGCTTGATCAGGCGCGACGATGCAGTCGCCGCACGGAAATCAAGTTGCGGCTTCAGACTGATAACTTTTTCCGGGCATGTTGCCTGGCACAACCCGCATTGCACGCACGCATCTTCCACGAAACGCAGCGTCGGACGTTCCGGATCGTCACGCAAAGCGCCCGTGGGACATGCCGAAACGCACGACAGACAAAGCGTGCATCCCTCGACATTGATATCGAGTGTGCCGAAAGGCGCACCCGCGGGCAGAGGCACAATTTCGGTCTGCGCAGCAGAGGCGCGATGCAGTTCGCGCAACGCCAGCCGCATCACCTCGCGCTTCCCGCCTATCGGTGCGAAGCTCGCAGGCGCCGGGACGGGATCGAGCGGCGAGATTGCGCGCAGCTGTTCACCCAGAACATCGGGATCGTCTGTTTCAATTGTAGAGGTCCGCCCGCTTCCCAATCCAAGCCCCGCCAGTAT
>CAMBBO010000062.1 GCA_945862935.1 Pseudorhodoplanes sinuspersici | reverse complement strand
GGCGAAAACACATAGCCGAGCAGGTCTTCGTGCGCGGCTGGCCAGAAACCTGCCGGAGTGGCTGGCTTCGCCGCAGCTTCAGTCTTTTCCGCTGGCATTGGTTCCGCGGCGATGGAGGCGGTCGTCTTTTCAGTTTCGGCGTCCGGCTTGGCGGCAATGGCTGAGCCGGTGCCGATGGCTGCTGCCGCAGGAACCGCAGCGATGGCTGCGGCAGCGGGCGCGGGCTTCGATGCGGTGACAGGCGCGCGGCTGCGCCGTGACGCAGCGCGGCTCGGACCATGATTGCGCGGCTGGACGATGCGCCCGATGCCGCCGAGCGCGCCGCGCAACGGCATGGTCAGGATGTTCATGATGCCGCCGGGGCCAAACTGCGCCCGCGCTTCCATGGGAAGCATCATCATTGTCATCAGGAGGCAGCAGATCGCCAGAATGAAGCGGCGCATGATCGTCTCCCCAATGCCTTTTTTTCCCGATGCCGTCTCACACCAACAGCGCGCAACCGGCCCGGTTCCATGGGCCAAGCTTAACCGGGACTCGTCCAATGGCCTAGTCGGTCACCGGCCATAACAACCGAATCAGGTATCGTCGGCCTCATGGATAAAATCGTCCCGCAATTGCGGCTTCGCCTCAAGGCCAATGGCCGCATTGTGGAAGTTTTGCCGGATGGGGGCGAGCGGCATATCGAGCCGCGAAAGCCCTCGGCGCGTGTTCCGGCAATGCGGGAAGCTGCACCCGCCGGGGATGATGGGAGCGATGCGGCCTATGCCCGCAACATCCGTGCGCGCACGAAACTGACGCAGGCCGAATTTGCCGCGCGCATTGGCGTGCCGATCGAAACCGTGCGGAACTGGGAGCAGGGGAAGCGCTCGCCGCGCGGCCCTGCCCGCGCCTTGCTCAAGCTGATCGACAGCGCGCCGGATGTTGCGTTCGGGGTTTTGTCGAAGCGCTAGCCTTTCGCAGCCGCCGGACGCTGCGCCATTTGCGGGCGCGCAAGCCGCATCAGGATCGCCGTGACGGCAAGTGTCGCGAGATAAACGCAAAGCTGCAACATCGAAGGCCGCTCGGTATAGCCGATCAGCGTGTGCAGCAATTTTCCGAACAGGCCTGATTCCGGAACGATGTGCGAGGTGTCCCACACCACGGTGCTGCCAATGGTGATGAGACCTGCATTGTCTGCGAATTGCACAGCCTGCGCCGCCATTCCCGCTGCGAGCAGCGCGATCATCACCGACGTGACAGAGAAGATGTAGCGCGAGGGGATCGACACAAGGCCGGCATAGGTGAGCGCCGACAGGGCAGCACCACCCGCGAGTCCGATGACGCATCCGAGCAGAAGATCTGCGGTGTTCGTTCCCGCAGCCACAATGCCATAGAGAAACAGCACGACTTCCGCGCCTTCGCGCAACACCGCGACGCCGACGACGATGGCGAGTGCCGTTAGCGTGCGTTGTCCTGAACTGACAGCAGCGCCAAGCCCGCGCATCTCGGCTGCGATCTCGCGTCCATGCCGCGACATCCAGACATTGTGCCAGGTGAGCATGACGACCGCGAGCGCGAGCACACCGGCATTGAACAATTCCTGCCCTGCGCCCTCGAACATGTCTGCGATCGCGCTGGCGAACAGCGCGACAATCGAAGCGCCGATCAATCCCGCCACGACGCCTGCCATCACGAACAGGCCGCGCCCTGCGACGCCGCGTGTCGCAGCCAGCACGATGCCGACAATCAGGCCGGCTTCGATGACTTCACGGAAAACAACGATAAGCGCGCCAAGCATTTCAACTATTCCGCGATCACGACGCCTTTGGCGGTGCTTTCATGGAATTCGCCGACGAAATTGTAGCGGCCGGGCTTGAGCGGCCCGAAGCGAACGACAGCTTTCGACTTGCCGGGGATCACCTTCTCAACCTTCAGCGGATGGCTTTCGAATTCTTCCGGTGTAGCGTCGTCATTGATGACGGTGAGGGTGATGCGCTTGCCTGCGGGCACCTTCAATTCCGTCTCGGAAAACTTGTGGTCCTTGATGGTGATCGAAAATTCCTGCGCCGTGGCGGGTTGCAGGCCGATCAGTGTCAGGAGAGCGATGGCAAACAGGCTGACGCGCATGAAGCACCCGATTTATTGAACACCGGCTCTAAAAGGACTCTGGACACCGCGATTGCAAGGCGCGATTGCCTTGTCTCGACCTATTCCAAACTGGCGAGCGGTGTCCGGTCCGGCACCGCGTTGTCCGCGACAGCATTGCAAATGGCGCAAATGCTACCCGCTTGGCGCACGGAGCTGGCCGGGTTGGCAGGGCGGGCCTGAGCGGGCAAGGTGCCGCCCGAATCCCTGCAGGAGTCTCTAAAATGACCGTGGTCGAAGCCAACGGCGCCCGTATTCCGGCGATCGGCCTTGGCACCATGACGCTGAAGGAGGCCGCGGGGGTCGAACTGATCGCGCATGCGCTCAAGCTCGGCTACCGCCATCTCGACACCGCGCAGGCTTATGGCAATGAGCGCGAAGTGGGCGAGGCGCTCCGTGCGTCGGGCGTGCCGCGTGAGCAGGTGTTCATTACGACGAAGATTTTCCGCGACCGGCTGGAGCCGGGCGAATTCGAGCGCGCGATGGACGAAAGCCTCGAACGGCTGCAGGTGCCGTTCGTCGATCTCGTGCTGATCCACTGGCCGAACCCGGACGTGCCGCTGCCCGGCACGATTGCCTCGCTGTGCAGCGTCAAGCGCGCGGGCAAGACGAAGAATATTGGCGTGTCGAATTTCACCGTGGCATTACTCGAAGAGGCCACCCGCATTGCCGACGAGAAGATCGCCACCAACCAGATCGAAGTGCATCCGTTCATCGACCAGAGCAAGGTGATGACGGCCTGCAAATCGCACGGCATGGCGGTCACCGCTTATTGCCCGATCGCGCGCGGCCACGTACCCGGCAACGAGACGCTGACGCGCATCGGCAAGGCTCATGGCAAGACGCCGGCGCAGGTGTCGCTGCGTTATCTCGTGCAACAGGGCATGGTGGTCATTCCGCGTTCCTCGAACAAGGAACGGCTTGCGGAAAATCTCGCCATCGACGACTTCACGCTCACCGCTGCCGAAATGGCAGAGATCAGCAAACTGAAAAAGCCGGACGGCCGCGTGGTCAATCCGGCCTTCGCACCGAAATGGGATTGAACATGCAGACAGTCGAAGCCAAGGGCGCGCGTATTCCGCTCATCGGACTTGGAACATGGGAATTGCGCGGCGATGCCTGCTCGCAGCTCATCAAGGACGCAGCGAAGATCGGCTATCGCCATTTCGATACCGCGCAGATGTACAACAACGAAACCGAAGTGGGCGAGGGGCTGAAGCATTCAGGGCTGAAGCGCGACGAATATTTCCTCACCACTAAAGTGTGGCCGACCAATTTCAAGGAAAAGGACTTCGCCACAGCGGCGCGCGAGAGCCTGAAGCGCCTCGGTCACGACAGCGTCGATCTTCTGCTGCTGCACTGGCCGAGCAAGGACGTGCCGATGGCCGAAACGCTCGGCGCGCTCAAAAAGGCCAAGACGGACGGCCTTGCCAAGAACATCGGCGTGTCGAACTTCACCATTCCGCTGCTCGACGAAGCCAACAAGATTTTGCCAGGCGAACTCGTCTGCGATCAGGTCGAACTGCATCCCTATCTCGACGGCACCAAGCTGAATGCCGCGATCAGGAAGCACGGCATGGCGGTGGTCGCTTATTGCCCGATCGCGCGCGGCCGTCTTGTCAGCGACACGACGCTCGCCGATGTCGGCAAGAAGTATGGAAAGAGCGCGGCGCAGGTATCGCTGCGCTACCTGACGCAACAGAATTTCGTCGTCATTCCGCGCACCAGCAAGGCCGAACGGCTGAAAGAGAATTTCTCCATCTTCGATTTTGAGTTGTCGGATGCCGACATGAAGACGGTTGCCGCTTTGTCGGCGCCATCGGGCCGCGTGGTCGCGGTCGCGCATGCGCCGGCCTGGGATTGATACGGCGCGCGTGACGCTCTTGACCGACAAAGCGCTGGTTCTGTTTTCCGGCGGGCAGGACTCAACGGTCTGCCTCGCATGGGCGCTGGAACGTTTCGCGCAGGTCGAAACCATCGGTTTCGCCTATGGGCAGCGCCACGTCATCGAACTCGATGTGCGCCCGCGCATCAGAAACAAGATCGCCGGATTGAAAGCAGAATGGTCGGACCGTCTCGGCGCCGACCATATCGTGCCGCTCGCGGCGCTTGGCGCTGTGTCGGAAACAGCGCTCACCCGCGACACCGCCATCGAGATGGCCAGCAATAATCTTCCCACCACCTTCGTACCGGGCCGCAACCTCGTTTTCTTTACATTCGCAGGCGCGGTGGCCTACCGGCGCGGTCTCAAACATCTGGTTGCAGGGATGTGCGAGACGGATTATTCGGGCTACCCCGATTGCCGCGACGATACCGTCAAGGCGATGCAGCTTGCACTCACGCTGGGCATGGACCGCAGATTTGTTCTGCACACGCCGCTCATGTGGGTCGACAAGGCAGCGACCTTTGCGCTCGCGCGCGACATCGGGGGGCAGACGTTTCTCGATCTCGTGGTCGAGGAAACGCATTCCTGCTATCTCGGCGACCGCAGCAAGCGCCATCCGTGGGGTTACGGATGCGGCGAATGCCCGGCCTGCAAGCTTCGTTCGGACGGATTTGCCCGCTTCACGGCGGCGTAACAGGAGACGACATGACTCGCGACGTTCGCCGCATCGTGGAAGGCGCGGTTTTCTTTATCGGTTTTGTTCTCACCATTCCCGCAGCCAACTGGATGATCGGCAATGTCGGTACCTATTGCGCGCCGAACGGGCCTTGCCTCATTCCGGTCGCGCCGGGCTTCATGGCCCCGTCTGGCGTTCTGATGATCGGCGCGGCGCTCGTGCTGCGCGATCTCGTCCAGCGCCGCCTCGGGTTTGAAATTTCCATCGTCACCGTGCTGATCGGCGGCGCGCTGTCCGCGCTCCTCGCGCCGGTCTCGCTGGTGATGGCCTCGACCGCGGCATTCCTTCTGTCCGAGCTTGCCGACCTTCTGGTTTACACTCCGCTGCAGCGCCGCCGGCTTGTGGCTGCTGTCGTGGTTTCGAGCTTTGCCGGACTTGTCGTCGACTCAATTGTTTTCCTTTATTTTGCTTTCGGCTCGCTGCAGTTCCTTGCGGGACAGATCATCGGCAAGTCGTGGATGGTTTTGCTCTCCATTCCGTTCATCATGTGGCTGCGCCGCCGCGATGAGCGGATCGGCATGGAAGCGGCCTGATTTTCGTTTCAAGGATTGATGAGATGACCAACGCGCTCGAAACACTGAAGTCGGTTACCACCGGCACGATTACGACGATGCTCCTGAAGAAGGGCATCCGCCGCTGCTGGATGGAAGGCGCAATGCCATTTGCCGCGGCAGGCAAGCGCGTTGTCGGCCCGGCCTTTACGTTGCGCTTCGTTCCGGTGCGAGAAGATCTCGCGACGCCGGAAAGCTGGACCAAACCAATTTCGACGCGTGGCGCAATCGAAGCCATGCCGGAAAACTGCATCGTGGTCGCGGATGCGATGGGAGTGCAGACCGCAGGCATTTTCGGCGACATCCTTTGCATGCGTATGGTCAAGCGTGGCGTCACGGCGCTCATCACCGATGGCGTGATGCGCGACAAGCACGGAATTTTAGGAACCGGATTGCCGGTCTGGTGCTCTGGAGTGGCTGCGCCTGCTTCGGTCAACCAGCTCACATTCGTTGGATGGGAAGAACCGATCGCCTGTGGCGGCTGCGCGATCTTTCCGGGCGACATCATCGTTGCCGATGATGACGGCGCGGTGGTGATCCCGAAAGACCTTGTCGATTTCGTCGCCGAAGGCGGCGCGGAGCACGAACGCCTCGAAGCCTGGCTGGTGAAGGAAGTCGACAGGGGCGAGAAGCTGCCCGGCCTCTATCCGCCGAATGAAGAAACCAAGAAGCGTTACGAGGCCGACAAGAAAAGCGGCAAGGCGTAATCCGGGGAGGGCCCGATGTTCTTCGCGTTCTCCAAGGTCGCGGGCTTCTTCACCAATCCCTCCAACGTGATTTTGGCCTGCCTGCTGGCGGGCGTGCTGCTGATGGCGACGCGCTTTGCGCGGCTTGGCAAGGTGCTCGCTGGTTTTGCCATTCTGCTCCTTGTCGCGATCGGGTTCGGCCCGGTCGGTAACCTCCTTATTTATCCTTTGGAACAGCGCTTTCCGGCTTATTCACATCAGGGGCCGGCGCCTGCGGGCATCATCGTGCTGGGCGGCGCGATCAGCCCGGAGGGTTCGGCAGCGCGCGGCACGCCGATCCTGAACGAAGCCGCCGAACGTCTCACCGTGGTCGCGGAATTGGCGCGGCGCTACCCGGATGCGCGCATCGTCTATAGCGGCGGCAGCGCGAATCTGATCGCGGAGGGGCCGGGCGAAGCGGCATTTGCACGGCCGTTGCTGGAAAGCTTCGGCATCGCGCCGGGGCGTATCCTTTTGGAAGACCGTTCACGCAGCACATACGAGAACGCGATCTTTTCGCGCGACCTGATTCAGCCAAGATCGGGGGAGCGTTGGCTGCTGGTCACGTCCGCGCATCACATGCCGCGTTCGATGGGCGTATTCTATGCGGCGGGTTTTCCGGTCGAGCCGCATCCGGTTGATTGGCGCGTCGGTCAGCTGAGCGATTTGTTCGTGCCGTATGCGTCCCTGAGCGACGGATTGAAACGCACTGACACGGCGATGCATGAATGGATCGGATTGGCCGGTTATTTCATCGGCGGCAAGACGCGCGAGCTGTTTCCGAGCCCTCGTTAATTCCTTCTTCAAGATTGCGACAGAGAATCGGTGATCGATTCCACACCCGTGGTATCCTGATCTCGGTCCTGACGATTCGTGGCTTTATTACGCGGACGTGCCAGTTCATCCGAGTGTTTCCCTGGGGGAATGGGCTGATGTCACTGAACGTTCGAACGGACACCTATGTGCTCGCGAACACGGCAGATGAAGCCGCAGAAGCGTCCGGCAAAATCCGCGCATTCGTCCTGTCTGCCGCAATCACGCTCGGGATCGGGATTGCCTGCGTCCTCGCGGTGCTTTTGCACGTGAGCTGACGGCGTCCGCCTCAAGCGTACTGAGCGACGTCTCGCCGAACTGGCGCTGCCACATCACGATCACCACGGCGATAGTCGAGGCGATCAGCAGCCACGGGCTTAAAAACCATCCAAGATAGCCGAGCGCGAAGAAGAACGCGCGCTGGCCGCGATTGAAATGCAGGCCCGCCGCCGCGCAGAGTTTCGCCGTGCGCGAGGCGTGCGCCTTGGCATGGGCGGTGTGCCGCTCGGTATGCGGCGGCATCGCGCCGAGCAGGATCGCCACGTAATTGAAAAGCCGGTACGACCAGGCGAACTTGAAGAACGCATAGGCGAAGATCACCGCAAGCCCGATTGCCTTCACCTCCCACAGTGCGCGCGAGGTCTCGAACCCGCCGGGCAACGCTGCCATCACGTTCATTACATCGTCGGTCGAACGCAGGATGGTCAGCGAACCGCCGATGGCGAACAGCGATGTCGAGGCGAAGAAGGCCGTGCCATTCTGCAGCGAGGCCATGATCTGCGTGTCCACGATACGCACGTCACGTTCGAGGATGCGGTCCATCCACACGTCGCGATAATGGTTCATGCGCACGTTCAGCGCGCGGCGCCCGTAGACGGTCCATTCGAGAGCGATGGCGTAAACGATCCATGCGCCGACGAAGACGGCGAGCGCCACGAGATCGGTCTTTGTGAACAGCGCCATGAGCGAGACTCAAAGTTTCACGTATGCTGCCTTGCGCGCTCATGCGCTGCAATGGGTTTCGCCTTTTGGGCTTGACCTGTGGCGCGATGCAGTGACGATGCCCGCGACAAGGAGATCGCCATGCCGCAGACCATCACGACCGGGATCAAGTCGCTTCTGGCCGACGCCAACCGCGAGATCGAGACCATTCCGGCGGCCGACGCCGTGAAGCTTGCCGGGCGCGATGACGTCGTGCTGGTCGATATTCGCGACATCCGCGAATTGCAGCGCGACGGCAAGGTGCCGGGCGCGTTCCATGCCCCGCGCGGAATGCTGGAATTCTGGATCGATCAGGACAGCCCGTATCACAAGCCGGTCTTCAATCAGGACAAGCGTTATGTGTTCTTCTGCGCTGGCGGAATGCGTTCGGCGCTCGCAGCCCATATCGCGCAGCGGATGGGACTGAAGCCCGTTGCCCATATCGAGGGCGGGTTCGGTGCATGGAAGAAGGCCGGCGGCGTGGTCGAAGACCCTGAACCTAAGGCTTAATCCAAGACGTAATCATTCGCGCCGCTCATCCGGCGGATCAGCGAAATTCGTTTGCGGCCTGAGCGCCGCGTCCGCAGGATTGCCGGATTAAAGGGGAGGGCGCGCATGGCACTGACATTGGTGTTCGGTAACAAGAATTATTCCTCATGGTCGCTGCGTCCTTGGATCGCGATGAAGGTCGCGGGCATTCCGTTTGAGGAAAAACTCATCCCGTTGCATCAGCCCGACACCGCTGCGGAAATTGCGAAATTCTCTCCCGCTGGAAAAGTGCCGATCCTGATCGACGGCGACATGACGGTCTGGGAATCGCTTGCGATCCTCGACCATCTCGCCGATCGCTTCCCCGACGCGAAGCTGTGGCCGTCCGATCCGAAGGCGAAGGCCCATGCCCGCGCGGTCGCGGCCGAGATGCACGCGGGTTTCGGACCACTTCGCAATCACTGCCCGATGAACATGCGCCGTCCGCCGAAGAAGCGCGATCTGCCGCAAGATGTCATGGCGAACATCAAGAGGATCGACGCGATCTGGAGCGAGTCTCGCGCACGCTTCGGCAAAAGTGGGCCGTTCTTGTTCGGTGCATTCGGGGCAGCCGACGCCATGTATGCGCCCGTGGTGTCGCGCTTTGTGACCTATGAATTGCCTGCCTCGCAGGCGTCCCGCGACTATATCGCGGCGGTCACGGCGCTTCCGGCCTGGGCGGAGTGGCGCGACGCCGGCCTGAAGGAAACCTGGCGGATTGCCGACGACGAGGTCGATTAGGCCGCTTTTTCGCAAAGCCTCTGGAAATGCTGACTAAACGGCTCCGGTGAGGGAACCGGTTCCATGATTTTGCGTTTTCGTCCGGTATTCCTCTGTCGCAGGGAGCGGACGCATTCGCCATCAACGCACCATCGCGCCCGCTATTCTGCGGCCATCCCGCAACGTCTGGCGGATCGAGCGCGCGAAACGCGCGTCGGTCCTCGTCGACGGGGCTGCTCTGTTTCGCGCCGTGCGCGAGACGATGAGCCGCGCGCAGCACTCTGTCTTCATCGTCGGATGGGACATCGATAGCCGCACCCGTCTCGTGGGCGAAGATTGCAAGGCCGATGACGGCTTGCCGGACACGCTGGTCGCTTTCATCAACGCGCTGGTCGAGCGCAATCCAAAGCTCAACGTGCACCTGCTGCTGTGGGATTTCTCCGTGCTGTATGCGCTGGAGCGCGAATTTCTGCCGCAGGTTTCACTCGACTGGTCGACGCCGAGGCAGGTGCATTTCTGTCTCGATCACACTTTGCCGATTGGCTCGTCGCAGCATCAGAAGATCGTTGTGGTGGATGACGCTGTGGCGTTCTCCGGCGGCCTCGATCTCACCATCCGGCGCTGGGATACGCCCGATCACGAATTGCACAACGATCTGCGCGTCGATCCGGGCGGCGTGCCGTACCGGCCCTTCCATGACGTGCAATGCATGTTCGACGGAGAGGCCGCACGCGCGATTGCCGAACTGACGCGCGAACGCTGGAAGAACGCGGCGTGTGCAAACCCGGAGCCGGTCGAGCCGCTGGGCGATCCGTGGCCGCAAAGTGTTGTGCCCGATTTCACCGATGTCGAGATAGGCATTGCCCGCACGCAGCCGCGTGGCGCGGACAATTCCGGGGAAATTCGCGAAGTCGAGCACCTGTTTCTGGACGCAATCGAAGCTGCCGAACGCACGATCTATATCGAGAACCAGTTTCTCACTGCCCAACCGGTGGCCGACAAGCTCGCAGAGCAACTCAAAAAAAAGAAGAACCTCGAAGCCGTCATCGTCGCGCCGAGCACGGCGCATAGCTGGATCGAAGCGCGAACGATGCGTAATGGCCGTATTCGCTTTCGCAGGACGCTGGAGGAGGCCGGCATCGGCGACCGCTTCCGCATGGTCTATCCGGAAGTGAAGGCGGGCGACGAGACGACCGACACCATGATCCATTCCAAGGTCATGGTGATCGACGACAAGTTGCTGCGTGTCGGTTCGGCCAATCTCAACAACCGTTCGATGGGCACCGATACCGAATGCGACATCGCAATCGAAGCGCGCAACGATGCCGACCGCAAGGCGATCCTGCGTATCCGCAACGGATTGCTCGCGGAGCATTGCGGGGCGGAAACCTCTGACGTCGAAGACCTGCTTCAGGAAACTGGTTCGCTGATCGCGGTCGCCGATGTTCTCAGCCGCCGTGGGCATGCGCTGCGGGCAATCGACGACGGTGAACCGGATCTGGAGGAGTTTGCTTCGACCATTGAGGAAGTCGCCGATCCGGTCCGCCCGCTTCAAGCGCAGACGCTGCTGACGCGGCTCGCAGGAAGGCTCAGGACGATGGCACGGACAGCATTGTTTAAGTTCCTTCTCGTCGCTCTTGTTTTTCTCGCGTTGACCGCAGCATGGCATCTCACCCCGCTCGCTGAATATGCAAGCCCCAGCGTTGTTCGCGACAGCTTTGAAAGCTTTGCCGCGAGTGGCTGGGCACCGTTGGTCATGCCCGTGATTTTCGTTGTTGGCGGATTGATCGCGTTTCCGCTCACCATCCTGATTGCAGCGACAGCCGCGGCGTTTGGTCCGCTGGTCGGGACTTTCTATTCGGTTCTGGGTTCGATGCTGTCGGCGCTCGCTACTTACGGGATCGGCGCGCTTATTGGCCGCGAGGTGCTCCGCAACGCGTTCGGCCCGCGTATCGAAATGATCCGCGACAAGGTCCAGCGGAAGGGCGTGCTGGCGGTCATGGCTATCCGGCTTGTTCCGATCTCACCGTACACAGTCGTCAATGTCGTGATGGGCGCGAGTGAGATTCGTGTGCTCGACTATGCTTTGGGTACTTTGCTTGGCTTGGCACCGGGGCTGATCGTGCTGGCTGTCGCCGGCGACGCCTTCATGCGGATTCTCACCGATCCGACACTTTGGGAGGTGTCGGTGCTTGGGGCTGCGATTGTGCTTTGGATCGGTATGTCCTTTGGCATTCAATATCTGGTCGCGCGATTGCCTGGCGGTGGCGCAGGCGGTGACCATTGACGCGAAATGGCGCGCTCCGGGTAATGACCTGGAATATCCACGGCACTTTTAATCTGAACCGGCGCTTCGATCTGAAGCGCGTCGTCGAACTGATCAAGCGCGTCGATCCCGATGTTGTCGCGTTGCAGGAAGTGGATTCTCGCGGCTTGCAGGAAGGCCATGACGATCCGTTCGATGCGTTGCGGGACGCTGTCGGCGATCACGGCATCGGCGCGAAGTCAATCGTCACGGCGGATGGCGGATATGGACAAATCCTCATCAGCCGCTTTCCGCTTCGCAACCCTGAAATCCGCGACATCTCGTTTGGTGAATTCGAGCCGCGCCGCGCGATCCGCGCGATGGCCGAAACCCCGCTCGGAAATCTGTGCGTGATCGCAACGCATCTGGGTTTGAGCATCCGCGAACGCCGTCAGCAGACGCGCACTTTGTTGGAGATGATAGGGCAGGCGACACCCTTCGTGGTGCTCGGCGATTTCAACGACTGGTTCTGGCCTAATTCCGTGCGTTCGGTGCTGGCGCGCGTACTGCCGGGGCGCTCGCATCATCGCACGTTTCCGTCGTGGTATCCGATGTTGCGGCTCGACCGGGTGTATGTGCGCCCGCTCGATGCGCTGATCCGCACATGGACCGACCCCGAAGCGCGCAACGTCTCCGATCATCTGCCGGTCATTGCAGAGCTGCGATTGCGTTGATCCGCGCGCTCAATTCCTCGATGAACGGCCGTTGATAGCCGATGATCTTTTCGAGTGCCTTCGCATAGGTGAAATATGCGATGCGATCGACCTCAGGGAAATTCTTCATTTTCCCCGAATGCGGCGGCCATTCCATCTCAAAGTCGTTGCTGCGAAATCCGGCCAGATCGAGATCGGCCTGAACTGTAAATCCGTGCACGACCTTTCCGCTCGATTGTGTGACCGGCTGAATTGGCTCGGCATCGCCATCGAGAACGAGGCCGGTCTCCTCACGGAATTCACGCTGCGCGGTGGCGAGCAGGTCGTCGTCGTCATCGACCATGCCCTTGGGGATGGTCCACGCGCCTTTGTCCTTGCGCGCCCAATAAGGTCCGCCGGGATGCGCCAGCAGGAATTCAGGCACATTCCGGATGCGCCAGACCAGAAGGCCCGCGCTCACATCCTTTCGCCGTCCGCCCAAGCGCCGCCGTGGCATGATGGAACAATGCGACAGACGCACACATACGAAAAGGGCGGCCACGCGGGCCGCCCGTTCCGTGATTGCATAGCTCACCGAAGGCTTAGGCTTCGATGACCGCGACGATTTCGAGTGTGCGCGGGTTGATGACGACGATTTCATCCCCGACGAGGATGAACTCATAGCCGCGCCACGCCGGGTAATACTCGACAACCGTGACCGGCAGGGGGTGGAAACCCACATTGCGGGGCACGCGCGTGCCGATCGAGATCGAGAAGTTCACGTTCGTCACCGGACGCACGTTGGTTTCCCGGATCACGGTCTTGATCTTGGTGCGCTGTTCGGCCGAAAGGTTCGCACTGCCCTGCGAACCCGCAGCACCCTGACCGGTGGTCGTGGTGGACTTCGCGTCAGCCTTGTTGTCGGCCTTCGCCTTCGTATCGACAGTCGATTTGGAATCCGCTGCCGACTTCGTGTCGTTCGCCGGCTTGGAATCCGAACGCGCCTTCATGTCGGACTTCACGTCCGCACCTTTCATGTCGCGCTTCATTTCAGGTTTGTCGGTGCGGGCCTTCACATCAACGTCGCCCTTGCCAACAGCTTGCCCTGTCGTGGCAGGTGCGGGCTTCTCAGCGCGCGGCGCGATCTTCTCGGCGGGTGCCGCCTGTCCCGTGGTGCCGCGCAATTCCGCGCCGCCCTTGGCTTCGCCCTTCATTTCGACGGCGCCCCTCGGCGCAGCTCCGCGATCCTGCATGCCCTGTGCGTTGGCAACTGCGCCGCCAGCGATCAATGCGATGGCCGCGGCGGAAATCATCATTTGCTTTTTCATATGATTACTCCTCTGGAATCCCCCCCAAATCGTACCGGCCGCATGGCGGCCGTGACGTATGGAGACAACGCGAAGAGGCGTGAAATTGTTCCGATATGCAGGCGAATACGCGCGTGAAATTATCGCCGCGTGCGCCGATGTTGCATTAACAGCCATTCAGGCAAATCCGTTCCCAGCGCATCGCGGCGAAACGTAATGAGGGCAGGTGCGATCCCGGTTGGCATTTGCCATAGTGGTGCAAATTAAGAATCGGGGAGGGAATGCGTG
>CAMBBO010000061.1 GCA_945862935.1 Pseudorhodoplanes sinuspersici | reverse complement strand
TACTTTCTTACCGTGCTCGGCCTGACGCTTATATTCGCGACCGACCTGCATCATCTCGTGATCGCTGCGTTAAATGACAGCTATCGTCTGTTCGCGCCGGGCACGCCGGTCATGACAGGTGACATCGCAGCACACATTACGCGCATCGTATCGGCGGCGTTTCGTGTGGGCATTCAGCTTTCGGCACCGTTTCTCGTATTCGGCCTCGTTTTCAATCTCAGCCTCGGCATCCTGTCGCGGCTGATGCCGCAAATGCAGGTGTTCTTCATTGGCCTGCCGTTGTCGATCCTGCTTGGCTTCCTGATCCTTCTTGTCGTCATCGGCGCGATGATGGGCACTTTCACCGATTTCCTCGGTGGTGTGCTGCGCGAACTTGCCCCGTATTCGTAAGGGCCGCACACGATGGCTGAGGAACAAGACGATCACGACAAGTCAGAAGACCCAACCCAAAAACGGCTGGACGATGCGCTAGAGCGCGGCGACGTCGCCAAGAGCCAGGAAGTATCCACCTGGTTCATCGTCGCCGGCGGCACACTCGTTCTGATTACGTTTTCGGGCGGGATGGGGAGTTCGCTGCAGGCAACTCTCGCGGGATTGATCGCGAACTCATACCGAGTGCGCGCGGACGGCTATGGGCTGACTTTGCTTGCGACGCAGATCAGCAAGGAAGTGCTCGCGGCCCTCGCAATTCCGCTGCTTCTGCTCGCACTCGCGGCCCTCGTCGGAAATATCATCCAGCATCGGCTGGTCTGGTCCACCGAAAGCCTGAAACCCAAGTTCAGCAAGATTTCGCCCATCGCGGGGCTGGGGCGTCTTTTCTCTAAGCAGGCGATTGCGAATTTCGTCAAAGGATTGCTCAAACTCGGAATTATCGGCGCCGCGATCACGCTGGTGCTGTGGCCGGAGCGCGACCGGCTGGAAGGCATGGTGCGGACCGATCCCGCAGCCTTGTTCGCGCTGTCGAAATCACTGTCGCTGCAGATGCTCGGTGCGGTGGTGGCGCTGCTGGCGCTTATCGCCGGCGCGGATTTCCTGTTCCAGTACCGGCAATGGTACCAGAAGCAGAAGATGTCGATGCGCGAGATGAAGGAAGAATTTAAGCAGACCGAAGGCGATCCGGCGATCAAGGCGCGCATCCGGCGCATCCGCGAAACCAAGATGCGCTCGCGCATGATGGCTGCGGTCCCTTCGGCGACGGTCATCATCACCAACCCGACTCACTTCGCGGTCGCCCTGAAATACGAACGCGGCGATAGCGCGCCGGTTTGCGTGGCCAAGGGCATGGACGCCATCGCGCTCAAGATGCGCGAAGTGGCCAAGGATCATAACGTGCCGATCGTGGAAAACCCGCCGCTCGCGCGAACGCTCCACGCGACCGTGCAGATCGATCAGGAAATTCCGCCGGAACACTACAAGGCCGTGGCCGAGGTGATTGGCTACGTCATGCGGCTGCGTCAGGGCGTGTCGCGGCATTGATTGAGTCGCGCGGCACTGAACCCCTTGCGCTGACCGGGCAGGGTGAGGCACGACTAAACAAGCGGATTCGGACGGATTTTTAGGGCATGGCGACGGCCGATAGCAGCGACGAGATGAGCCGTGGCGCTGTCGACCAGACCGAGCGCGGCGGAAGCATCGGTCTTGTGCTGCTTGTCGCACTCGCGCTGGTCGGGGCTGCGGTCGGGCTGTTATTCATCGGCCGCGGTGATGCGGAACTCTATATTCTCGGCATCCTTGCGGCACTCGCGACTGCGGGTGTGTTTTCCCTGTTTGCTTACGCGTCGGGCATCTTGCGCTTCTCGGGCCGGGAAAGTGGCAACCCGCTGATCAAGGCCATCGCCGACGGCGCGGTTGACGGCATCGTTGTGACGGATTCAGCGGGCCGCGTTCTCTATGCGAATTCCGCCTATCGCGATCTTGTTGACGCAACCGATCCGCACGAGGTGCGTCCGATCGAGCGCGTTTTTATCGGCGACCCCGATGTTTCGGAATCGGTTTACCGCCTGCTGAAAGCGTCGCGGGAAGGGCGCAAGCTTCAGGAAGAAGTGCGCGTGCCCGGATTGAACGGCGAGCCTGCGCGCTGGCTGCGGCTGCGGGTGCGCCCGCTCGCTGACGGCAAGAACGCACACACGACGGTATGGACGATTGCCGATGTCACGCGCGACCGCGAGCGGCAGGAAAACGTCTTTCAGGAATTGCAGCACGCGATCGACTATCTCGATCATGCGCCCGCAGGATTTTTCTCCGCCGATCCCACTGGAAATATCATCTACCTGAATGCGACGCTCGCAGGCTGGCTCGATCAGGATCTCGCGCAAGTTGGGTCGGGTGGATTGAGATTATCGGAAATCGTTTCGGGCGACGGCGCATCGCAGCTTCTCTCGATCACTGGGACACCCGGCGATGTGAAGACCGAAGTGCTCGATCTCGACCTGAAGATGCGCGGCGGTCGTTCGGTTCCGGCTAGGCTGTTTCACAAGATTGCGTTTGGCGCAGACGGCGCCGCAGGCGCGTCGCGCACGCTCGTGCTCAACCGTGCGCGTGAAAATGCCCCCGACGCACAGCGCGCCGCCGAAGTGCGCTTTATGCGCTTCTTCAACAATACGCCGATGGCGATTGCGACCGTGGACCGCTCGGGCAAGGTTGCGCGCAGCAACGGACTGTTTGCAAAACTGTTCCACGGTTTGTTGCGCGACGGCGTGGGCGAGCAACCGTCGATCCTGACGGTGGTTGCCGAACGCGAGCGCAGCCAGATCGAAGCCGCCATCGGCATCGCGGCTTCGGGGCAGGGCGATATTGCCCCGGTTGAAGCGGCGCTTGCAGGCCCGAACGACCGTTCGGCGTCTTTTTATGTGACGCCCATTCAGGACGATGACGGCGAGAACGAAGCCGCGATCGTCTACGCGCTCGAAACCACCGAAAAGCGGCTTCTGGAAAACCAGATCAACCAGAAGCAGAAGATGGACATGGTCGGCCAGGTGGCCGGCGGCATGGCGCACGACTTCAACAATCTTCTCTCGGCCATCATGATGGCGACCGATTTCCTGCTGATCGCGCACAAGCCGACCGATCCGTCCTTCAAGGACATCGACCAGATCCGGCAGAACGCCAACCGTGCCGCGAGCCTCGTGCGGCATCTTCTTGCGTTCTCGCGCAAGCAGACGCTGCGCCCGCAGGTCCTCAACCTTGGCGAGGTTCTGTCCGATCTCAGCGTTCTGCTTCGCCGCCTGATTGGCGAGAAGGTGCGCCTCGACGTGGTGCATGGCCGCGATTTGTGGCCGGTGAAGGCGGACCTGTCGCAATTCGAACAGGTCGTCGTCAATCTTGCGGTCAATGCGCGCGACGCGATGCCGGACGGCGGATCGCTCGGCGTGCGCACCAAGAATATCGGCGCCGAGGAAGTCGCGCAGTTTGGCTACAAGGGCATGCCCGTCGCCGAATACGTGATGATCGAAGTTACGGATACCGGCACGGGCATCCCGCTGGACATTCGCGAGAAGATTTTCGAGCCGTTCTTCACCACCAAGGAAGTCGGCAAGGGAACGGGCCTCGGCCTGTCCACCGTGTACGGCATCGTCAAGCAAACCGGCGGGTTCATCTATCCGGAATCGGAGATGGGCAAGGGCACGGTGTTTCGTATCTTTATCCCTCGCCATATTCCGCGCGAGGAGCCCGAAACAGAGCGCGCCGACGCGCCGGCAATTCAGGGTGCGCTCGCGGCCGCTGGCGAAATGGCGCAGGCGGCACAAGCCGATCTCACCGGGCGCGGCACGATCTTGCTGGTCGAGGACGAAGAAGGCTTGCGGGTTTTGAACGCACGCGGTCTTGCGTCACGCGGCTATACGGTGATCGAAGCGGGCAATGGCGTCGAGGCGCTTGAGAAATTCCAGAGCGAAGGCGTGAAGGTCGATCTCGTCGTCTCCGACGTGGTGATGCCGGAAATGGACGGGCCGACCATGCTCAACGAATTGCGCCGGACCAATCCCGACCTGAAGATCATCTTTGTGTCGGGCTACGCTGAAGAAGCGTTCGAGAAAAATCTGCCTGCGAGCGGCTACGAATTTCTCGCCAAGCCTTTTACCCTGCGCGAACTGATCGCCAAGGTGAAAGAGACGATGGGGAGCGGCAGTTGACGGTTAGCGGCTGACCGGACCGAAGCGTCCGCTGCGGCGGCACGCAAAGCCGATATAATCGCCCGGCCACGGATGCACGCTCGTGATCACGGCATATTTGCCGTAACGCGCGCAATGATCGGACGCGATTTCGAGCGCCGTCTCCTCGACGCCGGGCGCCCATGCGATGATGCCGCCGGTGTCGTTGCCTTTCATGCCGCCCCACATCCACAGGCCAAGCATGGCCGTGCCAAGCGTTGCGAATTTGCGCTGACGGGAAACGAACGGCATGTCTTTAAGCCCCACGGAACGACGATGGCGCAGACTATCATCGGCCTTTCGGCGCGGGAAGCCATAGGCTGCGCCTTGCCGGGAGTTACTCCCAGCGATAAACCCGCGCCTGACATACATCGCTTCAAATGCCGGGAGAGAGAAAATGGACGTTCGCCCTTGTGGTTCGGTTCCGACGCGGCGCGCGCCTGCCGATTATTTCACCGGCACCGTGTGGCAAGATCCGATCATCGAAGCGCCAGCCCCGGCAAATCTGCGCGCCAATCGCGTCAGCTTCGAGCCAGGCGCGCGCACGGCCTGGCACACGCATCCGCTCGGCCAGACTTTGTATGTGCTGCAGGGCTGCGGCCGGGTGCAAAGCCTCGGCGGTCCGGTACGTGAAATCAGGCCGGGCGACGTGGTCTGGATCCCTGCTGGCGAGAAGCATTGGCATGGTGCGGGGCCGGACACCGGCATGACTCATGTCGCGATGCAGGAGGCTACGCCGGACGGGAAATATGCCGACTGGATGGAAAAAGTGACCGACGAACAATACGCGGTTGCCGTCACCCGCTAAAACTCATGGTTTGCGATCCATGGTTTCCGATCCGTGAGTTCCATCATATTTTTGGAGTTTCGGGCCGGAAATCTTAACGAGTTGCATTCTACAAAAAGTGCCGCGCAACGCGATTGCTTCGAGCATCGGCTGTTGCCTGAAGGCACCCAATGTCCGAATTCAAGAATATCCTTCTTCTCGCCTGCGACGCCCTGATCTATTTTGTTGTGCTCGCCGCGTTGTTCCGCGGCCGCAAGCGTTTCGGTCTTGGACTTTTCTTCTGCGCGCTTGGCGTGATGCATTTCATCGAGACGTATCTGGCGAGCATCTTTTATGTCTCTCTGCCGCTCGGTATTGCGACATCTCCCGGTTCCGCCGTGCTGTTCACCGGCAAGGTGCTGATGCTCCTCCTCGTCTATATCCGCGAGGACGCATCGGTGGTGCGCCAGCCGATCTACGGCCTGCTGATCGGGAACTTCCTAATGGTGGCGCTCGGCTTCGTGATGCGCCAGCACGACCTCGTTGCGCTGACGCCCGGACGAACCACCGATTTCGGTTTCCTCGACGAGATGGGCGCGTTGATGGTGTGGGGCACGACGCTCCTCTATCTCGACTGCTTGATGATTATCCTGATCTACGAGCGCACGCGGAACTGGTTCGGCGGCAACGCGCTTTTGCGGATTGGACTAAGCGGGGCTGCGGTTCTGACATTCGACCAGATCGGATTCTGGTCAGGTTTGCATCTTCTTACCGGCGCTCCGGTTTCTGTTCTGGTCGGCGGCTGGATCGCCAAGATGGGCGCGATCGCGTTCTACACGCCGCTGATGGCGGGGTATCTTGCTTGGTTCGAGCGATCGGGCACCGAGCAGGCGAGGCCGCGAAGACTTGCCGATGTGTTTGAGATGCTAACCTATCGCGAGCGCTATGAAGACTTGCTCGCGCGCTCCGGCCGGGATGCGCTGACCGGCGCGCTCGATCGCGGCCAGCTTGAATCTGAAGGCCGCCGCATCGTTGACAACGCAGCTCTTGCGGGCCGCCCGGCCAGCCTGCTGCTGATCGACATCGACCATTTCAAGGAATTCAACGACCGTTTCGGCCACGCTGCGGGCGATCAGGTTTTGAAGCGGATCACGCAGGACATCGTAGCGACAGTGCGCTCGACCGATCCTGTGTTCCGCTATGGCGGCGAGGAATTCGTCGTGATCTGCGACGCGATGCCTAGCAGTACTGCGCTGGCGCTCGGCGAGCGTATCCGCCGGCAAATCGCAGCTGGCACCGGCAGTGGGCCGCGCGTGACCGCGAGCGTCGGCCTTGCGACCTGTGCCGAGGATGCTCCGGATTATTCGTCGTTATTCATGGTGGCCGACAAGCGCCTGTATCAGGCGAAGGCGGCGGGCCGAAATTGCGTTGTCGGTTCGCGCGCAACCGGCGGCGACACGGTTCGTCTTGTGCTGGCCGGCTGAATTACTCGGTGTGGATGCCGTTCAACTGATGCGATCCACCATTCAGAAGATGCGGACCTGAGCCATTCGCGCCTTTGGCGCCGTTGAATGGGATCGGATCGTTGCTGCCTTCAGTCGCGACAGTGGCTAATGACGGAGCCGTGACGCGCAGAAGGTCCACGCGATCGTTCACCAGCCGATTCTCGCTCTGGCGCATCTCATCGGCGAATTCGGCAACGCGGTTACGCACCATGTCGACATGGCTTTTCAACGCCGCGATCTCCGCAACCTGACGATTGACCAGATGCTCGCGCTCGCCCAGCGCGCGGTGCAAGTCGGCCGCTTCGGTCTTGGCGCGCGACATTGTCCGCTCGGCTTCCGCGGCCTCGTCGGTTTTCAACGCGGCGTCGGCCTTCGCGATCTGCAGGTCATCGAACAGTGACTTCAATCGTGCTTCGAGCCTGGTGTTGTTCTGTTCAAGCTGGGTGATTGACGTATCGCGTTGGGTCAGCACGTCTGTCAGCTTGGTGATGACGCCGGACTTCTTGGCAATCTCGCTGATATGCGCGGTCGTCTTGTTCTTCAGTTCGTCGATGCTGGTTTCGAGGCGGCGCGCGGACATGGCAAATTCGGCGCGCATCATGTCTTTCTGGTTCTGGATGTCCTGCATCGAAATCGGGTTGAGCTGATCGAGTTTCTTTTCGGTCAGCCGCACGGCGCGATTATGGATTTAAGGAGTGGCCAGAAACGCAAGCAGGGCGCAGACCAGAAAGCCCAGCCCGAAAAACATGATCTGATCGACGCCGAGTGAATAGCCCGTCCCGAGCATAAATAGTCCCTACCGGAAATGCGTCGCGACATGAACACGCGCGCGAATGGCCGTTCAAGCGGCGTCCGCCATTAACCTGAACATCGGAGGGCCTTCGCGGACGCTAACCAATTCCATTAATCGGCGCCCCCGCAGAAATTTTGCGGGAAAACGGCGGTCCACGGCGCTGTCCAGTCGTGTAAGGTCGCAAAGTTAATCGGGGGCCGCCGTTACATGAGCTTGCGTATTGTCCTGGCACTGGGTTTCGGCCTTTGGCCGGCGCTCTGTTTCGCGCAGACCCCCGCGCAATTGCAGGCTGCCGCCGACGCGGCGCGCGCGGTGAGCGAGGCCATCGGGCAGGTCACGGCGGTGCAGGGCGGCGCCAGCGTAACGCGGAATAATGCCGCGGCTGCTCCGCTGCAGAAGGATTCGGAGATATACCGGGATGACGTCGTGCAGACAGGCGCGAGCGGAACCCTCAGCATCACCTTCGATGATGAAACCACGTTCAACCTTTCGCCGAATACGAGTGTGACGATCGACGAGTTCATCTACGACGAGAAAAGCAAGAATAACGCCGCAGCCTTCAAGGTGGCGCGCGGCACCGTCGCCTTTGTCGCCAGTCAGGTGGCCAAGACCGGCGACATGACGATTGCGACGCCGACCGCGACAATGGGTATCCGCGGTACGACCGGTCTTGTCGAAGTGCCGGAAGGTGCAGGCAGCACCGGCGCGGGCGATGCGCGCATCAAGCTCTACCCGGATTCGGATGGCCGCGTCGGACGCATTGAAGTATTCGCGCCGGGCCAAGGTGGCGCGCGATTGGGGCAGCGGCTTGGATTGCTGACGTCGGGATCGAGTGCGTTTGCGATCCGTGGCGCAGGCGGACGTTTCACCGCTACGCCGTTTGCAATTCCCGCACAGGAAGCCGCGCGCGATCGCGGCATCGTACAGCGCCTTTATCAGAGCCACACATTCGGGCGGCAGGTCGCAACGCAGCGTCAGCAATTGCGCCAGCAGCGCGGGCCGGGGCAGCAGCGTCAGCCCGGACAGCGTGGCTTGCAGCAGCAGCAAGGTCCGGGACAGCGCGGTTTGCAGCAACAAGGTCCGCGCAATCAGCAGCAGAATTTGCAGCAGCCAAATTTGCAGCAGCCAAATTTGCAGCAGCGAAACCTGCAAGGCCAGCCGCTGAAGCCGAACGATCCGCGCAGGCGGCGCCCGCCGGACGCGGCCGATCAGGACCAGCAGACGCAACCGCAACAGCAGCCGCAAATCCGGCGGCCGGTTGAGCGCCGTAATCCGCAGCGCGGCGGAGGCGGTCTCCGATAGCGCTTAAGACATCGGCTCCGGTTCTGGATGCGGCGTGTCGTCGTGGCGCGGCGTGTCGGGCAACGGAATGAATTCATCCTTGTCGTGAATGGGAAGCCGGAAACGCCCGGCCTGCCAGTCGGCCTTGGCCTGCTCAATCCGTTCTTTCCTCGATGAGACGAAATTCCACCAGATGTGGCGCGGCCCCAGCGGCTCGCCGCCGAGCAGCATCACAATGGAGGGCATGAGCGCCTTGATCTGCGCGTCGTCATTTTCCTTGAACACCAGCAGCGCGCCTTCGTCATAGGCGTGGCCGTCATATTCGATGCGCCCGCGCGTGACGTAAGCCGCGCGCTCTTTATGGCCGCGCGGCATGCCGATTGCGCCGCCTTCCTGCATGATCGCGTGCAGGTAAAACATCGGCGAATGCGTCTTGACCTTGTTGGTGAGGCCGTAGGCGTTGCCCGCGATCAGCCGCGCCTCGACGCCCTTGTCGTGAAACACCGGCAATTCGGTCGCTGCATAATGAGCGAAGGCCGGCGCATTTTCTTCCTCGTGCTCGGGCATTGCGACCCAGGCCTGAATGCCGTGCACCGTGCCGCCGCCATCGCGCATCGTATCGAAGCGTTCCGAATGGCTGATACCCGATCCCGACGTCATCCAGTTTACTTCGCCGGGGCGGATGACCTGCTCGACGCAGATGGAATCGCGGTGGGTGATTTCGCCTTCAAACAAATAGGTGACGGTGGACAGCCCTATATGTGGATGCGGGCGAACATCGGTTTCGCGCGGGACATGCGGGGGCAGCGCCATCGGTCCCATATGGTCGAAGAAAACGAACGGGCCGACCATGCGCCTTTTGGCAAAGGGTAAAACGCGCCCGACCTCGAAAGCTCCGAGCGAACGCCGTCGCGCCTCGATCACGATGTCCAGCATGCGATTTCCTTTCCCGGCCTAACATCGGCACTGGCCGTCCACAGGGCAAGTCAGACCTTTGAACGAATCCGGCGCCTCGTGCGACTAAGATCAGTCGAAGGGGAGAACATCATGCATTTCAGGTCAGGAAACGTTGCCGTCCTCGCACTTGCCGGTGCAATGGCAACGACAGCCATCTTTTTCATCGGTTCGGGGATTTATACCTCGCTGTGGCCGGAGCCGCCCGCACCGACGCAGACGGCGGACGGAAAACCGTGCGTTTCCGACGACGCGGGATTCTTTACCCAGGATGGTACGCCTGTGTTCAAGGTGAAGCTCATGAATGCTTGCGAGGCGCGGCTGCGCTGCACCGTCAGCGTTTACATCGTCAATTCGCAGGGGCCGCAGCAGGGCAAGGAGACACTCACGCTTGCGCCGAAATCGAACGGGGCTGCCGCAGAGCAAACTTATGTGATGAAGGTCGCGCAGGCCGGCGGAATGGCGAATGTTTCACGGCAATGCCGGTAAGCGTCAAAAACCGTACATCATCACGGCGATTGCGAAGGCGAGAACGCCAAGCCAGCTTGCGATGGTGGGCAGCGCGACGAGGATCGTCGCAAGCCAGAGGCGCTCGTTTCGCCGTGCGAGATAAATCGCCGCAAGCGCGATCAGCGGCGCGCCGATTTGATAGGCCGCTACCTGAATGCCGCCAAACGAGGGCGACCACTCGATCCCGTGGATCGCGATTGATGTGGGCGTATCGCAGATCCATGCGACCAGAATGCGGATCGCGATTGCGATGATCGCGTAGCGCAAATATCCCGCGACCGCGAAATAGAGTGCTGCGAGCGTGATCGGCACGGCAAGAACGATGTCGACGCTGGTCAGCGCCTGCGCAAGTTTCCCCATCGGCGTTGTGGGATTGAACTCATAGAAGATCGCCGGGATGCCTCTCAGCGCGCTGACGGCCTCGATTGTGGCAAGGACGACAAGCGCGATCCGCAGATAAATCGGGGAGGAGGCTTTGTCGGGAATGCCAGTGCCGGTCATGCAGAGAGATTACAGCATATCCGTGCGGCGATTTGAACCTTGCCCGCGTTCTGTGCGACCAATGCAGGCATTCACGCCGCGCGCAGCGGCAGTTTTTTATTGGGGGAAAATTCCATGAATTCACGTCATGCTATTGCGGCGCTCGTTGTCGCTGCCGTCATTACCGGTACAGCGCAGGCCCGCGCCGAGACGCTGTTCAAGATCGTCACCGTGAAGGATGAAATCATCGTCGGGCTGAACGACGCGGAATTGTCCGCGCTTGGCGGCAACGATGCCGGCGCTATCGCGAAGGCCATCGCGTCCAAGGGTTCGATCACCGTCTGGCGCTATGCGTCGAAAAAGGCCGCGAACGGCGATCTCGAACAGGCGCCTTTTGCGAAGGTTGGCGTTCTCGCCAATGCCTCATTGCGGGTCGAACCGTACAAGTCGCCGCTGAAAGTGCTGCCGCACGAGTAAGCCTCAACGCTTACAATCTTCAACGCTTCGCGGCGCGCGCCTTCTTGCGTTTCGCCGCGAGGCGCTTCACCGCGCGGACTTTCGCCTCGCGCCGCAGCCGCGCTTTCTTGGCTTTGCGCTTGCGGCAGCGGCTGCATTGGCAATTCGAGCGCCCGATCACGTTCTTTAAATAATCGGTGCCGTAATCGTAAACGATCTCGTCGCCCGGCTCGATATTCTTGGTCGACTTGATGAAGATGCGTTTGCCGATGGTCATCGACTCCGCATTCGGATTGCAGGAGTGATTGAAATAGCGCGCGATGTTGGAGCGCACGGTGCCGTCCACCGTCCAGCGCGAATTGATCTCGTAGAGATAGCGGTTGCCCTTGGTCTCGCGCCGGATCGCCTCGTCGTTGTCGATCAGCGGCCCTTTATATTCCGCGATGCGGGTGCGCTTTTTGATCGGGCGGGTGGCGAAAATGCCGAGCCCGGTGCGGGAGCGGCCAAGGCGAAAGGGACGGGGGGCCATGAGACGATCTGATTCCAGAAGAGCGTGTATCGCGCGGATAAGCGATGCGGCCCAGTGCGTCAACATGTGAACGTCAAGCGCGTTCCGGCGGCGGGGATAAGTCACCTTTCGGCAAGTTCCCGTACGGCCCGGACGCTCATCGCCTGAGCGGCTTCGTCGTTCGGCACGTTCTGGTGCAGGCGGGCAATGCCGATGGTTTCAAGCTTGCCGGTGAAATCCGCCCCCGTATGCAGATAGCCGTGGCCGATCGGGTTCAGCCAGTTGGTCGAGCGGAACACCAGCGCCTTTTTCACATTCGCGCCCAAGGACGCGCAGCGCCAAAGGCCGAGCGTGCCGTATCCCGGCGAGGGATCGAACGCGAGCATGAGATCCCATGTGACATCGGGCGTGCGCGCGGCAAGCTGCGTGATCGCATAGACGCCCATCGAATGGCCGATGGCGACCTTCTTCGCGGCGGGATGCGCGCGGGCGTCGGCCATGAAATCCGATTGCGACAGCCAGTTGGCGCGGCCGGGCAGGACTGTGACGCCTTCGATCGCGGCAAACTTTTTGCCGAGGACATTCAGGCCGCGCGAATAATTCACCCCGCGCGGAAACGGCGCGCCGATGAAACCGTAATAGGGATAGATGCGGACGGGCATGACCCGTGCCTAACCCAACTCGCCGCGCGCGCAAAACATCTTCTCCCGATGGAACGCGCAGGCCGCACCGGCTAGATTGCGAAGCCGGAGAGCTGCATGTGGTATCTGCTGCAAGCGCTGGTCATTTTCGCTGTGGTCGGCAGCAACATCCACTGGCATTGGACACCCAACGACTATCTTGCGTCCATGCTTGGGATTGTCGCGGCCTTTCTCGTCACCGTCGTGATCTCGACGCTGCTCAAGCTCGTGCGCGGCGAACCGATCCGCTTGCCGCCCCTCTCGCCGCAACAGCGCGCAATCGAGCGGCGCGAAGGGAACGCTTTGTTCTTTCTGTTTGCGGGACGCTTTGTTGCCGTTTGTGCTGGCGGCTTCGCTATTTGCGCTTTGGTTCCAACTTTCCTTGGAAACGAAGGCATGGTGGTGTTTCAGCCAAAGATGTTCGGCATCGCCATTTCGCTCGCGGCAATCGCGTGGTGCGGGCGCAATCTTTGTCATTGGATTGCGCGCTGGTTTCTGCGGGCCGACCCGAATCCGCGCCTTGCTTACGAGCTGTTGGTGCAGGAATTCCTATCTTAGCGTGCCGCGTTGACGAGGCGTATCCCCACCCTGATCGTGCCGGACGGAGTTCGGCAGGCGGGGAGCTAAGTTTTTGAAGGAGCGGGTCGGGAAAGCGGTTAATTGCTCGAATTGGCCGAGCGGCGTCTCAAATAGCTGAGCGCAGGCCATTTTGTTTTGTCGGTCGGCAACGAGAGTGCTTTGTCGTGAAGTTGAACAGTTAGTGCTCGATCAATTTTGGAATATGGTCCGCTCGCCATTGTCGCATCCTGAAATTTAATCTGGTATTTTTCCGAAACATCAATCCAGCCGTTGTCAAAAAGGCGATGGTGAGTCGCACAAAGCAAAAGGCCGTTTTGGATGTCCGCCCGTTCGCCTTTGTCGCACTTTGACCATGGCAAAATATGTGCTGCCTCAAGCGCTTCTTCAAATGTTAACTCGCACATTGCGCAGCTGCCATATAGTTCAATAAGTGCTTGGCGGAAAATCTTTTGAAAAATACCACGGCCTTTAACTAGGCGATAAATTGCATCCCCCGTGGATGGATCATTGGCAAGTTTTTTGCCCAAAGTTTCGATTGTGTCTGATTTGCTGAAGCCGCCGTAAGGGTTCGCAACCTTGGCCCAGTCATAGTCAAAAACAATTTGAAATGCGCTCTTCAAGTCATCTACGTCCCAAGCGATAAAACCGTCGCCAGGCTTTTTCGATACCTTGCCGATAACTATCGCCGTAATTGGCGGAAGTCGGTTCTCCAAGCAAAAGTCTTGAATTGGCCCGAGTGCGCGGCCAACAGAAAGCGGATTTGTGGGAATTTTGGGTGCTATTTCTCCATACGTAGTTGTCGTTTTATTTTTGGCAGCGTTAGTGAGCATGGGCCAAACAATGCCGGCTGCGTGTGACCTGCTCCCCTTAAACGCCCCCATTTTTGGGTAGAGTCCGTTCCATCTGGAGACGGACATGCGTAAGAGCAGATTTACCGAAGAGCAGATCATCAAGGTTCTGAAGGAACATTCTGCCGGGTTATCGGCAGGTGAACTTTGCCGC
>CAMBBO010000060.1 GCA_945862935.1 Pseudorhodoplanes sinuspersici | reverse complement strand
TTCGACAACCAGAAATCCGCCGGGCTTGAGCAGCCTGCGTGCGTCGCCGGCGATACGCCGATAGGCTTGCAATCCGTCTGGACCGCCATCGAGTGCGAGGCGCGGATCGAAGTTGCGGACATCCGGGTCAAGCTGCGCGATGTCGCCTGCTGCGATGTAGGGCGGATTAGATACGACACAGTCGAATCCTCCCCACAGCGCGTCGCCGAAATCGCAGGCTGCGAACATCGCGCGATCGGCGAGCTTCGATGTCATCGCATTGTCGCGCGCGACCGAAAGTGCGGCAGGGCTGAGGTCGGTGCCGACGCCTGTGGCGCGCGGCAATTCATGCAGCAGCGCGAGCAGGATCGCGCCCGAGCCGGTGCCGAGATCGGCGATGCGCAACACGCCATCGATAGGAGCAAGGGCCGCGAGGGCCACCTCGACGAGTGTTTCAGTTTCCGGGCGCGGCACCAGCGTGGTCGGCCCAAGCGCGAAGGGAAGGCCCCAGAATTCCTTGAAGCCGAGAATGCGCGCGACCGGCTCATGCCCGAGACGCCGTTCCGCCAGAGTCATTACGGTCGCTGTTTCGGTGCCGTTCAGCGCGCGCTTGCCGTTCACCGTGAGGGCCGTGTGATCGAGGCCGAGCGCGTGGCCGACGAGGATTCTGGCGTCGAGTTCGGGGGTATCGAGGCCGATCGTGCGGAATGCTTCCGTCAGTATCCGGCGTGCCGCTTCAATGGTGATACCGTCCGGCAGCTCCGCGAGCGTCACGCGCGCTCTGCTTCGGCTGCGAGAAGCGCGGCCTGATTCTCTGTCACCAGCGCGTCGATCAATTCATTCAGCGCCTCGCCTTCGATCACCTTCGGCAAATTATAGAGCGTCAGATTGATACGATGATCGGTGACGCGGCCTTGCGGGAAATTATAGGTGCGGATGCGCTCGGAGCGGTCGCCCGAGCCGATCTGCCCCTTGCGGTCTGCGGCGCGTTCGGCGTCGCGCTTGCCGCGCTCGGCGTCGTAGAGCTTGGAGCGCAGATAGCCCAAGGCCTTCGCCTTGTTCTTGTGCTGCGAGCGGTCTTCCTGAACGAACACGACGATGCCGCTCGGGATATGCGTGACGCGGATCGCGGATTCGGTCTTGTTGACGTGCTGGCCGCCCGCACCCTGCGCGCGCATTGTATCGATCTTCAGATCGCTGTCCTTGATGTCGATATCGACATCCTCGACCTGTGGCAGCACGGCGACAGTCGCAGCGGATGTGTGCACGCGTCCCGAAGCCTCGGTATCCGGCACGCGCTGGACGCGATGTACGCCGGATTCGAATTTCATCTTGGCGAACACGCCGCGGCCGCTGACTTCGGCGATAACTTCCTTGAAGCCGCCCTTGCTGCCTTCGCTCAACGATACGATCTCGATCTTCCAGCCCTGCTTGGCGGCATAGCGCTCGTACATGCGGAACAGGTCGCCCGCAAACAACGAGGCTTCATCGCCGCCTGTGCCAGCACGGATTTCCAGAATCGCGTTGTGGTCATCCATCGCATCCTTCGGGATGAGATGAACGCGGATGTCCTGCTCGAATTGCACGCGGCGCGCTTCGAGCAAGGTTTTTTCCTCCTCGGCGATCTGGCGCATGTCCGCTTCGCTTTTCGGATCGGCGATGAGCGCATCAAGGTCGGCGATCTCGGCGACAATCATGCGATAGCCTTTGACCGTCTCGACAATCGGGCCGAGTTCAGAAAATTCACGCGACAGCTTCACGAACGTCTCGGCCGCCACCTGTTTGGAGAGTTGGCTTTCGAGTTCGGCGTGACGCGCGATCAGGGAATCGAGCTTTGCTTCCGGCAGCATGATTAAAGCGTCAGCCCCTCTTCGGCGGCGAAGGCTTCGATGCGCTCGCGCACGGTGATGCCTTCTTCCTGATGATCGAGCAGCGGCCCGATTGCGGCCGCAGCCTTGGCCGCGTCAAGGTCCAGCAGCATCGCCTTGACCGGACCGATGGCCGATGGCGTCAGCGACATTGAGCGATAGCCAATCGCGGTCAGCGCCAGTGCCCCAATCGGCTTGGAGGCCATCTCACCGCATAGTGTTACCGGCTTGTTGTGCTCGCGCGATTTGCGCGCGATCAGCCGCAGCGCGCGCAACACCGGCGCGGAAATGGAATCAAAGCGTTCGGCGACGAGACGATTGCCACGGTCGGCGGCATACATGAATTGTACGAGATCGTTCGAGCCGACAGAAAGGAAATCCACCTTCGGAAAAAGCTCGTCGAGTTGGAACAACAGAGAAGGCACTTCCACCATCGCGCCGACTTCGACTTGATCGGGCAGGGCATGCGCGTGCCGCCGCAGATAGGTCAATTCATGCTCGACGAGGGCCTTGGCCTGATCGAACTCGCTCGTCACCGCGACCATCGGGAACATGATCTTCAGTTTGCGGCCGGCGGATGCCCGGAGCAGCGCGCGAATCTGGCTACGCATCAGTCCGGGGCGATCGAGGCCGAGCCTGATTGCGCGCCAGCCGAGCGCGGGGTTCTCTTCTTCCATCGCGCGCATGTAGGGCAGGATCTTGTCGCCGCCGACATCCAGTGTGCGGAAGGTCACGGGTTTGCCGTTCGCGGCATCGAGTACCGAGCGATAGAGCGAAAGCTGCTCGCTGATGCGGGGAAAATTAGTCGCGAGCATGAACTGCAATTCGGTACGGAACAGTCCGATGCCTTCCGCGCCGGTTTCCGCGATATGAGGAAGGTCGACGAGCAGACCCGCATTGATAAGCAGCGTGATCGTTTCGCCGTCCTTGGTGATGCAGGGCTTGTCGCGCAATTGCTGGTATTGTGCCTGCCGGCTGGCGCGCAAGCGCACGCGCTCCGCATAGGCATTTTCGATATCCACTGGCGGGCGCACATAAACATCGCCGGTCGTGCCATCGACGATGATTGCGTCGTTCGGATCGATCACGCCCGATGCGTTTTCGATGTCGCCGACCGCAGCGATGCCGAGCGCGCGGGCGACGATGGCGACATGCGATGTCGCGCCACCTTCTTCCAAAATGAGGCCGCGTAGTTTTTTGCGGTCGTAATCGAGTAATGCCGCAGGCCCCATCGAACGCGCAATCAGGATGGCGTTGTCCGGAAGCTGGTCCTTCTTCGGGGCGTGCTCGACACCCATCAACTGGCGCATCAGGCGGTTGGCGAGATCGTCGAGATCGTGCAGGCGCTCGCGAATATAAGGATCGGTCTGGCGCATCATCTTGGCGCGCGTATCGGATTGCACACGCTCGACGCCCGCTTCAGCGGTAAGGCCGGTCATCACGGCCTCGCGCATCCGGTCGAGCCAGCCGCGGTCATGCGCGAACATGCGATATGCTTCGAGAATTTCGCGATGCTCGCCGCCGTCCGACACTTCGCCGCGTTCAAGCATCGTGTCCACATCGGCGCGCAGCGTTCCGATGGCGTCGTCGAGGCGCTTTAATTCCTTTTGCGCGTCGTCGGCGATGAAGTTTTTCACCACAACGCGCGGCTCATGCAGCACGGCATGGCCGAGCGCGATGCCTTCCGACAAAGCCGTGCCGGTGACATGAATGCGCGGATGGACGGCAGGCTCCGCGCCGGGCTTTGCAAGTGCTGCAAGTTCGCCGGAGGCGATCATCTCGGCGAGCACCATCGCGGTGGTTTGCAGCGCCTCTTCTTCCTCTTCGGAATAGGAGCGCGACGCGCGGTTCTGCACGACCAGAACGCCAAGCGTGTTGCGTGCGCGCAGGATCGGCACGCCAAGGAACGAGTGATAAATTTCTTCGCCCGTTTCCGGCCGGTAGGAATAGGACGGATGCGCGTGCGCTTCGGACAGGTTGACTGACTTCGCCTCGCGCGCGACGAGGCCGACGAGGCCTTCGTCCGAGCGCATGACGGTCAAGTGGACCGCTTCGCGGTTCAGACCTTCGGTGGCGTAAAGTTCGAGCGTGCTGTCCATGCGCAGCACGTAGACGGAGCACACCTCCGCAACCATGTTGGCGGCGATCAGCACCACGATCTTGTCGAGGCGTTCCTGCGCGCTGACCGGTTCCGCCATGACCTCGCGGAGCCGGCGCAACAGCACGCGCGGACCGCCGAGCGCACCACGCATCGAGGATGGTCCTTCAAGGCCGCATCCGGCAGCCTTCGCAGGCTATAGCCGTTGCGGCGCGTCAACCGCAAGACAATCGGAGCTTTTGCGGCGAGGCTGTCCGCTACCACGCATAGCTTGCGGAAATACGCCCGATGGCGGCTCGGAATTCGTCGCTTTCCGCGAGGCGGGTGTAAAGCTGCCGGACCGTCAGGCCGCCTATGCGAATCGTTTTGGGAGCCGCGCCTTTGCCAAACAGGCGCTCACGTGCGGCGGCAATGTCCGCGTCCGTCGCCAGCCGGTCGAGTGACGAGGCGGGCAGGTCGGCGGTGAGAAGGGCCACAAGCTCAGACGGGTCGAGCAGCGGCAGCCGCGCCATCGCAGGTTTTTCAAGCAGAAGCGCGAGTGTATGATCCGGGTGCCCGGCATCGTGGATAGGCAGCTTGTGATCGCGAAACAATGACACGCCGTCATAGGATGACGGCGCATCGGCAAGCCTGCGCGCGATGTCGGATTCTTCCTCCGGGACGTAATAGCGATTGAGTGAGTCGAACAGGACGTAACTGTAACCAGCCTTCAATAGCGGTGGCTCGAAGGAATCCCATTGCGGCGCCTGAGAGAACGGTGCGAGTGCCTCAGCGAGTACGATCTTCGGGCGATAATTTTTCCAGTCGCCGCCCGCAATTACATCGGCTTCCGCGCCCTCGACGTCGATCTTCAAAAAGTCGATAGGGCCTTTGGCGTGCGCCGCGCATAAATCCGCGAGCGTCGTCATTGGCATCCTGATCGCCTGCGATCCTTTGCCGAAATCGCTCTGCGCTGATTTTGCGTGCGAGGCGATGGTGGTGGAAAAGCCGTGATAATCGTCGACCAGATGAAAATCGGTTTCGCCTTTCGCAGCGCCGACGAGCATCCGCAGATTAGTGTCGCGCGGGCGAATGGAATGCGCGAGCGCCGAAAGCCGCTCGTTCGGCTCAATCGCGATGCCGCTCCAGCCTTTCAGATAAAAGGCGAACGAGACGTTGTCGTAGACCGGATGACCCGCGCCGATGTCGATGTAGAAGCCGCTCGTCTTCTCGCCAAGCGCGCGGAGAAGATTGATGTCCTCGAAACGCTGAGAATAGGAGACGGAGCCGCCCATCGGCGGCCTATTTATCCAGCCCGTAGAGCGCGTGCAGGGTGCGCACCGCAAGCTCGGTATATTCGGCGTCGATCAGCACCGAGAACTTGATTTCGGAAGTCGTGATCGCGCGGATATTGATATTGCGCGAGGCGAGTGCGCGGAACGCTTCCGCCGCGACGCCCGCATGGCTGCGCATGCCGATGCCGATGACCGAGACTTTGGCCACGTCCTGCGCGCCGTCCACCTTCTCGTAGCCGATCTCGGCCTTCGCCTTTCCGATCACGTCCATCGAACGCTGATAGTCCGATGCGGGGACAGTGAAGGTCAGATCGGTGGTCGCGCCATCGCCCGACACGTTCTGCACGATCATGTCGACATTGACGTTTGCAGCCGCAAGCGGCCCGAAGATCGATGCGGCAATCCCCGGCTTGTCCTGCACGCGGCGGATGGAAATCTGGGCTTCGTCCTTGGAGAAGGCGATGCCGGTGACGACCTGTTGTTCCACGATATCCTCCTCGTCGCAGATGAGCGTGCCGGGCGGGTGATTGCTTTTCGGATCGATGTCTTCGGGCTTGTCGAAACTCGACCGCACGAAGATGCGAACCTTGTGAACCATTCCAAGTTCGACCGAACGCACCTGCAAAACCTTGGCGCCGAGCGACGCAAGCTCGAGCATTTCTTCGAACGCGACCTTGTCGAGGCGCTTTGCCTTCGGCACCACGCGCGGGTCTGTGGTGTAAACGCCGTCCACGTCGGTATAGATGTCGCAGCGGTCGGCCTGAATGGCAGCCGCGACCGCGACAGCGGATGTATCCGAGCCGCCGCGCCCGAGCGTCGTGATGCGGCCGGTTTCCTTATGGATGCCCTGGAAGCCCGCGATCACCGCGACTTCCTTGCGCTCCTTGAACCGCTTGATGAGTTCTGTGCCGTTAATGTCCTCGATGCGTGCTGCAGCGTGCGCGTTCGATGTGAGGATCGGCAATTGCCAGCCCTGCCAGGAGCGCGCGGTGACGCCCATGTCCTGCAGCACGATTGCGAGCAGGCCGGCGGTCACCTGTTCGCCCGACGCAACCACGGCGTCGTATTCGCGCGCATCGTGAAGCGCGCCGGCCTCGCGGCACCAGCCGACAAGCTCGTTGGTCTTGCCCGACATCGCCGAGACGACGACCGCGACCTCGTGCCCGGCATCCGTCTCGCGCTTCACATGGCGCGCGACATTGCGGATACGCTCGATATCGGCGACCGACGTGCCGCCGAATTTCATCACTAAACGGGACATGCGAAGCTTCAACGACCTCGGACAGAGCAAGCGCGGGCCGGGGTCGCGGCGCGCGCAGGTTCAAAAGCGGGCGTATTCATAACGGCGGGGTCCGTGGCCCGCAACCGGCGATCACGGTCTTTGGCATTGACCTTGGGCGCGTCGAAAGGCAGGGGATGCGGAATGCCGATTGAGAACCCTGATCGCTCGACCGTCGACCGTTCCGAGATCGAGCAATTTACGAGGCTCGCCTCCCAATGGTGGGACCCGAAGGGTCCGATGGCGACCCTGCACAAGTTCAATCCGGTGCGGCTGGCCTATATCCGCGATCAGGCGACCGCTCATTTTAGCCGTGACCCGCGCGCAATAACGTCCCTGTCGGGCCTTCGCATTCTCGATATCGGCTGCGGCGCCGGAATCTTGAGCGAACCGCTCGCGCGCATGGGTGCCACGATGGTCGGGGCTGACCCGGCGGATGCGAATATTGACGCCGCACGCACCCATGCGGCGCAATCCGGCGTTCAGGTCGATTACCGGGCCACCACGGCGGAAGCGCTGGCCGACGCGGGTGAGCGTTTCGACATCGTGTTGGCGATGGAAGTCGTCGAGCACGTGACTGACGTTCCGCTATTTGTGCGCCGCTGCGCCGAGATGGTGAAGCCGGGCGGCCTGATGTTCGCAGCGACGCTCAACCGCACAGTCAAGAGCTTCGCGCTGGCGATTGTCGGCGCGGAATATGTGCTGCGCTGGGTGCCGCGCGGTACGCATTCATGGGACAAGTTCGTCACGCCGGACGAACTGGACGCCGCGATGGCGCAGGGTGGCCTTGCGCGCATCGACGAGCGTGGCGTGATCTACAATCCGTTTGCGGACCAGTGGCGGCTGTCGGACGACATGGACGTCAATTACATGATCGTTGCGGCGCGGGACGCTTGACGCATCCATAACGCGGCGATGATTTCATTTGCCGCATATCTCCCCTGTCTTGGCCCGGCTTGACCCGGCGATCCCGTTTTCATCAACTCCCGCCGCGTCATGGATGCCCCGCCATTGCGGGGCGCGGCACTTTCGGACGATGGCAATGCACGAGACTGGCTGGCTCTGGGCTGTTTTCACGCTGATCGCCGCAGCGTCGCAGACCGTGCGTAACGCAATGCAGCGCGAACTGACCAAAACGCTCGGCACCGTGGGCGCGACGCATGTGCGCTTTCTGTTCGGCTTTCCCTTCGCGATCGTGCTCCTCGCCGGAGTGACGCTTGCGACCGGCACTGCCATTCCGGTGCCGCAGGCGTCCTACTGGCCGTGGATCATTCTGGGCGCGGGCACGCAAATCCTCGCGACCGCGCTGATGCTGGCCGCGATGGGCGAACGCTCCTTTGTCGTGACCATCGCCTACATCAAGACCGAGCCGGTTCAGGTCGCGCTGTTCGGGCTGATTTTTCTCGGCGACCGGCTTTCGCCGGGCATGATTGCGGCGATCCTGATTGCGACCGTGGGTGTGATCGTGATGTCGCTGAAGGCAGGCGCTGCGCAAGGCGATAGCTGGCGTCCGACCGCGATTGGCATTGCATCGGGCGGCATGTTCGCCTTTTCCGCGATCGGCTATCGCGGCGCGATCCTGTCGCTGAATTTGCCGAACTTCGTCATGGCCGCGACGCTCACGCTCGCCATCGGCCTCGTGCTACAGGCTGCGGTGCTGACACTTTATCTCTTGGTGCGTGAACCGAAGGTGATGCGCGACATTATCGGCGCTTGGCGGCCATCATTATTCGCGGGCTTCATGGGTGCCGCGGCGTCGCAATTCTGGTTTCTCGCATTTGCGCTCGCAACCGCTGCAAGCGTGCGCACGCTCGCGCTGGTCGAAGTGCTGTTCGCACAATTCATATCGCATGTCATGTTCGGCCAGCCGACCTCACGGCGCGAACTGATCGGGATTGTACTGGTGGTTGCGGGCGTGCTGCTGCTGATCTGGACGCACTAGGCGCATTAATTCTTATCGTCCGGCAGGACGGGCAGGGGATGAAATTCAATTCCCTCGTCGTGAAGCGCCTTGGCGTCATCGGGTGACGCTTCGCCATAGATCGAACGATGTTCGGTCTCGCCGTAATGCATCTTGCGTGCTTCGTCGGGAAACTTCGCTCCCACATTGTCCGCGTTCTGGACCATGTGGTTGCGCAGTTCCTTGAGTTTCTGGCGAAATTCCATTTCCTGCGGCGACATCATCGCGACCGGCGCGGGCGTCTCCGCCTGCGTTGCGGGGAGCGTAGTGTCGTTCGAAACGATGTCCGCATTCTTCTTGCGCGTTGAGGCGATGGACGGTGCCATCACGGCTTTCTCGATCTTCGCCGAACCGCAGATCGGACATTCGACAAGGCCGCGCTTGCGCTGCGTGTCGTAATCGGCCGAATCCGAAAACCAGATTTCGAATTCGTGTTTTTTCCCGCAGACGAGGGCGTAGCGGATCATGGCTTGACCGCATGAAGATGCGCAGGTTCGGCCATCGGCTCGACAATCTCGAAACGCCGTCCGTGCTGCAACGAAGGCACCTTCGCGCGTGCGGCTGAAACGGCTGCGGGATCGATCTCCGCCATGATGACACCGGGTTCGGTGCCGCCTTCGGCGATGATCTTGCCCCACGGATCGACCACGAGAGAATGGCCGTAGGTCTCGCGGCCGTTTTCGTGCATGCCGCCTTGTGCTGCGGCGAGAACGAACGAGCCGTTCTCGATCGCGCGCGCGCACATCAGCACATGCCAATGCGCTTCGCCGGTCTGGCGCGTGAAGGCGGACGGAATGGCGAGCATGATCGCGCCGGCTTCCGCCAATGCGCGATACAGCGCAGGAAAGCGCAGATCGTAGCAAATTGTCAGGCCGAGGCGTCCCCACGGCAAGTCGGAAAACACCGCGAGCTCGCCGGGACGAAAGCGGCTCGACTCGCGATAGCTCTCGCCATTGGCGAGATCGACATCGAACATGTGGATCTTGTCGTAGCGCGCGACGATCTCGCCTTTCGGATCGATCAGGAAGGAACGGTTCGCGGCCTTTTCGGGCGATACCTTGATCGCGAGCGATCCGGCGTGAATGTAGATCGAATGCTTGCGGGCGGCTTCGCGGAACGCGGCAAGGGTAATGTCCTCATCTTCGACCGCGATTGCCGCGAACATCTTTTCGCGCTCGGGCTCCATGATGTTGGTGATCTCGGGCGTCAGGACATAATCCGCACCCTTGTCTTTCGCTTCGCTAATCAGCTTCACGGCAGCGTCGCGATTGGCCTGCGGATTGCGCCCGGTGCGCATCTGCACGAGGCCTGCGCGGAAGGTCGCGGATTTGCCGGTGGCGGCGCTCATCACGCGACCTTGCCGGCGAGCAGCGGATCGAGGCCGCCAGCCGAGTCGAGCGCGTAAAGATCATCGCAGCCGCCGACATGCTGGCCGCCGATGAATATCTGCGGATACGTGTTGCCGCCGTCCGAGCGCTTGACCATTTCGGCGCGCAAGGCCGGGTCGTTGCTCGCGACGATTTCCTTGAAATCCACGCCCTTCGCCTTGAGCAAGTCCTTGGCGTCGGCGCAATAGGGGCAATAGGGCTTGGTGTAGATTTCGACGGGTGGCATTCGCGGCATTCCTGTTAGCTGACTATATGGTTGCGCGCGCCGCATCGACAACCCGGGCAAAGACCAGCACGTCGACGTGTAGGGCGCCCGCGCGCAGCAATGCGCGGCAGCAGGTATCGACCGTCGCCCCCGAAGTGAATACGTCATCAACGAGGAGCACGCGCTGGCGAAGGATTTGGGCCTTGCCGGTCGGGTCAACGCGGAAGGCCCCCTGCACGTTCAATGCGCGTTCGGGTTTCGACAGGCCGACCTGCTGGGGTGTCGGCTTGGTGCGCTTCAGGGCGCCATGCAGAACGGCAATGCCGGCTTTTTCGCCGATGGTTTTCGCGAGCAATCCCGATTGATTGAAACGCCGCGCCCACAGCCTGTGCCAGTGCAGCGGCACCGGCACGATGACATCGGTTTCGGCGAGGAGCTCCGATCCGGCGCGGCTCATCCACGCGCCCATAATTGGCGCAAGATCGAGGCGGTCGCCGTATTTCAGCGCATGCACGAGCGCGCGCGCGACATCGTCAAAACGCACGGCGGCCCGCGATTTGCGGTAGGCCGGCGGATCGGCAATCGCTTGCATCGAGAGAATGCCGGGGCCGGGGTCATAGACGAAAGGAATACCAAGGCGCTCGCAATAGGGACGCTCGATGGGCGAGAGCTTCGACCAGCAGCTCGCGCACAGTCCTGAACTTTCGCTCAAGGGTTCGCGGCAAGCCGGGCAGAGCGGTGGCAACGCGACATCAAGCGCGATACGAACGGACGCGCGAAAGCCGGCGGCGATCCGCCCGGCGATTGACTCCCCTGTCGCCATCTCCGTCATGCCGCTAGGCTAACGTGACCAGGAATATCGCACCAGTGGCCGGCAATCCGCTCATCTTCGATCGTGAACTTCTGCGCGCGCGCCGCAAGCGCGCGATGGCCCTCGGGCCTACGGCCTTTCTGCTCGATCATGTTGCGGGCGAACTGGCTGAGCGCCTGACCTTCGTCTTGCGCAAATTCGAAATTGTCGCGGACATCGGCACGCCGGGCGATGCGGTGCGGCGCTCCATTATGGAACGGCATCTGGCGGACCATATCGTTGCGGTCGATCCGCTTGCGCGCGTGGATGGTGGTCTTGCGGTTGTAGCCGACGAGGAGGCGCTGCCATTTGCGGATACTTCGCTCGATCTCGCAGTGTCGGCGCTCTCGCTGCATCTGGTGAACGACCTTCCAGGAACGCTCATTCAGATCCGCCGCGCACTCAAGCCCGACGGGCTTTTCCTTGCGGCGATGCTGGGCGGGGATACGCTGACGGAATTGCGCGAAGCGTTCGCAGCCGCCGAAATCGAAATCGAAGGCGGCGTCTCGCCGCGTGTCGCACCCTTCGCCGATCTGCGCGACGCGGGTGCGCTATTGCAGCGCGCGGGATTTGCGCTGCCGGTCACAGACGTGGATCGTCTCGTGGTGCGCTACGACTCGGCGTTCAATCTGATGAATGATCTTCGCCGCATGGGTGCGAGCAATGCACTGGTCGAGCGCCGCCGCGCTCCGCTCAAGCGCACGACACTGACCCGCATGGCGCAAATCTACGCCGAACGCTTCGCCGACGCAGACGGACGTGTGCGCGCAACGTTCGATATTGTCTGGATGTCGGGATGGGTGCCGCACGAGAGTCAGCAGAAACCGCTGAAGCCTGGCAGCGCGCGAACTCGCCTAGCCGACGCGCTCGGGACGATCGAGATTCCGTCGGGTGAAAAGCCGAAGAATTAGCCCGGATAGGCCGACTTCACCGTGGTGAACATCGCAGTGACCGACGAGCCAAGCGCAGTGACGGTCGCAACGACTGCGACGGCGATTCCTGCGGCGATCATTGCGTATTCGATTGCGGTCGCACCGCGCTCATCCTTCAGGAATCTGCGGAACGTAAGGGCCAGGGAGCGGTGCTTCTGCATGTGCGGTCCTGATTGAGCTTGGGTCACAGGAGCGACGTCAGGTGCGATATCAGCGGCTCATCGGCCGGTGGCATCGGATAGTCTCGAAGCTTGTTCGGCCGCACCCATGCGAGATTGGTATGCACCCTGGCCTCGACTTGCCCTTCCCAGCGCCGGCACACATAGAGCGGCATGAGGAGATGAAAGCCGGGATAGGCGTGGCTCGCGAAGGTCAACGGCGCAAGACAGGCTTCCCTGACGACGATTCCCAGTTCCTCCGATAATTCACGGATCAGCGTTTCTTCCGGCCGCTCGCCAGCCTCAACCTTGCCGCCGGGGAATTCCCACAAGCCTGCCATGTCCTTGCCGGGAGGGCGTTCTGCAATCAGAACGCGCCCGTCGGCATCGATCAAAGCGCAGGCCGCGACGAGGACGATCTTGCTCACGGTCGTTGATCGCACATTAGCCAGCGTATCGTTAATAACGGTTGAAGGTTACCGGTTAATCGAACCTTAAGAGCGATAATCGCCGTTGATCGCGATGTATTCTTTGGTGAGATCGCAGGTCAGCACGCGATCCTTGCCCTTGCCCATTCCAAGCGCGACCTTGATCTCGATCTTCGGATTTTTCATCGCTGCCGAAACCTTGCCTTCGTCGTAAGTCATGTCGCGCGCGCCCTTGTGCGCGACACGAATGCCGTTGAACCAGATCGACAGCTTGTCGCGGTTCGCAGGCTCACCCGCTTTTCCGACTGCCATGACAACGCGACCCCAATTGGCGTCTTCGCCCGCAGCTGCTGTTTTCACCAAGGGCGAATTGCCGATCGACATTGCAATACGCCGCGCCGACTTTTTCGACACCGCGCCCTCGACCTTGATCTCGATCAACTTGCGCGCGCCTTCGCCGTCGCGCGCGACCTGCTCGGCCAGATCGCCCAGCACCATGTCGAGTGCTTTCTTGAATCCTTTCAGACGCAGGTCGCTCGCTTTGGAAATTTTCGGAGCGGCTTTCGCAGCGCCTGTTGCGAATATCAAAAGCGTGTCGGAGGTGGACGTGTCGCCGTCGATGGTCACGGCATTGAACGAGTCCTGTACGCCTTCCTTCAGCATCGCCTGAAGCGCCGCCGAGGAAATCGGCGCATCGGTGAAGATAAACGAAAGCATCGTCGCCATGTCGGGCGCGATCATGCCCGCACCCTTCGCGATGCCCGCAATGCGGACTTTCCCTTTGCCGATGGCCGTCGAAGCCGTCGCAACTTTCGGGAACGTGTCGGTGGTCATGATCGCCTTGGCGGCGTCGAGCGTGCGGCCGGGTGCTGCACGCGCCACGAGGTCGCCCATCACGGCGTCAAACTTGCGCGCGTCGAGCGGCTCGCCGATCACCCCGGTCGAGGCGAGGAAGATATCTTTCGGTTTACAGCCCAGCGCCTTGGCCGCGATCTGCGCGGTGAGCTTCGTTGCCTCGCGGCCTTTCTTGCCGGTAAAGGCATTGGCGTTGCCCGAATTGACCACGAGCGCGCGTGCGCTTTGGCGCTTCAGCCGGTCGCGGCACCATTCCACCGGTGCGGAGGGGCATTTAGACGTGGTGAAAACGCCTGCGACCTGAGTGCCCTTGGCGAAGGCCACGAGAAGCACATCGGTGCGGCCGGCATATTTGATGCCGGCTGCGGCAGTTGCGAGCGTCACCCCGTCGATTGGCGGAATATCCGGCGTGGTCTTCGGGGCAAGAGGAGAAACGGGT
>CAMBBO010000059.1 GCA_945862935.1 Pseudorhodoplanes sinuspersici | reverse complement strand
GAAATTCTCAGCGTCACCTTCACCAACAAGGCCGCGCGCGAGATGAAGCTGCGCGTCGGCATGATGGTCGGAGAAGCCGTCGAGGGAATGCCTTGGCTCGGAACCTTCCACGCGATCGGCGTGAAAATTTTGCGGAGGCATTCGGAGTTGGTCGGCCTGAAAAACGGCTTCACCATTCTTGATGTCGACGACCAGATCAGGTTGCTGAAGCAGCTTCTCGAAGCCGAGAGCATCGACGAAAAGCGTTGGCCCGCGCGCGTGCTGGCAGGCTACATCGACGGCTGGAAGAACCGGGGGTTGACGCCCGATCAGGTTCCGGCGGGCGAAGCCGCGGTCTTCGCTGCCGGGCGCGGGATGACTCTCTATGCCGCCTATCAGGCACGGCTGAAGACGCTGAACGCGGTCGATTTCGGCGATCTTCTGCTGGAAAATATTCGCCTGTTTCGCGAACACCCGGACGTGCTGCGCGACTACCAGCGGCGCTTCAAATACATTCTGGTCGACGAGTATCAGGACACGAACGTCGCACAATATTTGTGGCTGCGGCTGCTGGCGCAGAGTTCAAGCGCGCCGCAGATCGCGGCACCCGGTGCGGAAGCGGGACCGAAGCCGGTCAAGAACATCTGCTGCGTCGGCGACGACGATCAGTCAATCTATGGCTGGCGCGGCGCGGAGGTGGACAACATCCTGCGCTTCGACAAGGATTTTCCCGGCGCGACGGTGATCCGTCTCGAACGCAATTACCGCTCGACCGGGCACATCCTCGCTTGCGCGTCCCATCTCATTGCATTCAACGAAGGCCGCCTTGGCAAGACGCTCCGCACCGAGGACGTTCCCGGCGAGAAGGTCACGGTCACCGGCGCGTGGGATTCTGAGGAAGAAGCCCGCACGATCGGCGAGGAGATTGAGCAGCTTCAGCGGCAAAAACATTCGCTGAACGAAATCGCAATCCTCGTGCGCGCCTCCTTCCAGATGCGCGAGTTTGAAGACCGTTTTGTTACGCTCGGCCTGCCCTATCGCGTGATCGGCGGCCCGCGCTTCTACGAGCGCGCCGAAATCCGCGATGCGCTGGCCTATCTGCGCGTGGTGCATTCGCCCTCTGACGATCTTGCGTTCGAACGCATCGTTAACGTGCCGCGAAGGGGCCTCGGCGACGCGACGCTGAAAATGATCCACGATCACGCCCGCGCGCACCGCATTCCGATGACGGAAGCCGCGACCAATATGATCGAGACCGACGAATTGAAGCCGAAGCCGCGAGGTTCATTGCGTGACCTGCTGACGAGTTTCGAGCGGTGGCGCGTTCAGGCGCAATCGCTGCCGCATAACGAGTTGACCGAAATCGTGCTCGATGAGTCAGGTTACACGGAGATGTGGCAGAAGGATCGCTCCGCAGACGCAGCGGGCCGGCTGGAAAACCTGAAAGAGCTTGTGCGCTCTATGGAGGAATTCGAAAATCTCGCGGGCTTCCTCGAACATATCTCGCTGGTGATGGACCGCGATCAGGCCGGCGTCGACGACGCCGTCTCGATCATGACGCTGCATTCCGCCAAGGGACTGGAATTCGACACCGTGTTCCTGCCCGGCTGGGAGGAAGGGTTATTTCCGCATCAGCGCGCGCTCGACGAACAGGGCCGCGCGGGACTCGAAGAAGAACGCCGCCTCGCGCATGTCGGGCTGACGCGCGCACGCAAACGCGCGAAGCTTTATTTCGCAACCAACCGCCGCATTCACGGCATGTGGAATTCAACCATTCCCACCCGCTTCCTCGACGAACTTCCCGAAGCGCATGTCGAAGTCACGGAGAGCAAAGGCGGCTTTGGCGGCATGGGCATGAACGCGTCGCGCTTCGATACTTTTGGTTCTTCGTCATCAAGTTACACCACGCCCGGCTGGCAGCGCGCGCAGAAGCGCCAGGCGCGAATGGATCGCGGCCGCAGCGATGACGACGGATTCGCCGACGAAGCCTCCGAATATGAGCAAGGCGAGCGCAAACGCTTTGGTGACAACGACGACCAGTCCGGCGCGCCACCGGCGCGAAACTTCTTTGCGCCCGACAGTGCCACCGCGTCCGGCCTGCGCGCAGGCTCGCATTCGGGGAAAGGCACCGGCACATCGAAAGGCCGCTTTGCCGCGCGGAGCGAGCCACTAACCATTGAGGGCGAACTGGTCGCAAAATCGACCGGCACGACATCGGCCTATTCAATCGGCGACCGCGTCTTTCACGTCAAATTCGGCAACGGCAATGTCACCGCGATCGAAGGCAACAAGCTGACGATTGCATTCGACAAAGCCGGAGAGAAGCGGGTTGTCGATTCATTTATACAACGCGTGTGACAGACAGGGTGACAGCCCACTCCCCGCATCGTAACACTTCGCCTCTCATCAACCCCGCGAGCCGACAATGCCCTACGGAGTTTCAAGGCGTAACTCTCCCGTGAGAGGCGCGAACGAGAACCGCGAGCCACCGATCAACTGGCGGCGCGGGCTGTTCCGTACATGGATCGTGGTTTCGTCCGCCTGGATCATGGGCTGGGCGATCTATCTCATCGTGTTCGGGCTGCAAGGCGGCTTGCGGCAATTCGGTGAGATACTCGCCGTGCCGGTGGTCCTGTTCGGGCCGCCGGTCGCGCTGTTTCTGTTCGGCTTCGGTGTGCGCTGGGCGATCTACGGCTTCAAGGGCGAAGCGCGGCCGCAATAGTCACGCCTCACCGCACCTTCATCAGCGCATACCGCCTGTTGCTGCAGAACGGCCGCACGTCGGTTGGCCAGCGCCCCAAATCCACGGCCTTGCCCCATTCCGGGCTTGTCAGCACGTCGGGTGAATCGATTTCGTACATCGCCGAATAGCGCGGCCCTTCGTGCTTGTGGCTTTGCACAGATCCAGCCATCGCGATCGAGAACGGTTCGCCCGCACAGCGCGTCACCGCGCGCACACCCGGCACTTTCAGCAAATTCGGGACGTGCTCGGTGTCATAGACCTCGTTGAACAGTGCTTCCTTGTCCGGCTGCACATCCATGCTGGCGATGTAGAGGTACTTTGTCGTGATCGGCATTGTCGCCCTCCCCATTTTCTTGTTCGTTGAAAGACAATAAAGACGTGGGTGGCCGGGACAATAGGCGTTCACGCCCTTCTTCGACGGGCTATGACTGGCCATGACATTACGGGGGATGCAATGCCGCTGAGCGACCAGATCAAGAACCTCATCTCAACGGCGTGGGCGGACGGAAGCCCTTGCCTTGTCGCTACCGTGGGCCCCAAGGGGCCGAACATCTCGCCGAAAGGATCGCTCGTCGTGTTCGACGACCAGCATCTTGCCTATTGGGAGCGAAGCAAGCGCACCGCGCTCGACAATCTCAGCCACGACAAGCGCGTTTGCATCATCTACGCGAATTTCAAGGCGCAGCGCGACGGCCTCATCGAGTCAGGCTTCCTGCGTTTCTATGGATCGGCCGTGTTGCATGAGGACGGGCCTGTTCGCGACGCGATCTTTGCAAAGCTGAACGATCGCGAGCAGAAACACGACGGCGCCGATACCGGCATCGGCGTGTTGGTGAAGATCGATCATTCCGCCGACGCGCGCGGCAAGCCAATCCTGTAACGCGGCTGTTAACTCCGTTCGTGCCGCCGCCCTAATCGCGCCTTGATCGCAATGGATTCTCGCAGCTTATGTCGGGGCGGCATGGCCGCCGAGGGTCCTTGTGTCATGCGTTTCCGCAGCTTGCTGCTTGCGCCGCTTTTCATAGCCGCGCTGTCCTCAACATCGTACGCTGCAATCACTGTCCAGGTCGACAAGACGACGCAAAGTGTCACCGTCTCGCGTGACGGTGCTCTATTGCATCGCTGGCCGGTCTCGACAGGCCGACGCGGCCACGACACCCCGAACGGCACCTATCGCGCATTCCGCATGGAGAAGGATCACTTCTCCAAAGAATGGGACGACGCGCCGATGCCCAATTCGATCTTCTTCACCAAGCGCGGCCACGCCCTGCATGGCTATCTCGACACGAAAAATATCGGCCGGCCCGCCTCGCATGGCTGCGTTCGCCTGCGACCGGAGAATGCCGCGGCGCTTTACGCGCTGGTCGAGCAGGACGGCGTGCTGAACACCACCGTTTCGATCACCGGCGAATTGCCTGCGGCCTCGCCAGCGCCGGTCGCACGGCAGACCGCGCCGGATACCCGCTCGCCGCGCATGGTCATGCCGAACGGACAGGATTATCAGCCGCAGGATCAGAATTACCCGCAACGCTACGGCAATCAGGACTGGCAGCAGCCTATGTTCGCGCAGCCGCGCAATGTGAACCCCTACGCGCAGCCCCGTTATGCGGAGCCAAACGACCCGCGCTTCGATCCGCGCAATCGCCGCCGCTACGACCCGCGCTACGCCGACGACCAAGAGTTCGACGCGCCGGAATATGCCCCGCCGCGCCGCTACCAGCGCCAGCAATTCCCGTTTGGCGATTAAAATCTTGTCGTCTTAGGAGGACGGGACGAGCTTTCCCAATTCCGGGACATGCTTGAGAAGATCCGTCACGACTTTCGATCCGGCTTCCTCGCGCACGCCCTTCAAAAGAACTTCGCCGGCTGTCTCGAGTTGCGACATGGTCGCGCCGGTCGAGAGCAATTGCGTGACGAGCGCTACCGCATCGCCGGTCTTGCCGCCGATCGCAGAGCCGATCTTTCCAATAAGGCCACCCAGTCCACCAGCCCCGGCGGCTTGCGCCTTGGCGATAATCGCGTTCGCCTCCGGGAAGGCTGCCAGAATTTTGGTGACCACGCCTTGAGGCGCTTCCTTCTGAATGAAGGCGAGGATCGTTCCGACAATTAGCGTTGCGGTTTCACTGCTGATTCCAGCCCTCTTTGCAATGGCGTCGATAATCTCCTGCACCACTTATCCTTTCACAATTGATTCAATTCGAAACGGGGCCGTTTTGAATGGCGGCTATGTACGTATTTTCCAGCGCCGCAATTAGTAAGCAAGGAAAACCCTCGCAATTTCCGGTTTGATGGCTCATCAGTTTGAACAACCGTTCAGTAAATTTCGTGTAGATTCTGGCGCGGGAGGGATTGTTCCTGCAGCAAACAGGCGTACCTGAACCAAGCAGCCGTAACTCAACGCGCCATTTTGAACCGGTACGATATTGCAAACGGCGCCGGTAGCGCGATGACGGACGGCACATTCACTGGAAACGCATCGAGGACCAAGCCATGACACGCACATTCGCAGCCGTTCTTTCGGCCGCGGCGATGACCGCCGTGCTGACGTTCGGAACGGGCGCTGCTTTCGCACAGGCCAAAACCGCAAAGGTCTGCGAGGAGGAATGGACCGCCAAGAAGGCTGACATTCAGAAGGCCGGCAAAAAGAAAAAGGACTTCATCGCCGAATGCCGCGCGGTACCGGCTGCAGCCGCGCCAGCGGCAGCACCTGCTAAACCGGTTGTGGCTGCACCTGCAGCAGCACCTGCTGCCGCGGCCAAGCCCGCTGCAGCGACGACGGAAGGCAAGCCCGGACGCGAAGCCATGATCGCGCGCGAGCGCGCATGCGGCGCCGACTGGAAGGCCGAAAAAGCCGCTGGCAAAATCCCGGCGGGACAGACCTGGCCGAAATACTGGAGCGCGTGCAACACACGCAAGAAAGCGGCAGGCATGTAATCGACGCTACGAACCTAATTTGACGGCGGCGCGATTTACGCGCCGCCGTTTTCATTTAGCCGCTAACGCGCGCAGAGCGCGTCAGGATCCGGTGATGACCTTGCGGCATGCGGGCTTGAGCTTTGCCGCGTTCATCTGCAGGCAGGAATAAACCGCCATATCGCCGTCTTTGAAGACGTTCTTGCAGAAGCGGCGCGCGTCGGGGCTGCAGGCCTTGCGGTTTTGATCCATGCTGGCCTGAGCATGCGCTGCGGCTGGCGCAAGTGCGAGCAGTACGAGCGAAATCGGCAATAAGCGCCTCATCAACGTGACCCCTTGGTGTGAACGCCGTGGTGGATGGCTTCAGATTGTGCCCTATCGAAGGCGACGGGAACATACATGGGCTTGCCGCCCGGTTTCCAGAATTCTGTTTTAGCCTTGGGATTTTCGGGCGGGAAGCTTGCTCCGCGCCCAGGCAAGCATCCGCGCCGAGGGTTTGCGCAGCGGCGGAATATCCTTTGCCAGCAGCACGACCCCAAGCGGCAGCATCCAGATGCCAAGCACCGGGAGAAAGCTGAAAATCCCGCCCGCGATCAACCCGACACCCGCAGGAACGCGGCGCGAGGCCGGCGCATCGTTCAGCGTTTTCATCCATGAATCGAACGGCCGGGGAAGTCGCTCGGTCAATCGATCCAGTTCCTGATTGAGATCGAGGGGACCATCCGGCGGCATAGCGTCATTATTTCTTGTCGAGCAGGAGCCGGCCACGAGCCTGAATTGCGGTCTGGGCGAGGCTGGCAAATTTCTGCAACAACCAGGGCAGAGTGACGGTCAACACGACATGGTCCTGCTCGACGGCGAGCGTGCCGCTTGCGGCCTGCCCAAGAGCGCGCACGCGGAACGACATCGTGTCGCCGTTCCAGCTTTCTTCTTCCACCGCAAGAACCGGGACCTGTGCGGCGGCCCGCCCCAATCCGCCTTTCAGACGACGGACGGCCTCCTCTTTTCCGAGGCCATGGGGGAGCGAAACTACGAGTGGCTGCGTCATTGGCTTGATGTAAGGATGCGGCGACCGATTAAAAGATGTCTCATTGAACGAACGCAAATTGAGGGAGCATCCCATTTCGCAAACCGGAAACGTCCTCGTTGCGCGCATCGTCACCGACGAGCGGACGGCGCGGCGCCTTGCGCACCTGGTCGAGGAAACGCTCGATGGCATCGCCGCCTCCGCCTACGAGACCGGAAATCGATGGACATTTGAAGCCATCCTGCCGCGTGACGCGGATCTTGAAATTCTGAATAATCTGCTGCGGGAGGAATTGGGCGCGAGCGCCAACGCCGAGTTCGAACCGCTCGCGGAACGAGACTGGGTGCAGGCAAGCCTCACCGGATTGAACCCGGTTCGCGCCGGCCGCTTTTTCGTTCACGGCGCGCATGACCGGCAGCGAGTTCCTGCCAATGCGCTCGGAATTGAAGTTGAGGCGGCGCTTGCCTTTGGCACCGGCCATCACGGCACAACGCGCGGCTGCCTTCTGGCGCTCAATGCCTTGCTGAAACGCGACAAGCTTCGCCGCGTGCTGGATGTCGGGACGGGATCCGGCGTCCTCGCCATTGCCGCGGCGCTGGCGTCGCACGCGAGAGTCGAAGCGACTGACATCGATCCTGCGGCTGTCCGCATCGCCCGCGGCAATATCTCACTTAACCGCGCGAAGGTTTTTGTGCGTGTGAGGGTCGCGAGCCGCTTACCCGAACGCCGGCACGGGGGCGGCTACGACCTGATCCTCGCCAACATCCTCGCGCCTACGCTCATTGCATTGTCGAACGGCCTCGCCCGGAACTTGAATGCCGGAGGCGCGATTGTGCTTTCGGGACTGCTCGCTCATCAAGCGGCTGCCGTAATCGCTTCCTTCCGCGCGCAAGGTGGGGCGCGTGAACGACGCGGACCTCTGGACGAATGGGTGACCCTCATCATGCGGCGCAATTCAGGACGCACAAATGCAAAGCGCCCCGGGTTGCCCCGAGGCGCTTCTGCAAACCTAGTGTTTCAGATTAGCGAGCGAACGGAAGGCTGTCTTCCGAACGATCGGTGATCTTGTGACCAGCGATTTCGAAATCCGCCGGCAAAAGGTGCCGGTGCATCGCGATCTCGCGCTGGGCCTGACGCAGGCGAGCATCTGCCACTGCTTCGATGAAGCGAGCGAATGCGCCCTTGCCCTTCTTGACGGCCGGTTTCGCGGTTTCAACCGCGGTATGTGCGCCGTAAGTAACTGCAGCCATGGTGTCTCTCCATTTTTGAAGGTTGGAACTGACGACCTCGGTCTTCCTCCAGACTTCTGCGATGCAACATAGTCCTGTTCGCACTTGCGAGAAGGGTAATGTTCTCATGGCGCACCTGCTAAACCCGCATGGATGCTTCATATTTTGGTAATAAATGACCGCCATCAAAGCGATTGATGCTTTAGAGCGCGTGGGAAGTTTTTGCGTTGCACAAATTACGCGCAAGGCCCCGACGGCGACCGAAAATTCCGCGATTGCTGCCCGCAACAGCGCCCCATAGATTGCGGCAGCCATGTTCGAGGCCCGTTTTCAAACATTTGACGACGATGCCAATCCCGGAGCCGCAAGGCCCCGAATCACGGCTCTGCGTAACGAACTGAAAAAGCGCGGCCTCGACGGATTCGTGCTGCCGCGCGCGGACGCGCACCAGAATGAATACGTCGCGCCTTCGGAAGAGCGCCTCGCATGGCTGAGCGGGTTCACCGGCTCCGCAGGATTTCTGGTGGTCCTCGCGGACAAGGCGGCGCTGTTCGTGGACGGCCGCTACACGTTGCAGGTGAAAGAACAGGTCGACGGCGGTTTGTTTTCCATCGAGCACCTTGTCGATTCACCCCCCCACAAATGGCTGGAGGATCATCTCACCGCCGGCGCAAAGATTGGCTACGATTCGTGGCTGCACACAGCCGATGGCGCCGAGCGGCTTGCCAAAGGTTGCACCAACGCGGGCGCAACGCTCGTGCCTGTGGAAGGCAATCCGGTGGACACGGTGTGGACCGATCGGCCCGAGCCGCCGCTCGCGCCCATAATTCTCCACGACATGCGTTTTTCCGGCGAAGCGCCAGCCGATAAGCTCAAGCGCACCCGCGCCGAGATTGCGAAGGCGAAAATCGACGCACTCGCCATCTCGGACGCGCACAACATCGCGTGGCTGTTCAATATTCGTGGAAGCGATGTCGCGCACACGCCGCTGCCGCTGTCCTTTGCCATTGTTCCCGCCGAAGGACGCCCGGTCATCTATCTGGACGGACGCAAACTGACCAATAGCGTGCGCGACAATATCGAAACTCTCGCCGATATCCGCGATCCGTCAGACTTCATCCGCGATCTCGAAAAGCTCGGAAATCAAAAACGCTCGATCCGCATCGATCAGGCGACCGGCGCCGAAATAGTGAACCGTGTCATCGTTGAAGCTGGAGGAAATGTTTCGCGCGGGCCCGATCCTGTCACGGCGCTGAAAGCTGTAAAAAACAAAGCCGAGATCGAAGGCACGCGTGCGGCGCATCTGCGCGACGGAGCCGCGATGGTGCGTTTCCTCGCTTGGTTCGATCGCGAAGCGCCATCCGGAAAAATCACCGAAATCGACGCCGTGGAGGCGCTGGAATCGTTCCGCCGCGAAACTGGCCAACTCAAGGATGTGTCGTTCCCGAGCATTTCCGGCTCAGGGCCGAACGGCGCGATTGTCCACTACCGGGTAACGCAAAAGACCAACCGTCGCATTGCTTCAGGTGAATTGTTCCTGATCGATTCCGGCGGCCAATACGAAGATGGAACCACCGACATTACCCGCACCATCGCCGTTGGAATCCCGAGCGCGGACATACGCCGGCACTTTACGCTGGTACTGCGCGGCCATATTGCTATCGCCACCGCGATTTTCCCCGATGGCGTCAGCGGCGCGCAACTCGACACTCTGGCGCGGCAATTCCTGTGGCAGCAGGGACTCGATTTCGATCATGGAACCGGGCACGGCGTCGGCAGCTACCTCTCGGTTCACGAAGGGCCGGCGCGCATCTCCAAGCTCGGCACGGTTCCATTGAAGCGCGGGATGATCCTGTCCAACGAGCCCGGCTATTACAAAACCGGGCGATATGGTATCCGCATCGAAAATTTGATCTTGGTGAGTGCCGGACCGTCGCCCGTCGGCGCGGAAAAATCGCTGAACGAATTTGAAACGCTCACTCTGGCTCCGATTGACCGGCGGCTGATCGATCCTGCGCTCATGACAGAAAGTGAAATCGCCTGGCTCGACGCCTACCACACCCGCGTTGCTACGACTCTAACCGCGCTGGTGCATGGGCCGGATCTAGAATGGCTCAAGCAGGCGACAAGACCGTTGAGCCGAAACTGATCTTCAGGACATTTTGTGGACGCATCCAGCCGCCAACAGATGAGCGAGGCGAGACGCGCGCCCTTGAAGCTGCTCGCGCTTCTCATGGCGATGACGGCCATCGGGCCGCTATCGCTTAATATTCTTGGTCCCTCCCTGCCGGGTTTGGCGCAGCGCATGGGCGCAGACGCGGAATACGCGCAGCTTGCCGTGTCGCTTTATCTTTTTGGATTGGCCTTTTCGCAACTTGTGCTTGGTCCGCTCTCCGATCGTTTCGGGCGGCGCCCGGTTGTCCTGGCAGGTCTTTTCCTGACGGTGCTGACAAGCATCGGCAGCATCGCCGCAGCGTCGATGGAAGGCATCATTGTCGCGCGCGTGCTGCAATCGCTGTCCGCGTCGGCGGGAATGGTCATCGGCCGTGCGATCATCCGCGACCTTTACGACAGGGAACGCGCCGCATCGATGATCGGATGGGTGGCAACCGCTATGGTGGTCGCGCCGATGATTGCGCCGCTGATCGGCGGCGTTCTCGACGTGACTTTCGGCTGGCAATCGATCTTCATTTTCGTCGCGGCACTGAGTGCGGCTATCGCGCTCTGGACTTATGTCGCACTTCCGGAAACCAAGCCTAATCACGTCAAAACCGGCGGCATCCGGCATCTCATTCGCGATGCGCGCGCGCTATTTTCCAACGCGACGTTTAACGGCTACGTGCTCGTTTCGGCTCTTGGTTCCGCAACGTTCTTCGCGTTTCTCGGCGGCGGCCCTTATGTCGTGATTGCGATGATGAAGCGAAGCCCAGCCGAATACGGCGGCTGGTTCGCAATCACCGCCTTCGCCTACCTGCTCGGCAATATGGTCACCGCAAGGCTCACACCGCGCTACGGCCTCGATCGCATGATCCGCGCAGGCTTAACGCTCGAAATCATCGGCGCGGTATTGCAGGTTCTCGCGGTCGCCTACCTGCCTGCGGGCGGGCCGGAAATTGTCTTCTTTCCGCAATGCTTCGTATCGTTTGGCAACGGGCTGCTTCTGCCGAACGCGATCTCCGGTGCGATCAGCGTGCGGCCGCAAGCGGCGGGCACGGCGTCCGGCATCAGCGGATTCACGCAATTTGCGATCGGGGCCGCTGCGGCTCAATTCATGAGCCATATTCTTGTCAGTTCGGCGACGCCGCAGCCGCTCGCGCTCGTTATGGTGATCCTTGCCGGAGCTGCGGTGTTATCGTTCGTGGCACTGGTGCGCGGCGCAAAGAAGTCTTGAGCGCCGCTATTGGCCGACGAGCGAGAGCCACTCGTCTTCCGTAAGAACTTTGATCCCAAGCTTCGCTGCTTCCGCTAGCTTCGATCCCGCGCCCGGCCCAGCCACGACATAATCGGTTTTCTTCGATACCGAACCTGATGCTTTTGCGCCAAGCCGTTCGGCCATTGCCTTTGCTTCGTCGCGGGTCATCTTTTCCAGCGAGCCGGTAAACACCACGGTCTTGCCTGACACCGGCGAATTGCTCGCGGCCTTTTCCATCGGCTCGACAGCGATCTCATCGAGCAGCCGTCCGACAGCCTCGACGTTTCTCTTTTCTTTGAAAAACTCCACAATCGCTTCAGCGACGACCTCGCCAATGCCGCCAATCGACGTCAGTTCCTGAAATTCCTCGCCTTCCGCATCCTTCGCTGCAGCGGCGATGCTTTTACGGAAATCCTCGATTGAGCCGTAATGCCGGGCCAATAGCCGCGCATTCGTTTCGCCGACATGCCGGATGCCGAGCGCGTAGATGAAGCGGTTGAGCGCAACGCTGCGCCGGGCTTCGATGGCAGCGAACAGATTGCGGATCGAAGTCTCGCCGTAGCCCTCCCTATCCTTCAGTTTCTTGACCGCGCGCTGGTCGCGCTTTTCGAGCGTAAAAATATCGGCAGGCTCCATGATGACTCCTTCGTCATAGAACGCCTGAACCTGCTTCTCGCCCAGACCTTCAATGTCGAAAGCGTCTCGCGAGACGAAATGCCGAATGCGCTCGACCGCTTGCGCTGGACAGATCAGCCCGCCGGTACAGCGGCGCACGGCATCTTCCTTGCCGCTGCGCGGATTGACCTCCCGCACAGCGTGGCTGCCGCAGGCGGGACACTTGATCGGAAATTTATACGGCTTCGCACTCTTTGGCCGCTTGTCCAGCACCACGTCGATGATCTGCGGGATGACATCGCCGGCGCGCTGAATCGTCACCGTGTCACCGATGCGAATGTCGGTGCCGCCACGGATCGGCTCGCCGTCCGAACCGATGCCCTTGATGTAATCCTCATTGTGCAGCGACGCGTTCTGCACGACAACGCCGCCCACGGTTACCGGCTCCAGCTTTGCGACCGGCGTGAGCGCGCCGGTACGGCCCACCTGAATCTCGATGTCATTCAGCACGGTCGTCGCCTGCTCGGCCGCGAACTTATGCGCGATCGCCCAGCGCGGTGAGCGCGACACGAAACCGAGCCGCTCCTGCCAGTCGAGCCGGTCGAGCTTGTAAACAACGCCGTCGATATCGTAGCCGAGTTTCGCGCGTTTCTCGCCGATTGAACGATGAAATGCGATCAGATCATCGGTCGACTTGCAGAGCTTCCAGAGCGGATTGGTCTGAAAGCCTACCTTCTCCATCCAGCCCAGCATGTCCGATTGCTTGTCTTTCGGCATGTCGCTCATCTCACCCCACGCATAAGCAAAGAAACGTAGCTTGCGCGACGCAGCGATCTTCGAGTCCTTCTGCCGCAACGAACCCGCAGCTGAATTGCGTGGGTTGGCGTAGATGATGCCACCAGATTTTTCCTGCGCCTTGTTCAGCGCGACAAAATCCGCATGGCTCATGTATACCTCCCCGCGCAATTCGCAGGTCGTGGGAACTTTACCCTTCAGCTTGTGCGGAATGTCATCGAGCATCTTGACGTTTTCGGTGACGTCCTCGCCCTCGAAGCCATCGCCGCGCGTCGCGCCCGTTATCAGCACGCCATTCTCGTAGCGCAACGACAGCGACAGCCCGTCGATCTTCGGTTCGGCCGTGAACGAAAGCTTTTCGTTCTCGTCGAGCTTCAGGAAGCGCCGGATACGCTGAACGAATTCGGCAACGTCCTCTTCGGAAAACGCATTGTCGAGCGACAACATCGGCACGGCATGCCGCACCTTGGCAAAGCCGCGCGCGGGCGTGGCACCGACTTTTTGCGTCAGGCTAGTGAGCGTCCGCAAATCGGGAAACCGCTCCTCGATCGCCGCGTAGCGGCGCCTCAAGGCGTCATAGTCTGCGTCGGATAATGTGGGTGCATCGTCCTGATAGTAGCGCTTGTCGTGCGATGCGATCTCGCCCTCAAGACGCGCATGCTCGGACTTGGCCTGACGTGGCGTCAGGTCTTCGACGGCGATGGTCGTGTGAAAACGAACAGCCATTGTTCCGCAATACTCAACTCGCCGCGCGGATCAGCCGTTCCGCCGCGGCGCGTGCTTCTTCGGTGATCTCTGCGCCCGACAACATACGGGCAATTTCCTCGCGGCGCTTGTCGGCAGCGACTTCGGTTACACGGGTTGCGACGCGTTTGCCTTTGTCGAGCGCATCTTTGGCGATGAGATAATGCCGGCTCGCGCGCGCCGCCACTTGCGGCGCATGCGTCACGGCAATCGCCTGCACATCGCGCGCAAGCGTCGCAAGGCGCGCGCCGATGGCGTCCGCGACGGCACCGCCGACGCCGGTATCGATTTCGTCGAA
>CAMBBO010000058.1 GCA_945862935.1 Pseudorhodoplanes sinuspersici | reverse complement strand
GGTGAGATTTTTCGAAACGCCCGCCATGCGCCGCGCGCCAATCGCTTCGACGCGCGCCTGCTCCACTGCCTCGAATACCGCGCGCGCCTGCTGGCCGCCGGGAATGAGTTTGCGATGAACGGCGGGGTCGTGACAGGCGAGACGCAATGCTGCTGAATCGGCATGGCCGCGCACGATTGCGGCTTCCGTCTTGGTCAGCTTGCGCGCGGGCTCTGGCAAGCGAACCTTGCCCGCGGCAATCCCCGGCCGTTCGGCAGCGAACGTGACTTCGAGTTCAGGCTTTTTCGCGAGCGCACGCAGGCATCCCGTCACCGCCCGTTTGAACGGCTCGGTGGGCGATTCCTTCGGTCCGGTCTTGGCTTTGTAATTGGAGGCCATGAAGGACGGATCAGCTCAGCGCGACATTCACCGAGGATTCGGGAAGATCGACGCCCATGCAGCGCTGGTAGAATTCGGCGACAATCGGCCGCTCGAGTTCGTCACACTTGTTGAGGAAGGTCACACGGAACGCGAAACCGACGTCACCAAAAATGTCGGCATTTTCCGCCCAAGTGATCACGGTACGCGGGGACATAACGGTTGAGATGTCGCCGTTCATGAAGCCGTTGCGCGTAAGATCTGCGACGCGCACCATCTTGTTGACGATGTCGCGGCCCTCATCGGTGCGGTAGTGCTTGGCCTTCGACAGAACGATTTCGACTTCCTTGTCGTGCGGCAAATAATTCAGCGTGGTCACGATCGACCAGCGGTCCATCTGGCCCTGGTTGATCTGCTGCGTGCCGTGATAAAGGCCGGTGGTGTCGCCGAGGCCAACGGTGTTGGCGGTCGCGAACAGCCTGAAGGCCGGATGCGGCTTGATGACCTTGTTCTGGTCGAGCAGCGTCAGGCGGCCTGACACTTCAAGCACGCGCTGGATCACGAACATCACGTCGGGACGGCCGGCGTCGTATTCGTCGAAGCAAAGCGCGACGTTGTTCTGCAGCGCCCACGGCAAAATGCCGTCGCGGAATTCAGTGATCTGCATACCGTCTTTGACCACGATCGCATCCTTGCCGACGAGGTCGACACGGCTGATGTGGCTGTCGAGATTGACGCGCACGCACGGCCAGTTGAGGCGCGCGGCGACCTGCTCGATATGCGTCGACTTGCCGGTGCCGTGATAGCCCGTGACCATCACGCGGCGGTTCTTCGCAAATCCTGCGAGAATCGCGAGCGTGGTCGGGCGATCGAACAGATAGTCCGGATCGAGGTCGGGAACATGCGGATCGGCCGCCGAATAGGCCGGCACTTCCAGATCGCTGTCGATGCCGAAAACCTGGCGCACCGACACTTTCATGTCAGGCAAGCCTGAGGGGCCTTGAGCGGCCTCTTGGGTAGCGGTGGTCATTGGTTCTCCGTGGCCCCGCGTTCGGGGCGTCAGTGAGCAGGATGGTCTGCGATGCGGGTCGGGGAGGAAACTAGCAGAAAGGGAGCCTGCGGGAAAACCCGGGCTTTCAGCAAAAACCGACCGATTTCAGATAATTATACGCCTGAATGATCTCCACCAGCCGGTCCTCGGTGGACCGGTCGCCGCCGTTCACGTCGGGATGGTGGCGCTTCACCAGATCCTTGAACTTGGTCTTGATGGCGACCTTGTCGGCATCGAAATCGAGCCCAAGGGCATCGAATGCCTTGCGCTCGGCATTGCGGATCGTGCGCTTTTCCTCGCCCTTGGTGCGATGCGGGTGGTCGCCGACCTCGTGGAACACACCAAATGGATCGTTCGCACCCTCGGCATAGAAATCGCCCGCCTTGCGCGCTTTCTTGCCCGTCCCGACCTTCCAGGTCGGACGATGGCCGGTCAGCGCTTCCTTCTGATATTTCAGGACCGCTTCGTCGCTCATGCCTTTGAAAAAATTGTACGACGCATTGTATTCGCGCACATGAGCGATGCAGTAGCGCCAATATTGCCCGTCGCGGCCACGTTCCTTCGGAGCGCGGTGATCGCCCGGATTCTTGCAGCCAGGCCACTCGCACAGATGGCTCGCGGTTTTCGGGCGCCGATCTTCGCCGGGTTTGACCCGGATGCCGTCGAATAGTGGTGAATCGAATTTCATGACCGGTGATTATGCGAATTTCAGTGACAGAGGTTCAAGCCCAGACTTGCGCCTCCCTGCAATTTACGCAGGTTGACCTCGCGATATGACATCGCTATCGGGGCAAAATGCAGACCAAACAGCGTATCGCCGAAAAATTGACCTTGGCTTTCAGCCCGCAAAGCCTCGAGGTTCTGGATGAATCGCACCAGCACGAGGGCCATGCGGGCCACCGGCCGGGCGGGGAAACCCATTTCCGTGTCTATATCGTGTCGGATGCGTTCGATGGAAAGACCCGCGTCGCGCGTCACCGCATGATCAACGAAACTCTTTCCAGCGAACTGGCGGGCAGCGTGCATGCGCTCGCGATCCACGCCAAGGCGCCGGGCGAAGCCTGATCAGCGCGTCTCGGCCTTGAATGCCTTAGCCACGACCTGCCAGCCGGAACCCGTTTTGATCAGCGTCAGGTAATCGACAAAGAAGCGCGGCGGCAGCGCGCACTCGACCTTGGCGAAAGCCGTCATCGGCCCCGACTGGTCGATTGAGACGATGCGGTCATGCCGCGCATGGCCCTGCGATTTCGACGAAGGCCGGTTACGGACCATATCGAGCCACTTCTCGCGCGGCAGATCGGCGACCTCGCCGTTCGTCTCCGAATAAAGATGCGCGACCGGATGAAACGCCGACGCGAGCTTGTCCGCATCGCCTTCATACAATCCATCGAAGTAAGTTTGGATCGTTTTCTCGATCGCCGTTTTGTCGTCGCTCATGATGCTCCCCCGCCCGTTCGTGCCGGCTTGCGAACCACCGGTGTAATCCGCAACAGCGTGATGCGGTTCTTGTCGCGTTTCAAAACACGGAAACGAAACCCGTGGAACGTGAAGCTTTGTCCGGCATCCGGGATCGAGCGCGATTCATGGATGACGAGGCCAGCGATTGTGGTCGCCTCTTCGTCCGGCAGCTTCCAGTCCATCGCGCGGTTGAGATCGCGGATCGCGACCGAGCCGTCGACATTCACCGCGCCATCGAGCTGCGGGCGCACACCCGGCACCGCGACGTCGTATTCATCGGTGATGTCACCGACAATCTCTTCCAGAATATCCTCCAGCGTCACGAGGCCCATCACCTCGCCATACTCGTCAACGACCAGCGCGAGCGGCGTTTTGCGGCGGCGGAACGCCTTGAGCTGTTCGGAGAGCGGCGTGGTATCGGGCACGAACCACGGCGGCGTCATGATCGCTGCGAAGTCCACCTTGTCGGCATCGCCGTCGACGTCCTGCAACGCGCGGAGCAAATCCTTGGCGTGCAGCATGCCGACGATGTTCTCCGGCTTGTCGCGCCACAGAGGCAGGCGCGTCACCGGCGCCTCGATCACCGTCTTGACGATATTGGCGTGCGGCTCGTCGATGTTGACCGTAACCATCTCCGTGCGGTGCATCATCACGTCGGACACTTCGAGTTCGCTCAGGCGAAACACATTCTGGATGTATTCGGCCTGACCTTCTTGGATCGTGCCGTGCTCGGCAGACGCTTCGACCAATCCCTCGATTTCCGGCCCACTGAGAATCTCTCCGTGCGACGACTCGCGCACGCCAAGCAGGCGTAAAATTCCGGCGGATGCTGCATTCAGCAGCCAGTTCAGCGGATACAGAATGATGAAGGAAAAATAGAGCGGATAGGCGATCCATTGCGACACCGGCTCCGGCTGACGGATCGCGAGTGTCTTCGGCACCTGCTCGCCGAGCACGATATGCAGCGACGAGAAAATCAGAAACCCGATCAGGAACGATGTGAAATGCAGCGCCTGTTCCGGCATGCCGAGCGGCAACAGGTATGGAGTGAGCAGCGACGACACCGCAGGTTCGCCGACCCAGCCCAATCCGAGCGAAGCCATCGTGATGCCAAGCTGGCAGCACGCGAGATAGGCCTCGATATTCTTCAGCATATGCTGCGCCATCCGCGCGCCGAATGAATTTTTCTTGGCCAGCGTATTGATGCGATAGCCCCGCGCTTTCACCAGCGCGAATTCCGCCGCGACGTAGAATGCGTTTGCAGCGAGAAGAACAAAAGCGATGACAAGATTGAAGTAAGCAGAACTCATCGGGCGGCCAGTTGCTCGCTCAGGAAATCGCGGATTTCGGATGGGTCCGCATCGGGCGCTACGTAAGCATCGCCGATCCCGCGCGACAGGATGAGGGTCAACTTGCCGCGCTTTACTTTCTTGTCCTGCGCCATCAGGTCCATCAGCCGGTCGGCATTTGAAACACCACCCGTCACCTGCGCCAACTTCGTCGGCAGGCCGACCGCATCAAAATGCGAAATCGCGCGCTGTGCTTCCTGCGTCGGCATGACCCCTTTCGCAGCCGAATAGGAAAACGCCAGCGCCATGCCAATCGAGATCGCTTCTCCGTGCAGGAGACGTTCGGAAAATCCCGCGTCGGCTTCCAGCGCGTGACCGAATGTGTGGCCGAAGTTAAGAACCTGACGGTCGCCGTTCTCGCGTTCGTCGCGCGCGACTACCGCAGCCTTGATCGCGACGCTGCGCGCGACCGCCTCCTCCCGCGCCGGCCCGCCGGAAAAAACCTCGCGCCAATTATTGTCGAGCCATGAGAAGAACGCAGCATCGCGGACGAAGCCGTGCTTCACGAGTTCCGCATAGCCCGAGCGCATCTGGCGCTCCGGAAGCGTATCGAGCAACGCTGTATCCGCGATCACCAGAACCGGTTGATGGAATGCGCCGATCAGATTCTTGCCGTGCTGCGAATTGATCGCCGTTTTTCCACCGACCGATGAATCCACTTGCGCGAGCAGCGACGTCGGCACCTGTACGAAATCGATTCCGCGACGCACGGTTGCCGCAGCAAATCCCGTCAAATCGCCGATCACGCCCCCGCCGAGTGCGATGACGATGTCGCCGCGCTCCATGCGCGCACCGATCAGGGCTTCGCAGACTGTTTCAAAACCCGAAATGCGTTTGGAATTCTCTCCGGCCGGAACGACAACGCTCGACGAACTGATGCCTGCACGCTCTAGTGCGGTCTGCGCGGATTTCAGATGCGCGCGCGCGACGTTGTCGTCAGTGACGATGGCAGCCTTCGCACCCGGCCGGAGCGAAGCGACCCGCTGGCCGAGTGACGCCAGCGCGTTTCGCCCGACAACGATGTCATAGGCGCGGTCGCCGAGCGCGACCTTCACCACCGCAGGCTCGCCCGTGCGGAGCGGCGCGGTCACGCGCCTTCCCCGGCCGGAACGCCGGCAAACGCACGGAATGCGACAAGGATTTCATCCACGATCACTTCATGCAGCACGTCGCGGGATTCGATCGTGATGTCTGCTTCCGCATAGACCGGATAGCGATCCGCCATCAATTTCTTCAGCGTAGCGGCTGGATCGGCGGTCTTCAGCATCGGACGGTCGGTGCGCCGCTTGATGCGCTTCATCAGCACCTCAAAATCCGCCTTCAGCCAGATCGAAACCGCCTTGGCGCGGATCAGCGCGCGGGTCTCGCCGTTCTGGAATGCACCGCCGCCGGTCGCGAGCACTTGCGGACCACCGTCAAGCAGACGCGCAATCACGCGCGCCTCGCCGGTACGGAACTCAGCCTCACCGCGAATTTCAAAAATCTCAGGAATGGTCATGCCGGCGGCTGCTTCGATTTCGCTGTCCGCGTCAACGAAGGACAGGCCGAGCCGGCTTCCAAGCTTTCGCCCGATAGAGGATTTCCCGGCCCCCATCATACCGACGAGCACGATCGAGCGCCGCCCGAGAGCGTGCGCGAGGGCAGGCTCCGGCGCTTCGGCTGCGACCTTGTTATGCTCGGCAACGTCCGACATGGCCGGTGTCTTAGCGCCCCTGCGGGCGCTTCGCCATAGGCGTTGGGATGCCGCATCGCGGCCCGTTGCGGCTCTTGGCGGCCCATCGCGGTACTTGTCAGGCGCGGCCGAACATGGTCGTACTCGCTTCGTCCCGACACCACACGAATGCGCGCAAATCGCCATGCCGAGTCTTTTCCGATTCCTTGCCATCGTCGGAATTCTGGGCGGGATCGCCTACGCCGCGATCGTAACGCTCGCCACGATGGTGGAGCCGCAGCCGCGCGAAATGACGGTTACGGTGCCGGCTGACCGGATGATCAAGCGCTGACGCGCCGCATGGCGAGAACCGCAAAAGCAACTCAGACGCTGATCGAGCTTTTCCTGGACATGCTCGCGGCCGAACGCGGTGCGCGCGAAAACACTCTGGCGGCGTATCGTTCCGATCTTTCCGATTTCGCAGACCATGCAGCGGGATCGGGCGCGACCGTCGCAAAGGCTTCAACCGACGATATTCGCGGCTATCTCGGCGCACTCAACGCTCGCGGATTTCAGGCGACCTCGGTCGCGCGCAAATTGTCCGCGATCCGCCAGCTCTATCGTTTTCTTTATCTCGAAGGACACCGCAAGGATGACCCTGCGGCTGTCCTCGAAGGACCAAAGCGCGGACGCAGCATTCCGCGCGTGCTGTCGATCGCTCAGGTCGACCGGCTACTGGAATGCGCGCGCGATGCAATTTCAGAAGAAAGCAGCGATGCCGCGGAGCGGCTTAGGTCCGCGCGGCTGAATTGCCTGCTCGAGGTTCTCTACGCCACCGGCCTACGCGTGTCGGAGCTTGTCGCATTGCCATCGTCCGCCGCTCGGCGCGACCAGCGCATGCTGGTCGTTAAGGGCAAGGGCGGCAAAGAGCGCATGGTGCCGCTCAACAACGCCGCCAAACAGGCAATGGCGGATTATCTGAGCCTTCGAAAATCCGCAAAGCACGACGAGTCGAAATGGCTGTTTCCCTCATTCGGCGAAAGCGGGCACCTGACGCGCCAGCATTTTGCGCGCGAACTGAAATCGCTCGCAGCCTTGGCCGGGCTTAAAGCCTCTCAGATCAGCCCGCATGTGCTGCGCCATGCTTTCGCGAGCCATCTGCTGCAAAACGGCGCCGATCTGCGCGCGGTGCAGACGCTGCTTGGCCACGCCGATATTTCGACCACCCAGATCTACACGCATGTGCTGGAAGAACGCCTGAAAAGCCTCGTTCGCGATTTGCACCCGCTGGCTGATGATTCTTAACGTCTTTTGTGCCATGCGAACGGCACCGAACCGTCCCACCCCGCGTTGCTTGACTTGAGCGCCGTGCCGGGGCCAGTTTCCAAGCCATCGGGCCCGCCGGCTCCGATCATTGCCGGAATCCTGTCTTCAGATGCGAAGTTATCTCGATTTTGAAAAACCCGTTGCCGAGCTTGAGGCACAGGTCGAGGAATTACGCGCCGTCGCGGCCGGCGGCGAAGAAGTTCAGGTCGATGAGGAGATCAAACGGCTCGAGGCGAAAGCCGCGCAGACGTTGAAGGATCTCTATGCCGCGATGACGCCGTGGCAGAAAACGCAGGTCGCGCGCCATCCGCAGCGGCCCCATTGCCTCGATTTCATCGGCGGGCTGGTCACCGAATTCATGCCCTTCGCGGGCGACCGGAAATTCGGCGACGACGACGCGATCATCGGCGGTTTCGGCCGCTTTCGCGGCCAGAGCATTTGCGTGGTCGGCCATGAGAAAGGCTCGACCACCGAGGCACGGCTGAAACACAATTTCGGCATGGCGCGGCCCGAGGGTTACCGCAAGGCGGTGCGCCTGATGGAGATGGCCGACCGCTTCGGCATTCCGGTGCTCGCGCTGATCGACACCGCGGGCGCCTATCCGGGCATCGGCGCGGAAGAGCGCGGCCAGGCGGAAGCCATCGCGCGCTCAACGGAAGCCTGCCTCAATCTCAGCGTGCCGAATGTTGCCGTCATCATCGGCGAAGGCGGATCGGGCGGCGCTATTGCGATTGCGACGGCCAGCCGCGTGCTAATGCTCGAACACGCGATCTACAGCGTCATCTCGCCGGAAGGCGCGGCCTCGATCCTGTGGCACGATTCGACCAAGGCGCAGGAAGCCGCGACCAACATGAAGATCACGGCGCAGGACCTGATCGGCTTTGGCATAATCGACACGATCGTCGCCGAACCGTCCGGCGGCGCGCATCGCGATCCGGATTTGGCGATCACCCGGACTGGGGACGCCATTGCCGAAGCGTTCGCCAGTCTCAGCGGGCTGAATGGCAATGCCGTCCGTGAAGGACGGCGGGAGAAATTCCTCGCCATCGGACGGAATCTGGCCGAATAGCTAAGCCCGGTTCCACCCCGCCAAACCGCGCAAAGCCTTAATAACGCCCAGTTATCCGGCTCAGATTTACGCAAATTTACCATTCATTCACGCGCCCCGTGGTCAACATGGGAATATGCGTCCGCTTCTTGCCAGCGGGTCGCCATTTGGGGGATAACCTTCGCTTCATGACGGCTTGGGGACTTCCGCATTCGGGGAACAAGGCATTGACGTTGCGCCATAATCCGGTTCGCGCGCTGGTCGCGCCCGTGGTGATGGGCCTCGCCTTGCTGACGGCCGGCTGCAATACCGATGGCGGCCTTCCCTATTCGTCCAAAGCGAACGTCCCGCTCTCGTCCGCGCTCATCTCCGAATTTGAACAGAAGAACATGGCGAAGGAATCGCCCATGCTCGTTCGCCTGTTCAAGGAAGAAGCCGAACTCGAAGTCTGGAAGCAGGATCGCACCGGGCGCTATGCGCTGCTGAAGACCTATCCGATCTGCCGCTGGTCCGGAGATCTTGGACCCAAGGTCAAGGAAGGCGATCGTCAGGCGCCGGAAGGCTTCTACAACATCTCGCCCACACAGATGAATCCGAACTCTGCGTATTACCTGTCGTTCAATCTCGGTTATCCGAATGCCTACGATCAGGCATGGGGCCGCACCGGCTCGCAGCTGATGGTGCACGGCGATTGCTCGTCACGCGGCTGCTACGCGATGACCGACGAGCAGATTTCAGAAATTTTCGCGCTCGGCCGCGAGTCCTTCTTCGGCGGGCAGCAATCGTTCCAAGTGCAGGCGCTGCCGTTTCGCATGACGCCGCAGAACATGGCGAAGCATCGCAACAATCCGAATTACGCGTTCTGGAAAATGCTCAAGCGCGGCACCGATCATTTCGAGGTCACACGCCTCGAACCGAAGGTCGATGTCTGCGAAAAGAAATACGTGTTCGACGCAGAGCCGGTGAACGCTTCGACGGCGCTGCGTTTCAATCCGGCTGGGCGCTGCCCGTCCTACACCGTGCCGAAGGAAGTGGCTGACGCTGTGAACGACAAGCAGCGCCGCGATGAAGTCCAGACCGCGCAGCTTGTCGCGAGAGGCACTCCCGCGGCCCCTGTGCGCTCCTATGCCGACGGCGGGATGAACAAGCTGTTTCTCACCGCGCTGACGCAAACCGATGCGCGCGTGACCGCTGGCGAAGCTCCGCTCGCCGCCCCGATCAGGACTTCGGCCGGCACGATTCCGACTTCTGTGAATCCGCCCCGCGCCGTCGAGCCTGCGCCCGTTGCGGTCGCAGTTGCAGCGGCGCCTGTCGCAACACCTGCTCCGGCTCCGGCGGCGCAAAAGCCTTCTCTGACGAGCCGTCTGGGCAGCCTGTTCAAGCCGGAAGAAAAGCCCGCTCCGATTGCGGCGCCCGAACCTACAACTCCGCAGGTGGCAGTAGCACCGAAGAAGGAAGGCATCACGGCCAAGATCACTCGCAAGCTTGGCTTGCGCGGCAGCGAAGGCGCGCCCTCCGCCGAACCGGCAAAGTCCGGCGCCATTCGCCCTGCGCCGGCAAGCGAGCCGGTGGCCGCTGCGAAAACGACGCCTGCCACGCCGAGCACGACCGGCAGTCTGATGGCAGGATCCCAGCCGATCCCGTCATCGTCGTCCTTCGATAACCGTTTCGCGTTCCGCTGATATTCTCTGAATTCGGCGGCTAACGGCCGTTCTTCACGCGCACCTTGGTCGCGATCGGGCCGGTGTCGCCGACATCCTCCACATAGGTCAGGCCGTCGCCACGGCGCAGCCGGTCGAAGTCGCCCGACAACACGGCGTTGCGGTGGAAATAAAGAACGCTGCCTTCCTTGGTGAGCAGGAAACCGAAATCCTCCCCCGGCGGCATATCCGCGACCTGCCCGAGAAATTCATTCGCGGCCTCGTGTACCGCAGCCGACGTGTGGTCGTTCGCCAGCTCCTTCGCCACATTGAGCTGACGCTCAGCAATGCGAAAAGCTTCGCCGATGGCATTGCGGACATCGGGATGCTGGAATTTGCGCTGCAGGTGATCCGGCTCGTGCGAGACCACGATGTCCTTGCGCCCCGGCACGCTGATTTCGATGCGCACCACAGGCGGGATCGTGTGCGTGGGATTGTCGTTGCGCTGATCGACCCGTACCCGGCAACCGGTCAGCCGGGGATGGATTTCTTCGAGCCGGTCGATATGCAAACGGATGCTGTCCTCAACCGAGTCCGACCGTTCGCAATTATGGAACGCAATCTCGACGGGAATTTGCATGAAGACCTCGCGCGTTGTTGACTCCTAATGGTCAAGTCTGCGTCGGGCCTTTTGGTTTCACAAGGCCGGTGCGACCGCTCGTCCTCAGGCGAACTTGCCGTGGCAATGCTTGTATTTCTTGCCGGAGCCGCACGGGCAATCCTCATTGCGCCCAACCTTGCCCCATGAGGCAGGGTTGTTCGGATCGCGCTGGGCCGCAGCACCGCCCGCCATGGCGGGCGACAGCGAGACATTCGCCATCGCCATCTCGTCATCGCCGGAATTGGGGTCGACCTTGTGCGCTTCCATATAGGGAAGCTGCGACGGATCGTCGGCCGGCGGCTGCGTCACGATCTCGACCCGCATGAGCTGGCCGGTCACGGCCTCGCGCAGTTGCACGATCATGTTCTCGAACAGCGTGAAGGCTTCCGACTTGTATTCGTTCAGCGGATCGCGCTGGCCATAGCCGCGCAGACCGATCACCTGGCGCAGATGTTCGAGCACGACGAGATGCTCGCGCCACAGGTGATCGAGCGATTGCAGCAGGATCGACTTCTCGACATGGCGCATCACGTCGGGGCCCCACTGGGCCACCTTCGCCGCCATATGCTCGTCGGCCTTGCGCTCGATGCGCGACAGCAATTCCTCGTCGGCGATGCCTTCTTCCTTCGCCCACGCATCGACCGGCAATTCGAGGCCGAGCACGCGGTTGAGTTCTTCCTTCAGGCCCGCGACATCCCATTGCTCGGGATAGGCGTTTTCCGGAACGTGCTTCTTGACCAGAGTCTCGACCACGGCGAAACGCATGTCGTTGATCGTCTCGGTGACGTTCTCGTCGCGCATCAGATCGACGCGCTGCTCGAAGATGACCTTGCGCTGGTCATTCATCACGTTGTCGTATTTCAGAATATTCTTGCGGATATCGAAGTTGCGCGCCTCGACCTTCTGCTGCGCTTTTTCCAGCGCCTTGTTGATCCAGGAATGGACGATGGCCTCGCCCTCTTTCAGGCCGAGCCGCGTCAGCATCGTGTCGAGCTTGTCCGATCCGAAAATCCGCATCAGATCGTCTTCAAGCGACAGGAAGAATTTCGAACGGCCGGGATCGCCCTGACGGCCCGAACGGCCGCGCAGCTGATTGTCGATGCGGCGGCTTTCGTGGCGCTCGGTGCCGAGCACGAACAATCCGCCCGCGCCCAAAGCTTTTTCCTTCAACCGCGTCACCTGCTCGCGGATTTGCGCGACGCGCTTCCTACGTTCGGCGCCTTCAAGGCCCTGCAATTCCTGCTTGATGCGCATGTCGGCATTGCCGCCAAGCTGAATATCGGTGCCGCGGCCGGCCATGTTGGTCGCGATGGTGATCGCGCCCGGCACGCCCGCCTGCGAGACGATGTAGGATTCCTGCTCGTGATGACGCGCGTTGAGAATCGCGAAGACCTTGGAGCGCATCGCTCCCTCGTCGCCGGTATAAAGCTTGGCGAAAGCGTTCGGATCGGTGAAATCGTGCTGCTCCCAGCCTTCCTTGCGCAGCAATTCGGCGAGCAATTCGGACTTCTCGATTGAAGTCGTGCCGACCAGAACCGGTTGGCCCTTCACCTTGCATTCCTGGATCAGCGTGATGATCGAACGGTATTTCTCGTTCGCCGTGCGATAGACCTCGTCATCCTGGTCGTCGCGCGCCAGCGGCATGTTGGTCGGAACTTCGAGAACTTCGAGATTGTAAATGTCGAGGAACTCGTCGGCTTCCGTGAGCGCCGTGCCGGTCATACCGGCGAGCTTCTCGTACATGCGGAAGTAATTCTGGAAGGTGATCGAGGCCAGCGTCTGGTTTTCCGGCTGGATCGGCTGGTGCTCCTTGGCCTCCAGCGCCTGATGCAGGCCTTCGGAATAGCGGCGTCCCGGCATCATGCGGCCGGTAAATTCGTCGATGATGACGACCTCGCCGTTACGCACGATGTAATCCTTGTCGCGCTGAAACAGCGTATGCGCGCGCAGACCTTGATTGACGTGATGCACGACGGTGACGTTCTCGACGTCGTAGAGCGAATCCGATTTCAGCTCGCCCGCGTTGCGGAGAAGCGTTTCCATCTTCTCCATGCCCGCTTCGGTCAGGCTCACCGTGCGCTGCTTCTCGTCAACCTCGTAATCGGTCTTGTCGAGTTTCGGGATGAAGGCGTCGATGGTGTTATAAAATTCGGAGCGGTCGTCGAGCGGGCCTGAAATGATCAGCGGCGTGCGCGCTTCGTCGATCAGGATGGAGTCGACTTCGTCAACGATTGCGAAAGCGTGCCCGCGCTGGACCATGTCCTCGAGGCGATACTTCATGTTGTCGCGCAGATAGTCGAAGCCAAGCTCGTTATTGGTGCCGTAGGTGATGTCGCAGTCGTACGCCTTCTTGCGCGCCTCATCGTCGAGGCCATGCACGATGTTGCCAGTGGTCAGGCCGAGGAAGCCGTAGACCTGTCCCATCCATTCGGCGTCGCGCTTGGCGAGATAATCGTTGACGGTGACGACATGCACGCCGCGTCCGGCAAGCGCGTTGAGGTAAACCGCAAGCGTCGCAACCAGCGTCTTGCCTTCACCGGTTTTCATCTCGGCGATCTTGCCTTCGTGAAGGATCATGCCGCCGATCATCTGCATGTCGAAATGACGCTGGCCGAGCGCGCGCTTGGCCGCTTCGCGCACCGTCGCGAAGGCCGGCACCAGAATGTCGTCGAGCGACTTGCCTTCTTCGAGTTCCTTGCGGAACGCCACCGTGCGCGCGCGCAGCGCGTCGTCCGACAGGGCAACGATCTCCGGTTCGAGCGCATTGATCGCATCGACCCGCGGACGATAGCCGCGGATGCGGCGGTCATTGGCGGAGCCGAACAGCTTCTTGGCGACAGCGCCGATCATGCGCGATCCTTCTTGAGGACCAAGTTGGGAGACTTGGCGGCGTTGAGGTGAAACACCCGGGAAAAGACCCGTTTGAGAGTGAAACACGAGGCCCTGAGGACCGCGCGACGATGCATAAATGGAATGCTTACGGCGAGAGATAAGTGGGGGTCACATCCTTGTCAATTGACGCCCAAATTGAGCCTTTTTGTCGCTTTGAAGGCGCGACTGGTTCACGTCCTCGTTAACGCTGCGGCGGCGTTCGGGCATTGCCAAACACCCCCCATTTGCGCGACAAGTCGCCGCCGCGCGGCCCTAAGCCCGCCGCCCGCCTCAACAGGAAAATCCCGAATGACCGCCCTCGTCCGCACCGCCCTTTTCGCAGCGATGTTTGCGTTTGCAACGCCTGCTTTCGCGCAGAACGACCCCGTCGTCGCGAAGGTCAACGGCACCGAGATCAAGCAAAGCGATCTCACCGCCGCCGAAGAGGATCTTGGACCGCAGGCAGCACAGCTCGCGC
>CAMBBO010000057.1 GCA_945862935.1 Pseudorhodoplanes sinuspersici | reverse complement strand
GATCAAGCCTTCCACCAGCGGCGCGGCTCAACTTTGGATTTTTCGTGTGCGACCTTACCGGTCGTCTCATACTCCTTGCGGCCGAACTGCTCGATAAGCGGGTCATAGATTGTCTTGTTGCGATCGTAGGATAAGAAATCCTCCCACACCGCTCGTTCCTTATCATTCAGGAAAATGAACTTCGGCTTGAGCTTGCCCCAGATCGAATCTTCGGGCGAATTGGGCCGGATCCCCCACTGATCGCGCAGATACGGCTCGTAATTTTTATGTTGGAACACCTGCGTGTCATAGCAGGCTTCCATAATTTGCTCCTGGATCGCAGCCGGAAGCGCACGATACCACTTAGTCGACAGGTACATTGCGTCCGAATTGTACATGAACTCAGTATCAACCAGCTGTCCGATAACCTCCGAGATATTTACGTCCGCAATCGGACCCGGGCCGACATGCAAACCGTCAACCGCGCCTTCCTTGAGCGCGTTGTAGGTTTCGCCCCACGCAACTGGCGTGGGATTGGCCGGAAGAATCTTGAATGCGGTCTGCTCGAGCTTAGAACCCGTCACCCGAATCTTAAGACCTTTAATTTCTTCGGGACGTCTGATTTCGCGATCCAGCCCCTTGCGATACTCGATCCATCTAACTTGCGGGAAGATTGCCGTTGTTACCAAACCTTGTTGCTCGGATTTCTTACGGACAACGTCGTTGAATTCCTTGGAGTAAACAAGGCGCCAGAAATTTTCGATCGGTCCAACTTGATAAGGAAAATCGATGACATTCCAGACCGTGGCTGAAGCTGCCGCGTTCTGTGTCGAGCCGTGCGCACCCTGCAGCGTGCCCTGCTGCAACTTCTTCGGCATGTCGATCTGGCTGCCGAGCGCGCCACCATATTGCAGATCCACGTAAACCTTGCCGCCAGTGTGCTTCTCGATGTTCTCTTTCCACTGAACGACGCCGGTCAGATTTGACTGTTCGCGCGACAGCTTGCCCTGAGGCCATCGGTTCGGATTCTCGGTAATGCCGGTCAGAATGACGTGATCGGCTTTCTTCTTCTTCTCATCTTCGGTCTGCGCGTAGGCCTTCGCGACCTCAAGCACCGACACGCCGGCAGGCACGCCGAGCCAGGCGAGCGTAGCCGCTGAACCGCCGAAACGCGCGGTAAGCGAAAGGAATTCGCGGCGCGTCCGCTGCAACGGGGTGAGTTTATTATCGTCCATGAAAGTCCTCCCTGAGTGTGTGTTGGGAGCTCTCTTTTCGGAGCTTTTTTGGCTGCGTTAACATTGCCTATTTGCCAAGGTTGGTCAACAACAGTAGTTGTTCATGCTACTACTCTTATCGCGCCGCAACAGAGGGCGCATTGACGCGCTGTCGAACTGCGAGCGCGAGTGCATCAAGGCCGTCGACTACGATGGCTCCGCTGTCGGCGAGGAGCCGCCGTTTCGCGGTTGCGGTGTCGGCTTCGTCGGCGATCATCGCGGCAACGTGCCCAAAGCTCACGCCTTTTGGATAAGATTCCTGGAAAGCGCCCGCAATGATCGCAAAGACTGGTTTTCGAAATTCGCCCGCAGCAAGCGCGCTTGCTACACCTTGCTCGTGCGCCGATCCGGGCTCGCCGAAAATTACCATCGCATCGGTCGCTGGATCGGATTCAAATAACCGCAAGTAGTCGATCATCATCAGGCCGGTGATCGGATCGCCGCCCATGGAGACGCAAGTTGAAACTCCGAGACCTGCTTTCTTCAGAGTCCAAGATATCTCTGCCGACATTCCGCCGGAGCGCGAGCAAACCCCGATACGGCCTGGCACATAACTCCGTTCCGGGTGATCGCCACCTATCCCGCCGAGCTTGCACTCTCCCGGCGTAATAATGCCGTTGGTGTTGAATCCAATAATACTGACGCCGTTTCGCTGCGCCTCGGCCACGATTAGTGCTGCATCGTGGCGCGGCACGTTCTCGGTTGTGGCCACCATAAGCTTGATCCCGGCGTCAATCGCCTCAAGAGCGGCATCACGCAACGCCGTCGCCGGAACGTAGAGAAGGCTGGCATCGACCGGAACAGCACTTACAGCAGAACGTACCGTGTTGAATGTGGGTACATTGTGCACCCTCTCGCCACCGCGGCCGGGGGTAACGCCGCAAACGATTTTCGTTCCGTAGGCGAGGCTATATTCTGTATCCATTCGGCCTTGGAAGCCGGTAATTCCCTGTACGAGCACGCGCGTATTGGCGTTGACGAGAATGCTCATTCGGCCACCGCCCGTGCACAGCGTGTGCGCTGCACGATTAGAGCGACCGCATCGTCGAGCGAGGCATCGTCGTCAAGATACTCAATGCCCGGGAATTCTGCAGCGATTTCCCGCGCTCGTTGTTCGGTGGGGCCCACGAGGCGCACGACAATTGGAAATGTGCGCGGGTCAACACCGGATTGGCGCAACGCGTCGGCGAGCGCCTCCATCTTGGTGTCGCAGCGAGCCATTTGCAGACGATTATAAGCGAGCAGCAATCCTCGTGTGTTCGGATTACGGAGAATTTCCCGCAGCATCACCTTGAGCTTTTCGGTAATCGGGCCGGGGCTGGAATCCGTGTGATTCGCCGGCCGGCTGCCTCGCGCAAGGATCATGTCGTGGACGAGGAGCGACGCGCCGCCGCCACCCACCAGCATGCCGATCTCACCGTCGAGTTCGGTATAGCGCACCGCGCCTCCCGGCAACGTACGGTTTGCTTCGGCGACAGCCAGTTCTCCCGCCGTGGGCCGGCCAGCAGTCGCACCTTGTTCCGATGCATCCGCCTGCCATTGGGGCTGCCGGAAAATAGCATTCGGATCAATTCCCATCATCGCACCGACAAGCGACAGGTTGTTCTTGCCATCGGCCGCGAGCGGATTGATCTCAAGCGTAAGGGCATCGGCATCGTGAAACGCGTGCCAAACATTGACCGTGATACGAGCCAATCCCGCTAACGATTCCTTCGGTGCCTTGGCGGCCTCCCAAAGCGCGAGAGCATCCCAGAATCTCACTCCGTGGACGGCGTCCACTGCGTGATGGACGATCGATTCCGGTGAGTTCCGATGCACATCCTCGATATCGACACCGCCGTTGATACTTGCGACGACAGACGGGCTTCGCCCGTCGAACGAGAAGGCCAAGTAGAATTCGCGCCCGATATCTACTTTCTCTTCGACATACAGTCGCTCAACCAAATGCTCACCGACTGACAAGCCAAGGATCGCCGTGGCAGCATCTCTGGCTGCTTTCGCGTCAGAGACCACGCGGACTGCTCCGGCCTTACCGCGGCGCCCCGTCGCGACGAGGGCTTTAATCACCGCGCCACCGAAGCCCGTCACAGCATCGGCCGCTTCCTGCGCATTGTTCACCGCAACACCTTTCGGGACAGGAAGCCCTCGCGCCGCGAGCCAGGACTTGGTTTTATCCTCGGTGAGGCGGATCATCGTTCCTAGTCCAGAAGGCCGGTTGCCGTTCCGGTCATGACTTTGCGGCCGTCGTTACGCTCGCTCCAGATATCGAACTCAATGCGCGTGCCGCCTTTTGGATCGACTACCCGGTTCGTTACTTTTGCATGCGCCGTAACGGTCTGATCCTCCAGGACCAGATCGACGAACTTCACATTCATGGTTCCCGAGGCAAACCAATCCTCCCCGAACAGATCGACAAAAAACTCCACCATCTGGCCCTGAAACTGGGTGCCTGAGGCGCACCGCGAGGGAAGGCCAGTGGACTTGGCGAAGTCAGTGTCGGTGTGGATGTTTTTGCGTGGCCAGCCGCCTTCCGTAATCGGACCGCCAGAAAAGGTCAGCAGCCGCGCTGCGGTAATGTGCTTTTCCTTTCCCTGAAATTCGGCGCCAGGCGCCACTGAACGCTCAATAATCATCGTCTTTTCCTTGCTCACGACGCCTTGCCTGTCACAGCTTTGTCCGGACGTGACACGGTCGAATGGGCGACACGGCGCAGCGCCAATTGTCCGTCGGGTCGCGTGATGCGCACTTCAAGCGCCTGATAGGGACGCTCCCGCCGCTCGTAGCGATCCACGACCTTCCATCGGACGGTCAGTGTTTCACCGACGCGCGCGGCAGAATGAAATTCGGTTTCGTCGCGCGCATGAATCGAGCTCCAGCCTTTCGGCAACTTGAAGGACGGGCTGCGCGTGCGATTGGACATATTCATTAGAATCGATGGATGCACGATCGGCGCGCCCCATTCGCCGCGCTGCCAGTAGCGCTCGTGAAAGTCCTCCACAGCGAAAAGATATTGTTGGTTGAGCTCTGGTGTCACAATGAAGACAAGCGGCTCCTGCTCGTCTCCAACATCGAGATCCAGCGCGCTATTTTCTACGATTTTGATTGCCACATTGGCCTCCTGATCAACATTAACGCGCGCCGGTGAACACACCGCTGCGCTTCTCGAACATGGCGGACACGGCTTCGCGATGATCGGGCAGGTGCTGCACGATCGACTGGAACGCCGCCGATAATTCAAGAGTGGTTCGAAGATCGCTCCGCTGCCCCTCGCGCAGCAATCTCTTGGTCATGCGCAAAACTTCGGGTGGATTGGTCGCGATGTTGGCAGCGATTTTCCGCGCTTCATCGAGCAGTGCCGCAGCAGGCACGGCGCGCGACGCCAGATTCCATTCGACCGCTTTCGCGGCGTCAACCTGCATTCCCGTAAACGACATCTCGCTAGCGCGCGACATGCCCACTACGCGCGGCAACAGCCACGCTCCGCCGTCCCCAGGAATTATACCAAGTTTGACGAAGCTCTCTGCGAAAACGGCATTGTCAGCCGCGATGCGGATGTCACACATCAGCGCAAGATCGCAACCAGCGCCAATTGCGCCGCCGTTCACCGCCGCAATCGTCGGAGCTTCAAGTTCGTAAAGCGCGAGCGGAATGCGCTGGATTCCCGTGCGATAGCGGTTACGCATGTCTGCCGGGCTGCCGCCAAATAAACCGCTTTTCTCACGCATGTCCTTCACGCTACCGCCCGCACAAAAGGCCGGGCCGGCACCAGTCACAATGACAGCGCGCACGGTGTGGTCGAACGCGATGCGGTCGCACGCCGCGACAAGCCCATCCACGACCTCGGCTGTCAGCGCGTTACGCGTCTCGGGCCGGTTGAGGGTCAACGTAACGACGTTCTCGTCGCGATGAAAAATAACAGGATCCGACATCGCCTTCACTCCGGAATAAAGCGCTTGCCGTAGGCTGGCTCGCGATAAGGCGTCGGAGGCAATTGCCACGCGCCAGTGGAAGTCGGACGGATATCGGCGTCGACATGCACATCGAGCAGACAAGGCTTACCAAGTTGAATTGCGTGCTTCAGCGCATCGGCGAACTGATCGGCGTGCGTCACGGTGATGCCTTCGACGCCGTAAGATCGCGCCATCAAGGCGAAATCAGGATTGTATCGCTCGCCGTCGCGGTAGAAGAGCGTGCCCAACTCGCGCCCATTGAACATGCCAAGTTGGATGTCGCGGATCGAAGTCCAACCGAAATTGTTCCAGACCACCCAGATCGCCGGAATATTGTACTCTACAGCCGTGGCCAGAACGTACGGAGTCATTGTGAAACCGCCGTCCCCGCAGACACTGATGCAGGTGCGATCCGGCGCAGCGAGTTTTGCACCGAGTACACCACACACGCTGAAACCCATGGCGCCAAAGCCATATGCGTTTAGAAACGTCTGCGGCTGGCGCACTTCCCAAAATTGCATGAACCAATTGTGATGCGCTCCGACATCCGGAATAACGATGGCATCGTCGGGAAGAATTTGGCGCATATCGTGCACAATCCGTTCGGGCCGGAGTGGCGAACTAGACACATTGAAATGCGGACGCACGTACCTTTCCCATTCCTCCTGCCAGCTTGAAATCTGCGCTAGCCATCCCTCGCGACGCCCTTTTGCTTTGCGTCGATCTAGTTCGGCAAGAAGCTGCGCCAGGAATGTCCTCACGTCAGCCGCGACGCCTACAGCGACCGGATAGTTGCGCCCGATTTCTATCGCATCGATGTCGACCTGGATGAGCTTCGTCGGCGGGATATTCCAGGAATAGCCGGGTATCCAAGACGATGCGGAACGATCGTCGAATCGCGCGCCAAGATTGAGCAGCACGTCGCAATGCCGAGCCGCCTCGTTTGCCGGATACGCACCGTTGCGGCCGACAAAGCCAAGCGACAGTTCGTGGCGCATGTCGAGCGCGCCCATACCGTTCGGCAGACTCACAACCGGAATGCCGAGGAGATCCACGAGCGCCGTCAATTGCGGGCCGGCTTCGGACAACGTCGTGCCGTTGCCGGTGTAGATCAACGGTCGTTCTGCCTCGAGAAGCAAATCTACAACCGCGTTCACTGTCTCGACCGATGCACCGATGCGGCTTGAGATTTCCGAAAGTTGAGCGGCCTCATAGTCGAGCTCACCACTTTCTTGGAACAGATCGAACGGAATATCGAGATTGACCGGACCGGGGCGACCGGTCGTCGCAAGTGTCAACGCCTGACGCATAGCGAGCGGCAGATTTTCGACGCGCTGAGGCTGATAACAGCGCTTTACATAGGATTGCACGCTCGCAGCAAAGTCGGCCTGATTATGCCGCCCAATTTCCTGGAACGGGGCACGGTTCGCCTGCACCGTCGGGGTTGCGGCCGTGATCGAAAGAATCGCGGAGGAATCGATGAAGGCATTGGCAAGCGACATCAACATGTTCACGGAACCTGGTCCGATTGAGGCGAGCGTCGCCACCGGCTTGTGTGCAACGCGAAAATATGCGTCGGCCATATGACCTGCGGCCTGCTCGTGGCGAGGCGATATCAACTTGATCTCGTTTTGCCGGTCGAACATCGCGTCGAGCAGACCGACGTTACCGTGCCCACACACGCCGAACATGTACGGAATTTTCTCGCGGATCAAAAAATCAACGATGTATTCGCTGCCCTTCATAAACGGCATCGTTTCCTCTCTTCTGGGCGGTCTATGCCGCCTCGGTCACATGAATGCATAACGTCGTAGCTAGAGCAACTACTTTTGTGCTAGCCACATCTGACTTTCGGTAGGTCTCAGCCGCACGACAAGGGCAAGCAGACATGAGAACTTTTGCGGGCAGGACGGTGTTGGTGACCGGGGCTGGGCGCGGTATCGGCCGGGGCATCGCTTTGGCCTTCGCGCAACAGGGCGCGGCCGTCGCGGTCGCCGATATCGACTCTCAATCAGCAAAATTGGTGGCTGGTGAAATCGAGGCCGTAACCGCCGTTGCGTCGGCCCACGAGCTCGACGTCGCGAACCATGAAGCGGCGTCGCGTTGTGTTGCCGAGGTCGAGGCAATCCACGGAGGCATCGATTCGCTGATCCATTGTGCTGCCGTCAACAAGCTGACCCCATTTCTGGAAATGCCAGCGGAGGATTGGCGGCGTATAATCGAAATCAATCTCACAGGAACATTCTTTGTTGCGCAGGCGGCGGCACGGCACATGGTAAAACGTGAGCGCGGCCGAATAGTGCTGATTGCATCGAATACAGGTTTTCGTGGAGCGATTGACCGCGCCGCCTACGCGGCGTCCAAGGCTGCGGTTATTAATCTGGCGCAGACGATGGCGATCGAACTCGCTGGCCTTGGCATCACGGTCAACGCGATCGCCCCAGGGCCCACAGACACGCCGATGACGGCTTGGCAGCCCGCAGAGATACGCCGCGCGTTGTGCGCCGACGTTCCGATGAACCGCTACGGCCGAATTGAAGAAATTGCAGCCGGCGCAATTTTTCTTGCTTCCGATCAAGCGAGTTATGTCACCGGACATACCCTCGCAATCGACGGCGGCTTCGCTGGCGCTGGGATTATTCATCGATCGGCGGCCACGTAACACCATCATGAGCATCACGGCGGCCGACGCGTTGATCTGGGGCCTGCTTGGCGCCATAGTATTCGCTGCAGGAATTCTCCGTGGATTTTCAGGATTCGGATCCGCGCTTCTTGTCGTACCTTCGCTCGGCTTCATCATGGGGCCGGCAAGCGCCGTAGCGATCGCGACGCTGCTCGAGGGATTCGCGACGCTGCTGTTATTCCGTCCCGCCATTCCTCACACCGACACTCGCCTCATCGCCACGATGGTGCCGGCTGCCTCCGCAGCTGTGCCGCTCGGCCACGCGCTCCTCACCCGTCTCGATCCTGTCGTAAGCAACTTGCTGATTAGCTTTGCCGTGATCTGCCTTACGCTCTGGTTCATGGCTGGAGCGCGCCTGAAGTTTCCTCGAGGGAAGACTGGACAGATCGCAGCTGGAGGGTTGTCGGGATTTCTGACAGGCTTCGGCGGCGTCGGCGGCCCACCGCTAGTGCTTTACATCGTTTCCGGGGAAGGATCGGCAGCGGTCAAGCGCGCCAACATCATCATCGTCTCGGGCCTCGCGCTGATCGCCGCAATAGTTTCGATGGCAGCGTTTCAACTTCTCGATTATCGTTCCCTAACGGGTGGTTTCCTGCTCGCGCCTATATTTCTGGTTGGAGGGGTCTTCGGCACCCGCCTGTTTTTAATTGCGCGCGAACAGATTTACCAGCGCGTCGCGATCGGCTCTCTTGCTGCGTTGTCAGCTATTTTATTTCTAGCAAATCTTGCACGCGTTATCGCGTAAGCCGACATTACGTTTTACGCGAAGTCCGAGCGTTGCGAGATGATTGCGATACGCGAGGCGAACGCTGCGCGCCAGCCTGACGGAGATTATCTTCGAGCAACGCAAGCTGATCCGGTGAGAATGTCTTACGTCGCAAAGCAGTCAAAAAGGGCCCAAACTCGTCGTCAATCTGCTTGCCAAAACGATTGAATATCTCGGCCATGTAATAGTCGTGGCGGATCAGGGTCTCAGCCATTCGCACGATGGGCTCTGAGCGGGTGAACGCACCAACCACATCGCCGGCCACGCTCGCGGTTAGCGCGATCTTGTAGTCAACGGTGATTGTGAAAAGGTTGTCCGCGCCGCCCATCCGCACGCCGTTACCCTCGTGCAGATAGACGCTGCAATTTCGGCCAAACTCAAATGGCTTGGGGTCGCTTCCGAACAGGATGATCAGGACGCTGACGCCGCGGGATGAAGCCCGCTTCAATTCTTCGGAATGTGGGAGCAGAATATCTGCGGCGGCCTTGATCCAAACGTGCTGTTGCGCGCCGTCTATCAATTCCTTGATTTTGCGATCGACATTTGGCCCCCCCTCGACCCGCCAAACGAAATCGGATTCGTCCTTCTTCGTGACACCACGGAGGTCATTCTTGAGGCGCTCACAAACGTCTTTCACCTCGCGAGACATCCGACCGAGCAGCACGGCCGGTTCGACCGGCACATAACGGACCGGGCTTTCCGAAATCGGCTGAACTGCCATTTTCTTGGTCAAACTCTCCAGCGCGCTGTAGGTATTCGAGCGCGGCAAACCTGCCTCGCGGCTGACCTCGTAGGCCGTCGCGGGCTTCAATTGCAGCAGGGTCAGATAGGTGCGGGCCTCATATTCGGAGAACCCCAGTCGCTGAAGGTCGCTAGACACCTCAGACGCGCCGTGACGTGTCTTCCCGCTGACGATTCGCCGTCCCATTGACGCCTTTCAAGCCATCGCTTAGAGCGCGCGCTCCAATCAACGCATCGCTATTCAATGCATCTCGATCAGTGCTCGCGCCGATTCTACGCCAAGCGCTGAAACCGCTGCAACGCTATCATCAATCGCCGCATCGCCGTCCGGATCGATGATTTCGAGGGCAAGCGGTCCTGCATAGGCGATTTCCTTCATGACCGCCAGCGCTCCAGCAAAATTCACGATGCCCTTGCCAATTCGATCGTGGCGCCAAACGTCGAGCCCGGTGTCGGAGAAATGCACGAGCCGCAGGTGGTCGTGTAGCCTCCGGAGGCCATCGTCCGGATTCTCGCGCGCAAAGACTGCGTTGGGCACATCGTAACAGGCCCCGAGCCGCCGATGGCCGATGGACTCGATGAGTGCGGCGAGTCCTTCGGCCTTGGGCAGAAAGCTGTAGGGGATATTCTCCAGCCACAGTTCCACCCCCGCACGGTCGGCGAGCGGTAAGAGGTGATCGAGACTTGCGCGCAGGTTGCCCTCCAGCATCGCCGCCGGCGGCGGAAGCAAAGGACGGCCGAGGCCAGGTGACATAATAATCCCGCGTGCGCCCCACTCCGCGGCGAGATCTATGACGGACGCCATAATGGCCGCAGCGTAATTGCGCATCTCCTTTGCCGGGCTGGCGAAGTTATTGTCAAACCCGCCAAGATTGATCGAAAAAATGTCGATTTCCTTTGCGCGTACGCGTTGCCCGATATCGCGGCGGATCGAAGCATCGATTGAAGGGGGCCAGCAATGCGGTTCGGTCAGCATGACCTCAATGCGGCGGTAACCGCGCCCGGCCAAATGGCTCACGCATTCGTCGATGCGATACTTCCAGATATACGGGAAGGTGTTGATGATGAGTGGATACGACATTCGCTACAATCCTTGTGCACCCATGACGCTAGTAGAGTAGTTGCTTAAGCAGCTACGTCAATCTATTCTCTCCCCACCCGGCGCGCCGGCCTAAAAGAGCGCCGCCGGCAAGGGCAGGAACATGCGCGTATTAGTGACCGGAGGCGGAGGGTATATCGGCCAGCAGGTGGTCGAAGCATTGACCGGCCGCGGCGATGTCGCGATCGCCTTCGATGCGTGCTTCCCGCCCATGCTGCGCGCCACGGAGTCAAAGAACCTGCGACTGGTCGAAGGGGACATTACCGACCTTGCTGGCCTGGCCGCCGCATTCCAGGCTGAAAAGCCCGACGCAGTCATTCACCTCGCCGCAATTGTTGGCGTCTTGTTCTCCATCAACAGCCCGAGCAATGTGGTGCGCGTCAACGTGCAGGGCAGCATCAATGTCTTCGAGGCGATGCGTCTCGCCGGTATTCGGCGCGTCGTGCACATGAGCAGCGAGGAAGTCTACGGAGATTTCGCCGGCCCAATCGCGAACGAAAGCGATTGTCCCCAGCCCCGCATGCCTTACGGCATCACGAAACTTGCCGTCGAACAACTTGGCCGCACCTATCGCGAACTGCACGGGCTCGATCCAATCAATCTCCGCACGTCCTGGGTTTACGGCGTCGGCCTGCCGCGACCTCGCGCGCCTACTACATTCCTTGACGCAGCGCTCGAGAAGCGCCGTTATCATCTCGATCACGGGGGCGACGCTGCGATCGACTTCACCTACATGGCGGATGTCGTGTCGGGCATCCTGTACGCGCTCGACGTTGGACCGCACGAATTCGACGTTTACAATATCGGCAGCGGAGAAGCGACCACTCTGAAAGAGATGGTCGTAACGATTCAGGACTTAGTGCCGGGTGCTGAGATCTCTGTCGCCGACGGACCCTACCGATTTTCTCAAGCACTGAATGCGCCAGTAAAGGGCGCGCTAAACGTCACGCGCGCTAAAGCCATCGGCTTCGTTCCGAAATTCAATCGGCGCGGCGGCTTTCAGGCCTATATCGACGAATGGCGGAAGACTCGACGATAACAACGGAAAAAACCATGAAGCTCTACTACACGACAAATTCGCCGTTTGCGCGCAAGGTCTTGATGGCAGCAATCGAGCGCAAGCTGAACGGAAGTATAGAGAGAATTATCCTTAGCCCTTGGGCTGAAGGCAACCCGGTCGCTGAGGTCAATCCCGCCGGCAAAGTGCCGACGCTCGTGACGGACGACGGCCTCGCGCTTTACGATTCGCCGGTGATCTGCGAATACCTCGATTCATTCGGCAGCCAGCCGAGACTGTTTCCGCCAAATGGCGCGATGCGGTGGCTTGCCTTGCGTCAGAATGCCTTGGCCGACGCAATGCTCGACGCGATGATCGCACGCCGGCTTGAAAGCCGGCGTCCGGACGGCGAACGGTCGAAAGGGTGGATGGAACGACAACTCACTTCCGTCAATCGTTGCCTCGGCGCGATGGAATCCGAGGCAGAGAAATTGAGCGGCGCCGTTACGATTGGGCAAATTGCGATTTTCTGTGCGCTTGCTCATCTTGATTTTCGCTTCGCCGACGAACCTTGGAAACCACAACATCCAAAGCTTGCAAAGTGGTTCAAGGATTTTAGCGCGCGCGATTCAGCGCAATCGACCATCCCTCACGACTGAGCACGCACGATGGATCGCGTATCTACTATCGTGATCGGTGCCGGTGCCATCGGGCTCGCGATTGCGCGCGGCCTCGCGATGGCAGGACGCGAGGTCGTTGTTCTTGAGCGCAACGAATCCTTCGGGATGGAAACAAGCGCGCGCAGTAACGAGGTAATTCATGCGAGCATTTTTCATCCTGCGGGAAGCCCGCAGCGAAGTCTTTGCCGCCGGGGGCGTGATCTCGTCTATTCCTATTGCCAGGAACGAGGGATCGGCCACCGCCGTACCGGCAAGCTCGTGCTGGCAAATACGGAGTCGGATCGCCCGGGGCTTGAGGAATTTTTTCGACGGGGCCGTGACAGTGGCGTAGACGACCTTATTTGGCTGGAAGGCAGCGAGGTCAACAAGCTCGAACCGGCGATCCGCTGTCACGCAGCATTGTCCTCGCCCTCATCTGGCATCATGGACACGCACAATTTGATGCTCGCCTATCTTGGCGACGTGGAGTCCGCTGGCGGAGCAGTCGCTTTCAATTCCGAAGTCGTTTCGATCCGCATGGAAGACCGCGGATTCCATCTAAGTGTGCGCGACAACTCGAGCCAGCCGGTCAGCGAAATCCGTTGTGATCATCTTATCAACGCCGCCGGCATATGGGCGCCCCGTCTCACCCGGATGATCGAGGCGATGCCGCAGATTCTCATTCCGAAGATCCGCCTGGCCAAGGGACTGTTTTTCAAGTTCCAAGGCAAGGCACCGTTTTCACGGCTCGTCGTTCCGTCCCAGCCGGCATGGCGGTCGGGCGGAATTTTCACCCTCGACCTCGCTGGTCAGGGAAAATTCGGACCTGATGAGGAATGGGTGGACGAAGTCGACTACAGCATCGACGAAAGCCGCGCGGCCGGAGTCGCGCGAGCAATCCGCAGTTATTTTCCAGACCTGCCGGATGGAAAGCTGGTTGGCGACTATGCGGGCATTCGCCCCCGCCTGAATGGCCCGGGCGAACCGCCTGCCAACTGGAAATTTCAAGGCACGCGCGAACACGGCATTGAAGGATTGATTAATCTGTTTGGGATCGAAAGCCCCGGCATTACCTCGTCGCTCGCCATCGCCGAAGTAATCGTGCGCATGGTCGACGGGGAGGAAAGTCCCTTCTCTGCCGAGCCGGAGACTAGTGCGGCGGCCGGCATACGGTGACGTCGGAAACCCCGAAATTCTCCAAGCGCACAAAGTTCGGCGGCTGGCCCGGTTTTCCGTCGCGGTCCCCTGGGTATTTCAGGTGTGAATTCATCGAAGGACGCTGGTGGCTTATCGATCCTGACGGAGCCGCTTTTATATCGATCGGTCTTAACCACCTTTCGTCGTTCGCCCTCCGCGCGCCTGCCAGGATCGACAATTTCCTGGCTACATACGGTTCAGAGAGAGGCTGGATCCGTCGCGGTCTTGTCCCGGATCTAAAGGCGTGGGGCTTCAATACCATTGGATGGACACAAGAAATCGCCTTCCGCTACGCGCCGCGCGATCCGAAAAAGAAAGCGGATATTGTTGATCCGCGCCGCGGCTGGGGCGAGCATTTTGCCCTCGTTCACGACCGATCCTGGGAACATGAGCGTTACGCCTGGACGGGGATGCCCTACTGCCACACGCTCAACTTTCTCAACAACGCTTATTACTTCGACGCCATTCCGTGGGCGTCGGATTTTTCGCCGCAATATCCCGATGTGTTCAATTCCGCATTCGAGGATTTCTGCGACTGGGTAGCGCGGACTCAGTGTTCGCCCATGCGCGACGATCAAAATTTGATCGGATACTTTTACTCCGACATTCCGGACTGGAGCGGCGAGGTTC
>CAMBBO010000056.1 GCA_945862935.1 Pseudorhodoplanes sinuspersici | reverse complement strand
GTTATTGCGGGCATCGGCCAGAACCTTTTCGTAAGCCGTGGTTGCGGCTTCGACTTCTTCCTTCAGCCGCTGCGCCTCGGCGAGATCGCCTGCGATGCGGCCCTGGCGGGCTGCGATGATGCCGCTGATGCGCGGAAGCGCAAACTTCGACATCACCACATAAAGCGTGACGAACGTCAGCACGAGCCAGATCAACTGAGACGCATAGGTCTCGCTGTTGAACGGCGGAAACGGACCTTTGTGTCCGCCTCCCGCTTCGGTATGCGCGCCGGTAGGTGTCGCCATCGCTTCGTTCCGCTTTTCAGTGTTGTTCGCTTAGAGCGCGAACAGGAGCAACAGCGCGATCAGCAGCGAGAAGATGCCGAGCGCTTCGGTCACGGCGAAACCGAAAATCAGGTTGCCGAACTGGCCCTGTGCGGCCGACGGGTTGCGGAGAGCGGCGGCAAGGTAGTTGCCGAAAATCGCGCCGACGCCGACGCCCGCGCCACCCATGCCGATGCAGGCAATGCCGGCGCCGATGTACTTCGCTGCGACTGGATCCATTTGAAACTCCTGTTGAGGTTTGGCTGGTTTTTCGTTCGGGCCTTAATGGCCCGGATGAATGGCGTCGTTGAGATAGATGCAGGTCAGGATCGCGAACACGTAAGCCTGAAGGAACGCGACCAGAAGTTCGAGAGCTGTTAGCGCAACCACGAGCACGAGCGGCAGCGTCGCGCCAAGCCAGCCCAGATAGCCAAGGCCGCCGAGCATCGTGACGAAGCCCGCGAACACTTTCAGTGTGATATGGCCGGCCAGCATGTTGGCGAACAGACGCACCGAATGCGAGATCGGGCGCGAGATGAAGGACAAGACTTCAATGAAGACGATCAGCGGCAGGATGTAGATCGGGATGCCGCTCGGCACGAACAGCTTGAAGAATTTCAGGCCGTTCTTCCAGAAGCCATAAACCAGAACCGTGATGAACACCGTCAGCGCAAGCGCAGCCGTGATGATGATGTGGCTGGTGATCGTAAACGTGTACGGGATCAGGCCAATCAGGTTCGCGACAAGAATGAACATGAACAGCGTGAACACGAGCGGCAGGAACTTCATGCCCTCGGTGCCGGCCGTGCTCTTGATCGTGTCGGCGACGAATTCGTAGGACAGTTCGGAAATCGACTGCAGCCGGCCCGGAACGAGCGAGCGGCGCGCGGTGGTCAGCATCAGAAACGCGATGATGCCGAGCGCGATGATCACCATGAACAAGGCTGAGTTGGTGAACGCGATGGGATTGCTTCCCATCTGCCCGAACATGAACAGGTTTTGGATCTGGAATTGATGGATCGGATCGCCCATGGCGGTCTTCGTTCTCTCTTGGCGCGTCAGCGCCGCCCAATCATTTCCGGCTTGAAGTGCCGGGATTTTGCCCTGCGCCCGCCGCGCGTATCACATTCAACACACCGGCGGCGAAGCCGAGCAGAAGAAACACAATCAGCCCCCACGGCGTAATCCCGAGCCAGCGGTCGAGCAGCCATCCAATGAAGGCGCCAACCAGCACGCCAGCCACAAGCTCGGTCGAAAGCCGGAACCCGCGTGCGATCGCCGACGGATCGGACGATTGAACAACGCTTTTTTCCGGATGCGGAGCAGCCCCGGTTTTGCGGAGCCTTTCGCCGAGACTTTTGAGTCTCGCGGAGAGAGCAGCCTCGTCCGACTTGCGCTTCAATTCGTCCTTCTCGTGCGTGCCGTTAGCCATGCTTTCGACATCCGCAATATTGAAAGACGATCTGAAAACCCCCGCCGTCCCAAAGCCGCGCGGACCATACTGAGGGGGTATATTCGAGTCAAGAATGACACTGCGCCGCAGCAGGGCAGAAAACATATGTTGAATCATAGCTTTAGCAAAAGTTTTGCGGGGTGCCGGAAGCAGCCCGGAGCGGCGGAGAGCATTGGTCAGCCGTCCGCGCGGATGGTAGTTTCGGCAAGCCTATCAAGAGGCCGGAAACGGCCGGGGGAAGTGACGATTTTCCGTATTGTGTTTGCGTTGCTGGCCATAGCTGTGGCGCTCGGTGCCGTTCCCGCTCAAGCCCAAATCGTGACGCCCGATGCGGCCGAGGATGGCCGCTATTCCTTCCACCGGGTCGACGAAGGTTTCCTCCGCCTCGATACCCGCACGGGGCAAGTGTCGCTCTGCGGTCGCAAGACCGTGGGATTCGGCTGCCAGGCGGTGCCCGATGAGCGGACCGCGCTGGAAAACGAGATTGGACGCCTGCAGGGCGAATCCTCCGCGCTGAAAAAGGAATTGCTGGCGCGCGGCATCGCGTTGCCGAACTCGGTCAAGGACGAACCGTCCGTCGCAAAGCGCAGCGAGCCTGAGATCAAGCTGCCAAGCGCCGCCGAACTCGAAAAAATGCGTGTGGCGTTCGAGAAGGTGTGGCGCCGTCTCGTCGAGATGATCGTCAATCTGCAGAAGGACATGATGCAGAAGACCTGAGGCATCGTCAGTGTCTCGCCTCGGTCCTCTGGTCAGCACCAGCGCACAAACTCTCGCGACCGCGACCCTGACGGTCGAAACGCGCGGACAGGGCTTCTCCGATATCACGGCGCAGGCTGTGGAATTTCTTTCGCGCGCCAAAGCCGCCGATGGCGTGCTGCTGATGTTCCTGCGGCATACCTCGGCATCACTGGTCATTCAGGAAAATGCCGACCCAGATGTGCAGACCGATCTGGTCACGGCACTCGACCGGCTCGCCCCGCGGCAAGCCGGATGGGTTCATGACATCGAAGGGCCGGACGACATGCCCGCCCATATCAAGACCATGCTGAATGGCGTGAGTTTGCATGTGCCGGTGGCCGGCGGGCGGCTGACGCTCGGAACCTGGCAGGGCATCTATCTCGCCGAACATCGGGACGCGCCACATTCGCGCAGCGTCACGCTGCAATTTATCGGCAGCGCCGAGCGTTAACGCTCGTGTGAATCGCCCTCCTTGAACTGCGGTAAAATGCTATAGACATTTCAGCGCCTCGCCCTGCGAGGCACCGGAGCCAAGAGATTTGACCGACCAGACCCAGCATCGACTGGTAATTGCCGACGATCACCCGCTATTTCGCGGCGCGCTGCGCGAGGCGGTGACCGGGCTTTTGGCCAATGCGGAGATCGCAGAGGCCGGGTCGTTCGACGACGCCGCAAAGCTGCTCGACACCGGCGGCGAAGTCGACCTCGTCCTGCTCGACCTCTCGATGCCGGGCGTGCGCGGATTTTCCGGGCTGATGTATTTGCGCGCTCAATATCCGAGCACGCCGGTGATCGTGGTATCGGCGAATGACGATCCTGCCGTGATCCGCCGCTGCATGGATTTCGGTGCATCCGGCTTCATTCCAAAAACGCTCGATGTGGAAGGCATGCGCGCCGCCGTGCAGCGCGTGCTCAATGGCGGTGTGTGGACGCCGCCCGATGTCGATCTCAGCGCGGGCAACGACGCGGAAGCTGCCGAACTGATGTCGCGCCTTGCAACATTGACGCCGCAGCAGGTTCGCGTGCTGATGATGCTGTCGGAAGGTCTGCTCAACAAGCAAATCGCCTACGAGCTTGGAGTGTCCGAAGCCACTGTGAAGGCGCATGTGTCGGCGATCCTGCAAAAGCTCGGCGTCGAAAGCCGCACGCAGGCCGTGATCGCCGCTGCAAAGATCGAAGTCGGCCAATGGCCGCAGGTTTCCCCGGCTAACTAATTATTCCGCTGCAGCAATGCGCTGCAGCCGCCATTGCGCGAGAAGTGCGCGAAGGGCTGCGGGTTTCACCGGCTTGTTGAGGATCGGAATATCGCGCGCGAGCGCGTCATCGCGCACCTTGAGGCTGCGATCGGCGGTGATGAGGATCGCCGGCAAGTGCACCTTGAGGCGGCGGCGTAGTTCCACAATCGCCTCGATGCCATCTCCGTCATCGAGATGATAATCGACCAGCAAGCCGCTCAGATCGAGCTTTCGTTTTTTCACAGCGGCGAGCGCGGACTTCACGTCGGTCGCTTTCAGAACCTGGCAGCCCCACCCGCCAAGAAGCGTATCCATTCCGTCGAGAATTTGCGGGTCATTGTCGAGGCACATCACCGCGATCCCCGAAAGCTTGCTCGGATCGACGCGCAATGCCCCGCGCACCGGCGGGCTTGCCGGCAAGGCAGATGAAAGCGGCACATCAATCGAGAATTGCGAGCCTTCACCGACCTTCGATTTCAGCGCCAGCTTGTGATCGAGCACGCGCGCAAGGCGCTCGACAATCGAGAGACCAAGGCCGAGGCCACGCGCGACTTTGGCGCCTTCGCGCAGCCGATGGAATTCGCGGAAGATCGCCTGCTTCTGCGTCGCCGGAATGCCAAGCCCGGTATCCTCGACGTCGATCCGCAGATTGCCTTCGCGCTCGCGGCAGCGAACGCGGACCCGGCCTTGCAATGTGTATTTGATCCCGTTGGAGATCAGATTTTGCAGCAGGCGGCGTAACAAACGCCGATCCGAACGCACCGTCGCCGCCGACGGCAGGAACACGAGTTCAAGTCCGCGTTCGCGCGCCAGTGGCGTAAACTCCACCTCAAGCTGACGCATCAATTCGTCGATGCGGAACGATACGAATTCGGGCTTCATCGCGCCGGTGTCGAGCCGCGACATATCGAGCAGCGCGCCGAAGATTTCCTCGACCGCCTCGAGCGAGGCATCGACATTACCGACAAGACGTGCGTCCTCGCCGCCGCCCTGACGTTCGACCAGTGAAGTGACATAGAGGCGCGCAGCGTTGAGCGGTTGCAGGATGTCGTGGCTCGCCGCCGCGAGGAAGCGCGTCTTTGAAATGTTGGCTTCTTCCGCGTCTGCCTTCGCACGTTCGAGTTCGGCGTTAAGGCGCGTCAGCTCCGTGGTGCGCTCCTGCACGCGCAATTCCAACGACTCGTTTGCGCGCTCCAGCGCCTCGGCGGCCTGCACGCTCGGCGTAATATCAGTGAACGTCGTCACGATGCCGCCGCCCGGCATACGGTTCGCGCGCACCTCGATCACCAGACCGCGCTCGGCGAAGCGTTCGAGGAACGGTTCGCCGCCGGAAAGATAACGCTGTATCTGCTGCTGAATGTTGATCTCAAGTGAATCTGCACCGACCGAGGCGCTCTGCGCCTGAAAACGCACGATCTCTTCCAGTTGCACGCCGATGCCGATGAGATCGCGCGGCAATTCGAGCAGATCGCTGAATTGCTGGTTCCAGCAGATGAGCTGACCGTCCTTGTCGAACACCGCGATACCCTGACGCACATGATCGAGCGCGGTCTGCAGGATTTCGCGGTTATAGTGGATCGCGGCGTTGGCATCGTCGAGCAGCTTGAGCGCGGCTTTGGTCGATACGGTGCGTTTTCGCAGCAGCAAAGACAAAACCAGCCGCGACGATGCAGCACCGATTGCCGACGCCAGCAGATGCTCGGCGTGACGCAACAACTGAAAGTTGGCCTCGGCATCGGGAACAAGCGCGATCTGCTGCGCCGACGCGAATCCCTGGAACGAGGCCTGCGTGCGGTCCTCACCGAGATAGCGCGAGACTGTCGTCTGCAATTCGCCAACGGTGACCGTGGAACGCCACAGCCTGAAGCTTGGCGCAGGCGTCAGGCCGGGCACGAACAGGTCCGCCTGCAATCGCTCGATGGGCGCAGGGTTACGCGCGAACGAGCAGGCAATGTAAGCAAAGATATTGACTACAAGACTCCAGAACACGCCATGCGCGAGCGGCGGAAGATCGAGTCCGAAAATGCCCTGCGGCCGCAGCCAGGTCACCCCCCACGGCCCGGTGCGTAGAATGTCACCTAAGGCACCGGCCGCATCGATCACGCTCGGAAGAAGAAGCGTGTAGGTCCAGACCAGAATGCCGGCCACCATGCCTGCGATTGCGCCGGCAGCGGTTGCCCTGCGCCAGAACAGTCCGCCAAAAAATGCAGGTGCGAGTTGCGCTACCGCCGCGAACGACAGCAATCCAATCGACGCAAGCTGCGCGTCGCCGACCGAGCGGTAATAAAGATACGCGAGGAACAGGATGACAAAGATTGCGACGCGGCGGATGCGGAGCAGCACCGCGCCGATGTCGGAACGGTCGGTAATCAGCGCCGATCTTTGTTTGAGCACAAGCGGCACGATCAGATCGTTCGACGCCATGATCGACAGCGCGACGGATTCGACGATCACCATCGCGGTCGCAGCTGACAGGCCGCCGACAAAGGCAGCGATGGCGAAAAATTCAGATCCCGCCGACAAAGGCAGCGCCAGCACGAACATATCGCTATCGACGTTGCCGGGGCCGAACGTCAGCAGGCCTGCCATCGCAATCGGCACCACGAACAGATTGATCAGCAGCAGATAGAGCGGAAAGACCCAGGCAGCACGGCGTACTTCGCGCTCATCGTGATTTTCCACCACGGTGACATGGAATTGGCGCGGCAGGAGGACGATGGCAAAGAACGACAGCACCGTCATCGCGACAATCGTGCCGAGACCCGGCGCATTGGTGAGGACGGCAGACGTGTCCGCGCGGCGTAACGCTTGCGAGAACAAATCGGACGGCCCGTCGAACATCCAGAATGTGACGAACACGCCAACCGCGAGGAAGGCCGCGAGCTTGATCAGCGACTCGGTCGCAATCGCCAGCATCAGGCCGTCCTGATGTTCGGTCGCGTCGATATGACGTGTGCCAAACAAGACCGCGAACATCGCCATCAACATCGCGACAAACAGAGCGATGTCACCGATCACAGGCGCCGCCGTCGGCGCCTGGATCGTGATGTGAGTAAGAATCGTGCCTACTGAAGACGACACCGCTTTGAGCTGCAACGCTATGTAAGGAATGGTTCCGATGATCGCGATCAGCGCGACCGTCGCAGCGACATACTGGCTCTTGCCATAACGCGCCGCCATGAAGTCGGCGATCGAGGTGATGTTCTTTGCCTTGGCAAGGCGCACCAGCCGCATGATCAGCGGCGAGCACAGACCAATCATCAGGATCGGGCCGACGTAAATTGTCAGGAAGTCGAATCCCGAGCGCGAGGCAAGGCCGACCGAGCCAAAGAATGTCCAGGAGGTGCAATAAATCGCAAGGCAGAGCGGATAGATCAGTAGCCGCGAGCGGCTGGCGCCGCCGAACTTGCTGACGCGATCGCCATAGCTTGCGACGACGAACAACAGCCCGATATAGCCGAGCGCGATCGCAACGACGATCCAGCCCTGCAGCATGACTACTCCCGATTCAAAGTTTGAGGGGCTTTCGCGCGCCCTTCGATGGACGTAATCATAGAGTGGACGAACGCCCTCTGCCATGCCGGAAATCCGCGCGATAGCAGAGGTTGGCGGCAGTCACTCAGCCTTCGGGCGACAGGAGAATGGGAATGCTCAAGGAATTTCGCGAGTTCGCGGTCAAAGGCAACGTTGTCGATCTCGCCATCGGTATCGTGATCGGGGCGGCCTTCGGCAAAATCGTCGAATCGCTGGTTGGCGACATCATCATGCCGATCGTCGGCTCCGTGACCGGCGGCCTCGATTTTTCGAATTATTTCCTGCCGCTGTCGAACGCCGTTTCCGCAAGCTCGCTTGTGGAGGCGAAAAAGCAAGGCGCGGTCCTTGCGTGGGGTAATCTCGTCACCGTCGGCATCAATTTTGTTATCATCGCCCTTGCCTTGTTCTTCGTCGTGAAGGGCATCAACCGCATGAAGCAGAAACAAGCCGAAGCGCCGGCCAAAGCCCCGCCGCAGGAGATCGTTCTGCTCAAGGAAATCCGCGACCTGCTTGCGAAGAAATAAGCCGCACTTCGCATGACGAACAATTCGACCGGCGATCTCGCACAACATTTGCGTGCGGAGGCGCGCGATGCGCCGGAAAGCGGCATCGTCGAGGTGATGAATTATGGGCGCAAGCGTGGCGGCGTCATGCCGCTTTGGGCCGGCGAAGGCGAAACGCCGACGCCGACATTCATCACCGACGCCGCCACTCGTGCATTGGCCGCAGGCGAAACCTTCTATACCTGGCAGCGCGGCATCCCTGAGTTACGCAATGCGCTCGCGCGTTATCACACGGCGCAGTTTGGACGCGACTTCGTGCCGGAGGAATTTTACGTCACCGGCTCCGGCATGCAGGCAATCCAGATTGCGCTTGCGATGGTCGCGGGCGCTGGTGACGATGTGGTCATCCCGACGCCCGCATGGCCGAATGCCGCCGCCGCGACCGGTGTGATCGGGGCGCGCGCCGTCTCCGTGCCGATGAGCTTCGGCAATCGCGGCTGGGTGCTCGACTTTGAGCGCTTGAGCGCAGCAATCGGCGCAAAGACACGAGCGATCTTCATTGTCTCGCCATCCAATCCGACCGGATGGACCGCGACGCGCGAGGAGTTGTCGCACCTGCTCGATCTGTCGCGCAAGCATGGGCTTTGGATCATCGCCGACGAAACCTATTCGCGCTTCTGGTGGGGCGAAGGCCCGCGCGCGCCTTCGTTCTACGACGTGATGCAACCCGACGACCGCGTCCTTTTCGTGAATACCTTCTCGAAGAACTGGGCGATGACCGGCTGGCGCATCGGCTGGATCGGCTCCCATCCGTCCCTCGGACAGGTGATCGAGAACCTCGTGCAATATTCCACGTCAGGCGTTGCACAATTCATGCAGCGCGCAGGCGTCGCAGCACTTGAGCATGGCGAGAGTTTTGTCGCGCACCAGATCGCGCGGGTGCGCGAAAGCCGCGACATTATTTCAAAAGCGCTGGTCGATACCGGCCGCTGCCGCTTCGTACCGCCGGATGGCGCGTTTTACGCGTTCTTCGCGGTGGAAGGAGAAAGCGACAGCAAGAAGCTCGCCTTCCGCCTGGTCGATGAAGCCAAAATCGGACTTGCGCCTGGCAGCGCCTTCGGCGTCGGGAGCGAAGGATTTGTGCGGCTGTGCTTCGCGCGCAGCCCCGATCAGATCAAAATCGCTGCGGCGCGCCTGACCGAAAATCTCGCGCGCTGAAAAATACCCGATCGTACCGGCAAATACCTGTCCTTACCGAATTGCAAACCCGTGGACGGAGATGCGTATTTATCCGCATCGAAACTTACGGATGCCAGATGGATTCGCCGGTTACGCACGGAGAGGTTTTCATCGTCGATGACGACGCCACGGCCCGCAGCGCATTAACGACCGCGTTCCTGCTTCACGGGTATCGCGCGACAAGTTTCGCGGACGCATACTCGTTCCGTAAAATTGCGCGCGGACGGGCACCTGAATTCGTGCTGCTGGACATGAATGTCCCGTTCGCTGCGGAAACGCTTGCAATCTTGCGCACGGAGCGTTGTCCCGCCGCAATCGTTGCGATGTCGCGTGACTGCGATATTCCAGCGGCGGTCGCAGCGATTCGCGCGGGCGCCATCGACTTCATCGAAAAGCCGTTCGACGCAGCCAGCATCCCCATGCGCATTCGCGCTGCTCTTGCCTCGCGGTCCTTCGGCGATTTGAGTCCGCGTCCCGCGATTAACAGCCGGTTCGCGCGCTCATCACTCGCACCGCGTGAACGGGATGTGGCCGCACTGATCGCGGACGCAGCATCGAACAAGGAGGCCGGAAGGCGGCTTGGCATCAGCCCGCGCACTGTCGAAGTTCATCGCGCGCGGATCATGACCAAGCTTGGCGCCAAAAACACCGCCGATCTCGTGCGGATCGTGCTGGCGGAAAGTCTCGCCTAGGCTGCCTTACGTTCCTTCGGCGCAAACCGGCCGTAGAATGTTTCGCCTTTCGCGGCAAGATCGAGAACGATCTTCGGTGGCTTGAAGCGCGAACCGAATTTCTTTTCGAGCTTCTCGCACAGCGCGACGAATTGCTTTGGCCCCATCATGTCGATGTAGGACAGCGTGCCGCCGGTAAAAGGCGCAAAGCCGAAACCGATGATCGAGCCAACATCGGCCTCGCGCACATCGGTCACGACACCTTCTTCGAAAGTGCGCGCAGCTTCCGCAGCTTGCGTAACGAGGAAACGCTGTTTCATTTCCTCGATGTCGATGGCCTCGATCTCTTCCATACTCAATTTTTTGGGGAGGAGGTCGGAGAGGCCGGGCCACAGCCGCTTCGGCGCACCTTGCGGATAATCATAGAAGCCTTTGCCATTCTTTCGGCCAAGGCGGCCATTCTTCTCAACCAGGTCCTCCAGCAATTTTTTCTGCGCCGGATTGATGGCGTTCGCGCCAAGATCGGTTTCGGCAGCGCGCACGATCTTCAGGCCGAGGTCGAGAGCGGTTTCGTCATTCAGCGAAAGCGGGCCGACCGGCATCCCGGCCATGCGCGCGACATTCTCGATCATCGCTGCCGGAATGCCCTCAAGCAGCATCAAGTGGCCTTCCTGAATGTAATTCAACACGCAACGGTTGGCATAAAAGCCGCGTGAGTCATTCACGACAATCGGCGTCTTGCGGATCGCGCGCACGAAATCGAGCGCGACAGCGAGCGCTTCGTCCCCGGTTTTCTTGCCCATGATGATTTCCACCAGCAGCATCTTCTCGACCGGCGAGAAAAAATGAATGCCGATGAAGCGCGACGGATCCTTCGCCGTTTCGGCCAGTGAAGAAATTGGCAGTGTCGATGTGTTGGAACCGAACACCGCATTCGGGTTGGCGGCCTGCGCCTTCGCAGTGGCTTCGGCCTTTACCTTGCGATCCTCGAACACCGCCTCGACGATGAGTTCGCATCCTGCAAGCTGGCCATAATCGGCCGTCGGTGTGATGCGCGCGAGCAACGCGTCGCGGTCGGCAGCCTTGGCGCGGCCCTTGTTCACCTGATCGGTGATGAGTTTTTCCGAATGCGCCTTGCCCTTGTCGGCGGATTCCTGATCGCGATCGACCAGCACGACATCGATGCCGGCCTGCGCGCTGACATAGGCAATTCCCGCGCCCATGAAGCCCGCGCCGATGACACCAATTTTCTTCAGCTTCACCTGCGGCACGCTTGCGGGGCGGCGCGCGCCCTTGTTCAAATCCTGCATCGAGACAAACAGCGAGCGGATCATCGCGGCCGCTTCCGGCGAGCGCAGGATTTTTGCAAACCAGCGCGACTCGATCGTCAGCGCGCGATCGAACGGAAGCTGCAAACCCTCATAAACCACCTGCATGATCGCGCGTGCAGCCGGATAATTGTCGTAGGTCTCGCGGCGATAGATCGCGTTTGCTGCCGGAAACACCATCATTCCGGCCTTCGAGAACACGAGGCCGCCCGGCAGCTTGAAGCCCTGCACATCCCACGGCGCAACGCCTTTGCCGCCCGCCTTGATCCAGTCCTTCGCGGTCTTGACCAGATCGGCCTGCGGCACCACCGCATCGACAAGCTTCATCGCCTTGGCGCGCGATACTTTAAGTTGCTCGCCCTTGAGCAGCATCTGCAAGGCGTCGGCCGGTTGCAGCATCCGCGCGAGGCGCGTCGTGCCGCCAGCGCCGGGAAAAATCCCGATCTTCACTTCGGGCAAGCCCAGCCGGGTCTTTTCGTTGTCGGCAGCCACGCGATAATGGCAGGACAAGGAAAGCTCAAAAGCTCCACCGAGCGCCGTGCCGTTGATCGCGGCAACCCACGGCTTGCCGCATGTTTCGATGCGCCGGTAAATCTGCGACAGCTTGCGGCTCTCATTGAACAGGAATGCTGCGGCAGCTTCCTCGCCATCCTTCTTTGCGGTCGCCGCGTAATTGCGCGTCAGCGAGTCGAGCATCGTGATATCGGCGCCGCCGCTGAATGTGTCCTTGCCCGATGTGATCACCGCGCCCTTGATGGCGGCGTCGGTCGCAACCTTCTCGACAAGCGCTGCGAATTCTTCCATCGCAGGAATATCGAGGACGTTCATGGACCGGCCCGGCATGTCCCATGTAATGAGCGCAATGCCGTCAGCGTCGACGTCGAGTTTGAAATTGGCCATGAGCTAAACCCGCTCGATGATTGTCGCGGTGCCCATGCCCGCGCCGATGCAAAGTGTAATCAGCGCGGTGTTCAAGTTGCGCCGTTCCATTTCGTCGATGGCGGTTCCCAGAAGCATCGCGCCCGTCGCACCGAGCGGATGGCCCATCGCAATCGCACCGCCATTCACGTTGACGTTATCGGTGCCGATATCCATCGCCTGCAGGAAGCGCAGCACCACCGAGGCAAATGCTTCGTTGACTTCAAGCAGATCAATATCCTTCAGCGACATCCCGGCGCGCTTGAGCACCTTGCGCGTCACGTCGATTGGGCCTGTGAGCATCATCGCAGGCTCCGACCCGACATTGGCAAACGCACGAATACGCGCTCGCGGTTTGAGATTAGCTCTCTTGCCGGCTTCGGCATTGCCAATCAGCACCGCCGCAGCGCCATCCACGATGCCCGACGAATTGCCAGCGTGATGAACATGGTTCACCGCCTCGATCTCCGGGTGCGACTGCACCGCGACTGCATCGAAGCCAGCCATCTCGCCCATCTGCACGAAGGCCGGCTGCAATTGCGCGAGCGTCTGCATCGTCGTCGAAGGGCGCATGTGCTCGTCTTTTGCGAGCAGCGTAATGCCGTTGACGTCTTTCACCGGCAACACTGATTTCTTAAAGCGCCCCTCATCCCAGGCTTTCGCGGCGCGCTTCTGGCTCTCGACCGCGTAGGCGTCCACGTCGTCGCGGGTGAAGCCGTATTTCGTTGCGATCAAGTCGGCGGAAATGCCTTGCGGCATGAAATAAGCAGGCATCGCGATCTGAGGATCGACCGGCCACGCGCCACCCGACGCGCCGATGCCAACGCGGCTCATGGATTCCACGCCGCCGCCAATTGTCATGTCGTGCTGGCCTGCCATCACTTCGGCGGCCGCGAAATTCACGGCATCCAACCCCGACGCACAGAAGCGATTGATCTGCACGCCCGGCACTTCCTTGCCGTAGCCCGCAACGATGGCCGAAACACGTGCGATGTCGCCGCCCGCCTCGCCGACAGGATCGACGCAACCAAGCACGACGTCATCGACCAGAAGCGGATTGAGATTGTTGCGCTCGCGGATGGCGGTCAGCACATGCGCTGCGAGATTGATCGTCGGAACTTCATGCAACGCGCCGTCTGCTTTGCCTCGTCCGCGCGGAGTTCGGACATGATCGTAGATGAATGCGTCGGTCATGATGTTTTCCGCTCCGGTCGGCAGCGCCCGGCGAAAATGGGCAGGACGGATATAAGCCTGTTCGTCCGTTCCGCCAACGCGCCAGCTATGCGCCAGCGATCACTTCTCCGACCTTGGCGGAAACGGCCTGTGCGGTGAAGGGCTTGCCGATAAAGTCGATGCCCTCGTCGAGACGCCCATGGTGGATGATCGCGTTGCGCGTGTAACCCGTGGTGAAGAGCACCGGCAGATTGGGGCGCAATTCCTTGGCCTTTTCGGCCAGCAGCCGGCCGTTGATGGAGCCAGTCAGAACGACATCGGTGAACAGCAAAGCAAGGTCGCCATGCTCGGCAACAAGCTCGAGCGCGCGATTCGCATTGGCAGCCTCGATCACCCGATAACCCGCCTCGCGAAGGGCCGTGGCGGCAAACTCGCGGACCGCCGCTTCATCCTCCACCAGCAAGACAAGCTGGCCGTCGGCCTGCTTGGGGATTTCCTTCGGTTCGGAAACGACAACCGGCGCATCCGTGGGGCCGCGATGACGCAGCAGATAGATCTTTACCGTCGTCCCTTCGCCAATTTCAGAATAAATCGACGCATGCCCGCCAGATTGTTTGGCGAAGCCGTAGACTTGGCTGAGCCCAAGCCCGGTTCCCTGTCCGACGGGCTTGGTGGTGAAGAACGGCTCAAACGCATTGGCTCTTGTTTCGGTGCTCATGCCGCTTCCGGTATCGGAAATCGACATGCAGACATATTGCCCGGCTTTCAAATCGGAAGAGGATTTGGCGTAGGCATCGTCGAGATGAGAGTTCGACGTCTCGATAGTGAGTTTCCCGCCGTCGGGCATCGCATCGCGCGCGTTGACACACAGGTTAAGCACCGCACTTTCAAGCTGGTTCGGGTCCGCATGCGCCGGCCATAACCCACCTGACTGCACCACTTCGATTTCAATCTGCTCGCCGAGCGTCCGCTGCAGCAAGTCGGACATCCCCGCGATCAGTTTGTTCACATCGACCATCGACGGCGCCAAAGGCTGCTGACGCGAGAATGCCAGCAGACGCGCGGTCAGGGACGCCGC
>CAMBBO010000055.1 GCA_945862935.1 Pseudorhodoplanes sinuspersici | reverse complement strand
GCGCAGCGTCGGCCAGCCGCTTGGCCTTGAGCCGCTGCACCCAACCTATGCGCCGGATCGCGCCTGCGTGAATTCGATGCGTCAGGCGCTCGACATCTGCGACCGGCTCGACCCGCAGAACACCGGCGCCATCGGCGTTGCGTTCGACGTCTATCATAACTTCTGGGATTTCGAGGTTCCGGACCAGATCAAGCGCGCGGGCAAGAAGCGCCTGCTCGCGTTTCATATTTGCGACTGGCTCGTCCCCACGCGCGATCAGCTCAACGATCGCGGGATGATGGGCGACGGCGTGATCGACATTCCGCGCCTGCGCGCCGCCGCCGAAGCCGAAGGCTTTGCCGGCTATTGCGAAACCGAAATTTTCTCCACCGACTGGTGGGGGCGTCCGATGGACGAAGTTTTGAAGACTTGCATTGAGCGTTATCGCAGCGTCGTGTAGGCCGGTTCCCAAGGCGCGGAACCCGCAATAAACTCAAGCGTTTACGAACGAGGTTCTGAAACGGGCGGGCTGATGGCCTTTCTTAAGACGTATCGCTCAAAGCGCGACTTCGGGAAGACCAGCGAGCCGCGCGGCGGCCGGTCGAAGAAGGGCAGCCGCTACGTCATCCAGAAGCATGCGGCGACCCGGCTGCATTACGATCTTCGGCTCGAACTCGACGGCGTGATGCTGAGCTGGGCGGTGACGCGCGGGCCGAGCCTTGTGCCCGGCGACAAGCGGCTCGCCATTCACGTCGAGGATCATCCAGTCGAATACAATTCCTTCGAAGGCACCATTCCGAAGGGCGAGTATGGCGGCGGCACGGTGATGGTGTGGGATCGCGGCACGTGGACACCGGAAGGCGATCCGCATTTTGCGATGAAGAAGGGCCACCTCGATTTCAGCATCGACGGCGAGAAACTGAAGGGCCGCTTTCATCTGGTTCGGATGCGTAAGCGCCCCGGCGAGCGGCAGGAGCCTTGGCTGCTCATCAAGTCGGAAGACGAATTTGCCGCCGCGAAGGACGACAAGGATATATTGGACTCAAAGCCCAATTCGGCCGTGTCGGGGCGTTCGATCGGCCAGATCGCAAAAGCAGGGGACCGCGTATGGCATTCCAACCGCGCAGCGGACGATCAGCCCGAGGCAAAGAAACCGATGAAGATCGCAAAGTCTTCGCGTAAACCCGCGGCGAAGAAGGCCGCAAGTGGCGGTACGAAATCAAAGGCTGTGCCAAAGCGGCGCAAGGCGGCGAAAAAGGCGACGGCTAAAAAATCAAAGAAGCGAAAGCGTGCTGCCGATCTTTCTGTAATCGCAGGCGCGCGCAAACACGCGATGCCAGGCTTCGTGCCGCCAAGCCTTGCGACATTGTCCACGTCGGCGCCGGATAGCCGCGATTGGCTGCACGAGATCAAGTTCGACGGCTATCGCATGCAGGCGTGCGTGTCGGGTGGCCGCGTGACGCTGAAGACGCGGACGGGCCTCGACTGGACGGATCGTTTTCCAGCGGTGGCCGAAGCGCTCAAGCTCGTTCCTGCGAAGGAAGTGATCCTCGATGGCGAGATCGTTGTCGAGGGGGACAATGGCATTTCAGATTTTTCTGCCTTGCAGGAGGATCTGAAATCCGGCCGCGACGACCGTATGGCCTTTTACGTCTTCGATCTTCTCTATCGCGATGGCTTCGATCTTACCGGCGCCGCTTTGTCGGATCGCAAGCAGGCGCTTGGCGAATTGTTCGCGGATATGCTGGACACGCCTGTGATCCGTTTGAGCGAGCCGTTCGATACGGCCGGACCACTTCTTTTCAAGCATGCTTGCCGGATGAATCTCGAAGGCATCATCTCCAAGCGCGCGGGTGCTGTTTATCACTCGGGCCGCGTCGGCGACTGGATCAAAACAAAATGCACCGCCAATCAGGAATTCGTCATCGCGGGCTATGAGCCTTCGCCGACGATGAGTCGCTCCATTCGCGCGCTGATCCTTGGCTATTTCAACAAAGGCGAGTTTCGTTACGCCGGGCGCGTCGGGACAGGATTCACCGTCGCGGTCGAGCGCGATGTGATGAAGAAACTCGTCGCGCTCAAAACGCAGACGACGCCGTTCGCGGAAATGCCACCGGAGGAAGCGCGCCGCAACGTGAATTGGGTTTTGCCGAAGCTCGTGGCCGAAATCGATTTTCGCGGATGGACCCACGGTGACGTCTTGCGGCAGGCGTCGTTCAAGGGTCTGCGCGAGGATAAATCGGCGAAAGATGTCGCGCGCGAGCGTCCGAAGATTGCGGCCGCGGCACGTTCTTCTTCGCGCAAGACGTCGGAGCGAATCTCGTCGAAGTCAGGGCTGAAGAAGCAGAAGATCGCCGCTTCGAAGGCCGCTTCGGAAGTGGCTGGCGTCACGCTCACGCATCCGGATCGCGTTTACTGGAAGGATGGAAAAATCAACAAGCAGATGCTCGCGGACTATTACCAGAGCGTCTGGAAATGGATGGCCCCGCATCTTGTGGATCGCCCGATCACGCTGGTGCGTTGCCCGGATGGCGCAGAATCCAAATGCTTCTTCCAGAAACACGTTTCGGCGGGGCTTGAAGGCGATCGTCTGACAGAAGTGAAGCTGAGAGGCGAAGAATCAACCATCGCGGTGCCCGATCTCGCGGGCCTCATCGCGCTCGCGCAGGCCGGAGTTCTGGAAGTGCATACGTGGGGCACGCGCGCCGAACACGTCGAATTATGTGATTTGCTGGTGTTCGATCTCGATCCGGGTCCGGGTGTCACACTCAAACAGCTGATCGAAGCCGCGCGCGATGTTCGCGCACGTCTTGAGAACAAGAAACTGACTTCCTTTGTGAAAACTACGGGAGGAAAGGGGCTGCACGTCGTTCTTCCGATTGTTCCGACGGATTGGGACGTTGCGAAAAACTTCGCGCACGATCTTGCGGACGAGATGGCGGCAGACAATCCGCAGCGTTACGTCGCGGTGATGGCGAAAGCCAAACGCAACAATCGGATCTTCGTCGATTACTTGAGGAACGGGCGCGGAGCGACTGCGATCGCTGCTTATTCGGCACGCGCGCGGCCGGGCGCGCCGGTGTCCGTGCCGCTCGACTGGAGCGAACTCGGCAAGCTGAAAGCGGCCAATCAATTCACGCTACTCAACCTGCCGAAAAAGCTCGCGCGGCAGAAACGCGATCCGTGGGGCGGCATCTACAAGATCAGGCAGAAGCTGCCGAAGCCGTAAGAAGTCGCGCGTGACGTAAAAATTGCCGCAGCGCGGAACATCGTCGTGCATCCGTGCGTTGGTCCATATCATCAACAAAAACGGGAGTTTGTGACGATGGACTGGAATCGTGTGGAAGGAAACTGGAAGCAGATCAGCGGCAAGGTGAAGGAGAAGTGGGGCAAACTCACCGATGACGATCTGACGGCGATTGACGGCAACCGCGAGCAGCTCGAAGGCAAGATTCAGGAGCGCTACGGCGTCGCTCGCGACCAGGTCCGCAAGGACATCGACGACTGGTACGGCGCGCAACGCTGGTAACGGCAGACCGTACCACTTGCGCGAACAGTGCGATCTTCTGACAAGAAGCCGGGCCGAAAAGCCCGGCTTCGCCGTTCTTCTGGCGTCGCGTCTGGCCAGAAGAAATGTGTAAAATTTGACACATTCGGCCAGCGCCCCGTTCACCGCAAAACCCGCAATAAGCCCGCGTTCCGCCCCGATTTAACCGGGCGGAAGAGGTGCGGATTCTATCGATGTTCCGAACGTTCGAGGCAGGACCGTCACTGGCCGATGCCCCGGACACCAGGGGCGTCAAATGCCGGGTATCGCGCGCGTTGCGATGGCGCTTGCCATCAGCGCAATCAGTTTCACGATGTCGTGCTGCGTGGTCGCGAACGAAGCGCCATTGCAGGTCGCTTCACTTGCGAAAAGCGACACGCTCGATCTTCTACCGATGCAGACGCGTGGTGAACCGTTCAATCTCTCCGCTGCGATTGCCCCCGCTCTCGCTGCAAAATGGAAGTCGGCCGAAGAATCCATCCGCAAGGACATTGCTGCCGCGGAACGCTGCCGCGCCGATGAAAATCTCTGCACCGGGCCGGTCCGCAAACTGAATGCTTTCGCCGCGACCGCGCGCGAACTGAGCGGCCGGGCGCGCCTCGGCGTCATCAACCGCGCAATCAATCTTGCTGTTGCCGCTGCTCCCGATGGCAATGATGACGTCTGGTCGCCGCCGCTCGAAACGCTCGCGTCCGGTAAGGGCGATTGCGAGGATTATGCGATCCTCAAGATTGCGATCCTGCAGGCCGCGGGCATGAGCGCAGACGACCTGCGTCTGATGGTCGTGCGTGATCCTGCATCACCGGACACGCACGCGGTCGCTGCTGCGCGCTTCGAAGGGCGCTGGCTCATTCTCGACAATCGGCGTTTCACGCTTGTTGACGCGGCGCATTCCGAATATCGCGCCCTGTACGCGTTGCATCCTCTCGATGCCGCGAGCGATATGGCCGTGGCCCAAGGGCCATCCGGCTCGGGCGCTGTGCCGATCCTGCTCTAGGCCGAGCCTTCGGCCGCTTCCGGGGCGATCTTCAGCTTGTTCTGCTCGATGATGCGTTCAAGCCGCGCCACGTTCTGCATCAGCCGTTCACTGGTCAGCCGCAGGAAATAGAATCCGAATTCCGGGTTCTGGAAATAAAGCTCGCGCACCTTGTCGTAGCTGATGGTCAGCACCTGTCCGCTGTCGGTGCATTCCACCGACTGGGTGCGGCGATTGTCCGGCGCGAGCAATCCCATTTCGCCGAGCAGCGCGCCGGGCGCAAGATCGACATTCAGTTCCGTCACGCGATAGGCGCCGCTCACGATGAAGAACATCTCGCTCGCGGTATCATTCTTTCGGAACAGGACGTCGCCCTTGTAATAGTTGCGCTTGGTCATGAACGGCTTGAGCCATTCCATCGAAAGGTCGCCCTGCGTCGCGGTCTTCACCTGCTTCACAAGCTGCAGCATCTGGTAGAGGCGCACGCAATTGATTGGCAGCAGCAACGTGTAAAGGAAGAATGTCGGGATGGAATTGGCCAGCAGGCCGTAAAGTCCGAGGAAGAAATTGCTCGCGATAGCGGACATACGCAGCGGCACCATCGTTTTCACGAGCATTGTGCCGACGTAGAAAATCCCGCCGATGAACCCCATGATATTCGCCAGCGAAAGCAAATAATTGAGGTCCAGAAATTTCCCCATATCCATGGTGCCGCCTCGCAAACCGCCCTAAGGGCGCTGATCTTTTCTGAATAGCCTGCCCGCAGCGGCAAGGCCAGTTGCCGCATTGGGCAGAGTATCGCCTCGTTCGATTACAATTCGATCACGCTGCCTTCGATGGCGACAATGGTGCCGGGCCGCGCGGCCTGGGCTTCTTTCGCCAGGCCATCCATGAAGGCGTCGTCATGTTCGGGCGCGTGGTGGAATAGGCAGAATGTCTTGATGCCGGCTTCGTCGGCGAGCCGCAGGCCGTCGCGCCAGGTGGAATGACCCCATCCGGCCTTGTCGTGAATCTCGTCGTCGGTGAAGGTGCAGTCGTAGATCGCAAGGTCGGCGCCTTTTGCCAGCGCCAGCAGCGCGGGATCGAATTCGCCCGGCCGTCCTTCGTTGTCCGTGAGATACGCGATCGAGCGTCCGGCGAAATCAATCCGGTAGCCGGTCGCGCCGCCGGGATGATCGAGCGGCACGGTCCTGATGGATATGCCGTCACGCAACGCAAGCGTGTCGCCCGCCTTGAAATCGCGATAGTCCATGCGTGCGCGAAAGGTCTCGATCCCGATGGGAAATGTCGGCTCGCTCATCAGAATGCGCATCACGCCTTCCATCGTGTAGTCCGGCTGCAGATTGCCGGCCCACAGCCGAAAGGTATTCACCTCGCCATAGAACGGCGCGAAGAATGGCAGGCCGCCGATGTGATCGACATGGCAATGGCTGAAAAAAATGTCGGCGTCGGTCACCTCGCCCTTTTTCATCAGCCAGTCGCCGAGCGGCCGGATGCCGGTGCCGCCGTCGAAGATAATGAGATGGTCGCCGCAGCGGACTTCGACGCACGGCGTGTTGCCGCCATAGCGAACGGTCTGCGGGCCGGGGCACGCAATACTGCCGCGGACGCCCCAAAAGCGGACGCTCAAACGGTCGTTCATAACCCCCCCGTCACAGGTTGGCCGCTACAGGCCAACCATTCCGTCCCGTCCGTTTTCGTCCGTTCAGCCACGCCCCGTCAATGTCGGCGGGGTCGCGGGCGCCTTGGCTGCGCCGGTACGGCGCGCCGCTTCAGCTTCAATCGCCTGAGCGAGGGATGGGTGATGCGCGGTAAAGGTGCGAAAATCCGCTGCTTCGAGAATGAATAAGGTCGAGGGCAGGGTGGCCGTCACGGACGCGTTGCGCGTGGTGCTGCCCAAAAGCACCATCTCTCCGAAAAATGCACCGGGGCCGAGCCGGACCGGGGGAGACACTTCCACTTCCACCTCCCCGGATACCAGAAAATACATGCAGTCGCCCTCGCGACCCCGGCGCACGATGGTCGTGCCTTCCGACACATCCCAGCGTCGCAGCATGCGTGCGATTTCGATCAGCGCCGACGGTTCGAGCGACTGGAAGAACGGCACATTCTTCACCGCATTCCAGTTCTGCACGAAGGCTTCGCGGCGGCTTTCGTCCACGAAGCCGGTCGCGAGAATGCCGGTGATGAGCCCGAACACGCCGATGCCGCAGATCATCACCATCACGGCGACCATGCGCCCGCCTGTGGTGATCGGCACCGCGTCGCCATATCCGGTTGTCGTCAGCGTTGCGACCGCCCACCACAGCGAGGCGGCGAGGGACCCGTAGGATTGCGGCTGCGCCTCGCGCTCGAACAGATGGACCAGCACGGCGGCGAATACGAGAACCATCGCGAACAGCACCATCACGCTGAGGAGCGGCCGCGCTTCATGCGACAGCACGCGAACGAGCCGCGCAAGACCGGGCGTGATCGCGGCGAGTTTGAACAGCCACAGAGACGCAAACAGCCATGCCGTATGAGGCTCAACGCCCGCGAGCAATGCCAGCGGGACGGGCAAGACCATCAGCGTGTCGATGACTGCGCCGCCAGACAGCAAATACGCCCGCATCGTACCCGCGCGGGCGAACGTGACGATTTGCGCGATCCACTGCATCGCAAAAAAAATCAGGAAGCCATAGAGCAGCACGCGCAGCGTGACTTCGGAGAGGGAGCCAGGTGCGGCGGCGGTGTAGACCGTCATCGCCGCGACGCCGGTCGCAATGCTTGCGATCTGAAGGACATGGGAGGAGCGCGCGCGGCGCAAGGCCATCACGGCGGACCGGATTGTCGTGTTGGAAGTGTCAGTCATCGCGGCTATTTCGTCTCGAACGCGAACACGCCGTCCCAATCATCGGGCGGCGCGTCTTTCTGGAAGGTGTGGATGCGCGCGAGATAAAGCGCGAACACTTCATCCAGTTCGAAATCGTTACGCATGTTACGGGCGAGATGCAGCGATTCGAGCGCGCCGTTCCAGTCGCGTTTGCGATACGACGAGAGCATCCGTTCGTTCAGGTCGCGGAGTTTTTTGTAGTCGTCGGAGGCGACGACATCCTCCGCGCCCAGCACGGTGAAGATACGTTCCGGTTCAGTCTTGCCCTTCACAGTGATGAGGTCGATTTCCAGAGTCGCGAATTTGTCGCCGGTTTTTGCCGCGGTCCCAGCCCCGATGATGATGGGCGTGCCGTAGGATTTCGAGCGACCTTCGAGGCGCGACGCGAGGTTCACCGAATCTCCCAGCACGGAATAATCGAAGCGCAGGTCCGATCCCATGTTGCCGACGACGCATTGGCCGGTATTCAGGCCGACGCCGACATTCAGCGGGATGAAGCGCGTGCCGTTCTCGTTCGCCTCGATCTCGCGCTCGGCGTTTAGCGTGCCGACCTTCTTCAGCATCGCCAGCGCTGCCTTGCACGCATTGATTTCGTGGTTCGGGTCGTCGATCGGCGCGTTCCAGAACGCCATGATCGCGTCGCCCATGTATTTGTCGATCGTGCCCTTCTCCTCGATGATCGCGTTCGTGAGCGGGGTCAGGAAGCTGTTCATCAGGCGGGTGAGGCCCTGCGGATCGTGCTTGAAGCTTTCCGAGATGGTGGTGAAACCGCGCACGTCCGAGAACAGGATCGTCATGGTGCGCGTTTCGCCGCCGAGCTTGAGCTTCTCCGGCGATTGCGCGAGCTGCTCCACGAGCGCAGGCGACAGGTATTGTCCGAACGCAGAGCGGATGCGCTGGCGATCCTTCTGCTCGCGGAAATAGCTGATGAAGACGAGCGTGACGTAAATGATGAAACTCGATAGCAGCGGGAAGGTCAGGTCGAACAGCGTCCCCTTTTCCGCATAGAAATACCAGGACGCGGCGGTGAGCGCCGCGCCAACAGCGACGCCCAGAATGAGCAGCGGCAGCGCTCCGATCATCGGAGCAAAAATCAGGATGATGAGGCCGAACAGGATCGCCGAGAGAAGCTCGACACCGATTGCGTAATTCGGATAGGCGAGCACTGATTTCGTCAGCGCGTTTTCCAGAACCTGCGCCTGTATTTCGACGCCGGGGATCGCGGCATCGAGCGGCGTGGTCTTGATGTCGAGCAGGCCGACGGATGACGTTCCGATCAGCGCGAGCTTTCCGTTGAAGCGGTCCGGCGGGACGTTACCCTCAAGCACGTCCTTGGCCGAAACATAACGGTCCTTGTCGTGCGCGTTGAAATTGACCCACAGCATCCCGTTGCGGTCGGTTGGGATTTCCAGGCCCGGCACGGCGACCGACTGGATGCCGGCCGGATCGGTCTTGATGCGGATCGCACCCGAATTGGTGACGACGCGAAGAAGCTCCAGCGTCATCGCGGGCACCAGAATGTCGCCGGCCTTCATCACGAGCGGCACGCGCCGCACGATACCGTCACGTTCCGAACGGATGGTGAGGACGCCGCGCCCGGCGGCGGCCTGTTCGAGTACCGGCACGTTACGCAGCAGCCCCGCGAAGGTGACGAGGAACGGGGCCGGGTCGGTGCCAAGCATCGCAAAGCCGGTCTGCGGCAGCGAGGCCGAAGGCGAAGCGACAGCGGCGGGAACGCCGGATTGCCCGAGCACCACCCGCGCTGATTTCAGTGCCTGCGCCATCACGTCGTCGTTGCTCGGAAGCGCGCGCAGTTTCGCCGCCGTCTCTTCGTCGATGTTGCGGAACGAGGACACAGCCATCGCGGGCGACATCCGGTCGGCCTCGGCGAAGATCACGTCGAAGGCGATGCCGATCGTTCCGAGCGATTTCAGCTTGGTGACGAGATCGGCAATGAGCGTGCGCGGCCACGGCCATTGCCCGAGCGCCTTCAGGCTCGCCTCGTCGATGTCGACGATCACAACGGGACGAAAATTCGCCTCGCGCGGCTTGATCTGCTGATAGATATCGAAATTCCGCAGCCGCAGGCCTTCAAGCCATAGAGGATCGGAAATCCGCAAGCCGAGCATTGCCGCGAGCAGCAGCACGCCGATGGTGCGCCGCATGCCGAAACGCTTGGCCAGCCGATAAAGCTTCTTCTTCATGTGAGCCGGCGCGCGCCCTGTTTCGTCGTGCGCGGGTGACGCCGCGCCGCGAGAGTTTAGCTTATTTCTCGCGGAAGGCGCGGGTGATCTGGTCGTAGAGCGGCTTGACCAGATACGACATCACGGTGCGGTGCCCGGTCTGGAGGAAGGTTTCCACCGGCATGCCCGGCACGAGCTTTACGTCGCCGAGCCGCGCGACTTCTTCGGGTGGCAGGCCGATGCGGACGGTATAGTAGGCCTGTCCGGTGCGCTGGTCGGTCGAAATGTCGGCGGACACGCGCGTGACGTCGCCGTAGATTTCCGGCGTGGTGCGCTGGTTGAATGTGGTGAAGCGGAGCAGCGCCTTCTGACCAATCTGAAGCTGGTCGATGTCCTGCGGATTGACCTTGGCTTCGACCGTCAGTTTGTCGGCTTCAGGCACGATCAGCATGATCGCGTCGCCAGCGGTGATGACGCCGCCGACGGTATGCACGTTCGACTGAAACACCGTGCCATCCTGAGGGCTGCGAATGTCGATGCGCTTGAGTTGATCTTCCGCGGTCACTTTGCGCTCGACGAATTCGCCCATCTTGGCGTCGATGTCGCGCATTTCCTTGGCCACTTCGCTGCTCAGGTCCTGATCGATCTGCAGGATTTGCAATTCAAGCTCGGCGATCTTGCCCTTGGCTTGCGCGATCGATGCCGTGACCTGTCCGCGCTCGCCCTCGATGCGCGTTGCCTCCCGTTCAAGCTGGGTGAGGCGGTTGATCTGGATGAGTTTTTTCTCGAACAGGTCGCGCACGCCTTCAAGCTCGCGTTCGATAAGAGTGACTTCGCGCGCCTTGGCCGCCTGTTGCGCGGTCAGCCCCGCGATTTCCTCGCGTAGTTGCTGCACGCGCTGGCGAAGCTGTGCGCGCTGTCCGTTGCGCGCGTTGCGGCGCAATTCAAATAACCTGCGTTCGCTCGCGATTGCGCTGCCGGTGTCCGCGTCGCTTTCCCGTTTCACCAGATCGGAGGGGAATGAAATGGCATCGGTGCCGTCGCGTTCGGCGGAGAGGCGCGCCTTGCGCGCGGTCAGTTCGTCGAGGCCCTTGGTCACGATTGCAAGATTGGCGCGCGTTACCGTCTCGTCGAGCCGCACGACGATGTCGCCGGTCTTGACCTTGTCGCCGTCACGCACGCGCAATTCGCCGACCACGCCACCGGTCGGATGCTGCACTTTCTTGACGTTGGAATCGACGACGATCGAACCCGGCGCAATCAGCGCGCCGGCCAGATCGGTGGTCGCAGCCCAGCCGCCGACACCGCAAACGAGAATGAAGACGAGCGCCAGGCCGATGATGGCGTGGCGGCGGATCGATTCTCGCGCCTGCGCTGCGGCTTTCTCGCTCATGATGCCGAACTTCCTGTCTCGGGAACCACTTTCAGCGGGCGTGGCAGCGTCGGACGCTGCAACACCTTCGACAGCACTTCGTCCTTCGGGCCGAAAGCCTGCTGACGTCCCTGATTCATCACCAGCACGAAATCGACGCCTGCGATCGCGCTCGGCCGATGTGCCACCACGATAACAATTCCGTTGCGCTCGCGCACCCCGAAGATGGCACGGCCAAGCGCCTCATCGCCTTCGGCGTCGAGGTTGGAATTCGGCTCGTCCAGCACCACGAGGAACGGGTCGCGGTAGAGCGCGCGTGCGAGCGCGACGCGCTGGGACTGGCCGGCCGACAGGGACGCGCCCTGATCGCCGACCTGCGTTTCATAGCCTTCGGGCAATTTCACGATCATGTCGTGGACGCCCGCCGATTTCGCTGCAGCAACGATCAATTCCGATGGCGCATCATGTTCAAAGCGCGAAATGTTCTGTGCGACGCTGCCGCCGATCAATTCGACGTCCTGCGGCAGGTAGCCGATATGCGCGCCGAGAGCCTCGGCGTTCCATTGATCGAGTGCTGCGCCATCGAGGCGAACCTTGCCGCGCGCCGGCGTCCATACGCCAACCAGCGTACGCGCGAGCGACGACTTGCCCGACGCGCTTGGCCCGATGATCCCAAGACCGGAGCCAGCCTGAAGAATGAAACTGATGTCCTGCGCGACAAGTTTTTGCTGGCCGGGAGGCGTGACGCTGACCGCCTCGACCGATAGTGCGTTGGCTGGCGCTTCCAGTGCCATCACGTCCGGCGCGACCGGGAAGGCGGCGAGAAGCTTGTTCAGCCGTGCCCATGCGAGGCGCGCGGCGACAAAGCCCTTCCAGTTGGCAATCGCAAGATCGACCGGGGCAAGCGCGCGCGCCGACAGGATCGAACCTGCGATAATGATGCCACCGGTCGCCTGCTGATAGATCACGAGATACGCGCCGACCGCGAGCACCGCCGATTGCAACAGCATCCGCAAGACTTTGGAGATTGCGCCAAGCCCGCCGGAGACGTCGCTCGCGGTGCGCTGGCTCTCCATGTATTTGTGATTGGCATCGTTCCAGCGCGCGGCGATGCGGCTTGTCATGCCCATTGCGGTGAGCGCCTCGGCATTGCGCTGGCTCGCTTCGGCGAGGCCGTTGCGGGCATGGCCAAACCGCGTGGTCGACATCATCGGCCGATGGGTCAGCTTCTCAGTCAGCAGCGTCAGCCCGATGAGAATGGCAGCGCCAATCAGCGCGGTCATGCCGATCCAGAAATGAAACGCGAAGCAGACCGCGAGATAGAGCGGAATCCACGGCAGGTCGCAGAATGCGATCGGCGCCATGCCGGACAGGAACGAGCGCAGGCTGTAGAGATCGCGCAGCGGCTGGAGGCCATCGCTATGCGTGCCGGCCTTCAGCGGCAGGCGAACGAGTGTTTCGTAAACCCGTGCGGAAAGAGATTCGTCGAGGCTCGCGCCGATGCGCACGAGGATGCGCCCGCGAATGATGTCGAGCACGCCCATCGACAGGAAAAGAATGACGGCGAGCACCGAAAGGCCGACCAGCGTCGGCACCGAGCGGCTGGGCAGCACGCGGTCGTAGATCTCCAGCATGAAGATCGCGCCGGTCAGCATCAGGATATTGGTCATGCCGGAAAACACGGCGACCGAAATGAAAGCCTGCCGGCAGGCGGCAAGCGCCGCGCCGAGCTCGGACTGTTGGGGCAATAAACCAAGACGCGGGAACGCGCGCTGCATCTTCGACGATCACCTGACGGGGCCGCGGGCCTCCCGGAGCGCCTGTGGCGGCCCGGCTGCGGGTTATCCCGATCCGGCTTTATGCCATGGAAAGCGCGGAAAGTCCGCCGGAATCAAGCGGATAGTTAATCCGGGCGGGGCAGAAAGTGGCTGCCAAATAAGCAAACGGCCCGGCGCGAGGCCGGGCCGTTCATAGCCGCGACTGTTCCCGATCACGCGCCGGGATGAAGGATAAAGTCGTTCGCCGTGAGCAGTGTCGTGTGGAGCGTCGGGTTCGCGGTCCCAGCAACAGTGATCGCGTGACCTTGGCTAAACGTGATGATCGTGTCGGAATTGGATGTCGTCATCAGCCCCTGAATATCGGCGAAATCGTCGATGTTGCTGAACGCGCTCAGGTCAATTTTGTCGGATTGGATCTGGCTGAAATTCGCGATCAGGTCCTGACCGTTATTGGGCGCGAACGTGAACATGTCGGCCCCGTCTGTGCCGACGAAGACATCCCTGCCGCCCGTACCATACAGCGTCGCACCGGCCGGGCCACCGTAGGTTGTCGTCGGCTGCGCGAAGATGAAATTGACCGCGTCGGACCCACCATGGCCGTCGTCGACCGTGATGGTGAATGTCTCGGTTGTCGTGCCGTCCGGATGGCCCGCGCTGTAGGTGAAACCGTTGGCGAGCGCCTGGCCGACGTCGGCTGCCGATCCGATGAACGAAAGCGTGCCGTCACTGCCATCGTCGTCGCCGGTCACGCCCGACGGCAATGCGCCATTTCGCGCCAGCGTGCCATCCAGAACGCTCGCAGAGACGGTCAGGATGTCTGATGAATCCGGGTCGGTGACCGAAAGGCCGGTCAGGCTGGCAGTGTGCGCATTGTCGTCATGGGTTTCCATCACGCTGGCAATCGAGAGCACGGGCGCGTCGTTGACCGCGCCGACGACGAAGCTGAACGTGCCGCCCATAGGCGCCGAGGAATCCTCGTCGCCGTCCTCGACCGTCACCGCGAAGGAGGCGGTGCCGGTTTCCGAGCCATCGTGTGTGAAGGTGACAAGTCCATCCGCGATCTGCTGCCCGGTGAAGCTCGTCGCGATGCTGCCATCGACCATGATCGCGCCATGAACCTGGCTCGACACCGCGAAGGTAACGCCGCTCGCGTCGTCGTCCACATCGATGAAATTCAGGTCGTTTGTGGTCAGTGTATAGGTTGTGCCTTCGTCGAGCGTCGCACTGCGGTCGCCTATCAGCACCGGCGAGTCGTTGACCGGCGTGATGTAGATGAGGGCCGTCTCGGAGCCGATCAGCTCGCCGCCCGTGCCTGAGTTCGACAGATCGCTGGTTGTCACGGTGACCGTCGCGCCGCCGTTGTAATCGCCTGTGGGCGCGAATGTCAGTCCGTCGAGCGCGCTGTTGATCGCAGCTGACGTGCCGCTGAACGTCATGATGGTGTCGTCGCTGCCGTCGCCTGCGGTGAAGGTCAGGCCCACGAGGGTCGCGAGCGTCAGCGCGCCATGCGTTGCCTGGATTGTGATCTTCGCGTTGCCGGCGCCGAGATCGACGTCTGAGAACGAGATCGGGTTGCCGTTCGCAATGCTGAAGACGATGGATGTGTCTTCATCCGCGGTCTGTTCCGACGGGACACTGTTGACCGGCGCGTCGTTGATCGCATT
>CAMBBO010000054.1 GCA_945862935.1 Pseudorhodoplanes sinuspersici | reverse complement strand
TCGAAGAATGGAGGATCGACTACAACACCGAACGACCGCACACGAGCCTCAACGGGCTCACACCAACTGAGTTCGCAGCACGCCCCGCATCGGGGCATAACCGGAACAGATTCTCCTTATGAACGAGGGCAAGTTGGGGAGCAGGTCATCCGGCGGGACAGCTTGCAGCAATTTTGCCAGATGAAATAAAGAAAGCGGGCGAAGATACGAAAGCCGCAGGCGAGCAGATCGCGAAGGCCAAACAAACAGGAAATGCAGCCTGGAATTTATTGCCGCGCGATTCGCCGCTCGATTCGATCACTCATACGGTGAAATTTACGGTCACAACCGGCGCTAACGTCACTCCAAATTGGACCCTCGTTCGATTCAGGGGACCTGCGGTGAACGCGCCATTCGCGTCGGCGTCTCGAATCCGAACGAACACGCTGGATGTCGTGCTCGGAGCACCTGCGACTCCTGGAGGCAAAGCGCTTTCCGACGAACAGCAACGTCAACTTTTCAACCTGCAACTCGACGCACTACGTCGATCACTGGTTCCATTGATTCCCGCGCAATAATCCAAACGTGAATGCGCGCAATTGCCAGTGGCGAGGATCAGTTATCCAAGAAGGAGCGCAGTTTTCTGCTGCGGCTCGGATGCTTCAGCTTGCGCAGCGCCTTCGCCTCGATCTGGCGGATGCGTTCGCGCGTCACCGAGAATTGCTGGCCGACTTCTTCCAGCGTGTGGTCGGTGTTCATACCGATGCCAAAGCGCATACGCAGAACGCGCTCTTCACGCGGCGTGAGCGAGGCAAGCACGCGGGTCGTGGTTTCGCGCAGGTTCGACTGGATCGCAGCATCGATAGGCAAGATTGCGTTCTTGTCCTCGATGAAATCGCCGAGATGCGAGTCTTCCTCGTCGCCGATTGGCGTTTCGAGAGAGAGCGGCTCCTTGGCAATCTTGAGAACCTTGCGGACCTTCTCCAGCGGCATGCCGAGCTTTTCGGCCAATTCTTCCGGGGTCGGCTCGCGGCCGATTTCGTTGAGCATCTGGCGCGAGGTGCGCACGATCTTGTTGATCGTCTCGATCATGTGCACCGGAATACGAATGGTGCGCGCCTGGTCGGCAATCGAGCGCGTGATCGCCTGACGAATCCACCATGTCGCATAGGTCGAGAACTTGTAACCGCGGCGATATTCGAATTTATCGACCGCCTTCATCAGGCCGATATTGCCTTCCTGAATGAGGTCGAGGAATTGCAGGCCGCGATTCGTGTATTTCTTGGCGATGGAGATGACGAGGCGAAGGTTCGCTTCAACCATTTCCTTCTTCGCCTGACGGGCTTCGCGCTCGCCCTTCTGCACCATGTGCACGATCTTGCGGAATTCGCCGATCTCAAGACCGGTTTCGGTCGCAAGTGCATGGATGTCGGCGCGGATCGATTTGACCTTGTCCTTGTCCTTCGCGACGAAATTCTTCCAGCCCTTGGAGGCGAGTTTCGAAACGCGATTGAGCCAGCGCGGATCGAGCTCCGAGCCGAAATGGTTTTTCAGAAAGTCCTCGCGCGCGACGCCGTAGCTTTCGGCGAGCCGCAAAAGCCGGCCTTCAAAGCCAACCAGACGCTTGTTGATGTCGTAGAGCTGCTCGACGAGTGAACCGATGCGCTGCTGGTTGAGCCGCAGCGACTTCACCTCGGCGATGATCTCTTTCTTGATCTTGCGATACTTGCGCTCCTGCGCGGGAGACAGCGAGTCATTGTGCAGGCGAAGGTCGATGTCCTGATCCTGCAGGCGGCGCAGGCGCTTGTACTCGCTTGCAACCTTGTCGAAGGTTTCGAGAACCTTCGGCTTCAATTCGAGTTCGATCGCGGCGAGCGAGAGTGAATTCTCGAACTCGTCATCGTCCATGTCCGACTCGGCCGCGGCCTCGGCGGGATCCTTCTCGGCACCTTCGCCTGCTGGAGCGCCAGCGGGCTTGAATGGCGTCGGCTGCGGCGGCGCGGATGGCGGCGACGCCTGCTGCTGCTGCGCGCCATCGACAAATGCGGCCGCGGGATTTCCGCCCGGCAGCGGCTGTCCGTCCGGGCCAACCGGCACGGGAAGCTTCGCATCCGGGCCGGCATAGGTGGCTTCAAGGTCGATGATGTCGCGAAGGAAAACCTTTCCTTCGTTCAGTTCGTCGCGCCAGATGATGATGGCCTGAAACGTGAGCGGGCTTTCGCAAAGCCCTGCGATCATCGCTTCGCGGCCGGCCTCGATGCGCTTGGCAATCGCGATTTCGCCTTCGCGCGACAGGAGTTCGACCGAACCCATTTCGCGCAGGTACATGCGAACCGGATCGTCGGTACGTTCGGACGGTTCTTTCTTTTCGGTGGTCGCGAGCGCCTTGGGAGCGGCTTCAACGAGTTCGCCGCCGCTCTCCTCCTCGTCGTCGTCCTCCTTGTCGCCCTCTTCGCCTTCGACCGTCTCTTCCTGCTCGATGACGTTGATGCCCATTTCGGAGAGCATCGAGAAGATGTCCTCGATCTGGTCGGAGGTGACTTCTTCCGACGGCAGAACAGCGTTGATCTGGTCGTGGGTGACGTAGCCGCGCTTCTTCGCAAGCTTGATCATCTTGCGGACGGCGGCATCGGAAAGATCGAGCAGCGGCAGCGCAGCGTCGGGCGCGCCCTCGCCGTCCTTTTCAGTCGCCGCCTCGTCCTTGGCGGCCGTCGCCTTGGTCTTGGGCGCGGGACTCGACTTCGGAGGCGCTTTGGCTGCCGATTTGGCGCCTGGCTTGGTGGCAGTCTTGGTGGCGGTCTTTGCCATCGAATACGTCTCTCTCCATGCGGCGATTACGCCGCCGCAAACAATGCGGCGGTAACGCCGGTACGCGCCGCGGGCCAAACACCCAAACGGCAAAGGCTGCGCCGCAGCCCAGATTGGCGAAGTGGAACCACCCGCCGACTCAGAAACGCCGGACTGTCGCGTACCGGTCCTTAAGCCTGGATTAACCCTGTAAACACCCGGATATCCATCGAATTTCAACCCGGTTTTGACGCCTAAACGCTTCGCAGCCCACGCCCTGACGAGACGCCAAAGCCCTCGATCAGCGCCTCGGTCCCTTCGAGCGCTGCGAGCCTGCCTTGAACGTCCCGGATCCAGGCCAGATTCGCCTCGCTTGGCTCATCGCCGAGCGCGCGTTCTGCGTCCTTAAGCTCCCTATTTAACGTCCGGTGCTTGCGATGCAAGGTAACGACGTGGGCCATCAAGCGTGCACGCGCTGGTATTCGGTTGGCCCCAAAACAACCCTTTTTATCTCAGATGCCTCCTCCGCCAGAGCCAAATCTGCGCTTTGCGCAAGTTCCTGCTGTTTATGAAGCTCCCTTACGAGGAGCACAAGCCGATCCGAATCGCTGGAACTACTGTCTTTTTCAGTCTCCTTTACATCTTGCAAAATCTGTTCAAGTCGCAAGATCGCGCAGAAGTGGTCGATACATTTGGAGATGAAATCTGCCGGTGGATCGACTTTCAAAATGGGGAACCGAACGAACAATCGGTGACCCGATGGACGGCCCGCTGTCTTCTCGCCATGAATTTCTTCCAGCACGTCGTAGAACGTCGGCGTGAGACGAGAATAGATAAATTGGACTGAAATAGACTGCTGGTGAATCAAAAGGTCGAACAGTGCCTGCTGAAACTCCTCCAGCCGCGGTGAGAAATTCACTGACGAAACACGCTCGGCCTTTTCATCAAGAAACTCTGGATAGTGAACTAAAAGGCCAAGAACGAGCATTTGAAGGCCGTGCCGATTTCCTTCTTTTTCAATCTTTACTTCCCGGCGGAGCAAACCCTTCGCTGAATAGAGCTCTCGTTGTTTGCTTTTTGCAGCTTGCCAGAAAAGATTGGCCAGCTGCATGCGAGCCGTTCGCTGATAAGCAGTCAGAACGGTCGTGTCTTTAATCGTTTTGACGATGGCATTGAAACGCTGTTCTAAAGCAGCTTGCGCATCGGGTGATGCATATGTGGCACCAGCCGTTTCTCTTTCCCAAAGAACATCCCAAAGCGGAAGCGAGCCGGCGAGGACTGATTTAAACGCTTCAATACCTTCGTTTCTTACCAAATCGTCCGGATCCTTTCCTCCTTGAATGAAAGAAAAGCGGAAGGTCTGACCTACTTTGAGCAGCGGCAATATTCGGTCAATGGACTTGTAGGCAGCGCCTATGCCCGCTCTATCTGAATCAAAACAAACAATAGGTTCGGAAGACAATCTCCACAAACAAGCTATCTGCTCGTCCGTGAAGGCCGTTCCCATAGTCGCAACCACACTTTTCAAACCAGCTTGAAAAACAGAAATTGCGTCGAGATAGCCTTCAACAACGACTATCGCGCCATCTTCGTGCGCGGGCTGACGCGCGCGATGAAAATTAAATACGACGGAACTTTTGTGAAAAAGTACCGTCTCGGGTGAATTGAGATACTTTGCGGGCGCATCTGGATTTAATGCACGACCGCCAAAAGCAATTACCCGCCCACGTTGATCGTGAATTGGAATCATTAATCGGTCTCGGAACCGATCATATGGCACCGGAATATCACCCCCAGCGATCAGCAATCCAGTCGCGATCATATCTTCGATGGAGACGGCTTGTTTGGCCAAAAACTCCTTAAGAGCAAATCGACCGGCTGGCGCAAACCCGACGCGAAATTCCTTTATGGTCTCAGGCCTCAACTCTCGCCGAGCAGCATAGTCTCTCGCTTCTCGCCCACTCGCTCCAGCAAACTGGGCTTCAAAAAACTGCGTTGCCAATTCCATCACGTCGTGAAGGGACTTACGTTTCTGTTCTTCTCGCTCCGACTCTTGAGATTGTTTTGGAAGTTGGAGCCCCGCCATGTTGGCAAGCCGTTCAACGGCCTCCGGAAACGACAGGCCTTCAGCTTCCATCAAAAATTTGAACTGATCTCCTGACTTCCCGCTGGAGAAGTCGTGATAAAATCCCTTTTGATCGTTGACGAAAAATGAGGGGGTTTTCTCCTTGTTGAATGGAGACAAACCACGCCACTCTCGGCCGGATTTTTTCAACGCGATACGCTGCTTCACGACCTCCGAGACTGGAATTCGCGCGCGAATTTCATCCAAAAAGGAATCGGAAAACCTCATCGGCCCTACTCAAGTCACTTCGCTGCGTTCCCCCGCAGCGGGGCCCAAAGGGCCCCACACACTACCCTAAGGAACGTGTTCTTACTATGTTCTGCAGCTATTAAAAATTCTTTCGAAATCAGCACCTTGTTGGAAGCGCGGCACTTTCCGGCATGATTTGCTCCCCGTATTCCTCGCAATCCCCACCCGGACGATTCGAGGCCGTAGAGAAGCCCAGCAACTTGGAATTCAGCAGATTCATCATGGCCTCTCCTTCCCCTTCCCAAAGCGCACCCTCGCCCGCGCTCATTTTCGTTTTCGCGCTCGCCTGCGGCGTGACAGTTGCCAATCTCTATTACGCGCAGCCCCTGATTGGCGCGATTGGCGAGAGCCTCAATCTCAGCGTCGAAGCTTCGGCTCTGGTCGTAACGACATTGCAGCTTGGCTATGTGGCAGGATTGGTTTTCCTCGTCCCGCTCGGCGACCTGATCGAAAATCGAAAGTTGATATTGCTGGTGCTCGGCAGCCTGGTCGCAAGCTGCCTTGCGGCCAGCGTATCGCCCAACGCTGCGGTTTTCATTGCCTGCTGCCTCCTTGTCGGATTGGGTACCACGGCAACGCAGATGCTGGTTCCACTCGCGGCGCATCTATCGCCTGAAAAAAAGCGCGGCCAGATCGTCGGCACAGTGATGAGCGGGCTTCTGGTCGGCATCCTGATCGCGCGGCCATTCTCGACACTCGTCGCGGGCGTTGTCGGATGGCGCGGGATGTTCGTCATCTCGGCGGCTGCGGGTGCCGCGGTCATTGCGATGCTTGCGGCGATGCTGCCGCGGCACACGCCCAAAGCCGGATTGAATTACCGCACGCTGCTCTCATCGTTGTGGCCGCTGCTGCGCGACACGAAAGTTTTGCAGCGGCGCGCTTTTTATCAGGCGTGCATGTTCGGCGCGTTCAGCCTCTACTGGACTTCAATTCCGCTGGTGCTGCAGCAGCCGCCATTTTCGTTCGGCCATGTCGCGCTCTCATTGTTCATGCTGAGCGGCGTTGCGGGAGCGTTCGTTGCACCCGCAGCGGGCTGGCTTGCCGATCACGGCTATAGCGGACCTGCGACCGCTGGCGCATTTGCAGCGACAGCGCTGTGCTTCGTGCTCGCCTATTTCGGCACGTATTCGATTGCGCTGCTCGTTCTGGCGGGTATCGTGCTTGATGCAGGCGTGCAATCGCATGTCGTGATCGGGCAGCGCGCGATCTATTCGCTGGCGCCGCAAATCCGCAGCCGGCTGAACGCGATCTATCTCTCGCTGTTCTTTCTCGGCGGCGCGTTAGGCTCGGCGCTTTCAGGATTGGCTTTCGCGCGCGGCGGGCTGGCGCTGATCTGCGTTATCGGATTGTGTTTTCCGGCGGCGGCTGCGATCGTCTTCGCCACGGAATTTCTCCGCCGCAAGTAGTCATTGATACGTATGCGTGTCTTGCCGCCAAATCACCCCGAGGGTCTCATGCGCACAATCGCCGCCGTCCTTGTCGGTCTGCTCTTAAGTACGCCGGTCTTTGCCCAAAAGGCCTCACCCGCAGACGTGAAAACAATCGAAGCCTGTATCGGCAAGTCCGATGACGAAGGTGGCCTTGGCATGAACTGTGTCGGCGCCATCGCCGACCCGTGCATGAAGAAGGACGGCCTCCAAGAGGAGCAGATGAAAGCCTGCGCCGCGCGCGAATTGAGCGTGTGGTTCCTCGTGACAGACACTGCGCTCAAAGCCGTTAAGGCCGGTGGTTTCAAAGACATCGAGGCGGCCGCGCAAGAGTCACAAAAGTCATTCGCCGCTTCACGCGACAAGCTCTGCGCTATGTTCGACAAGGTCGAACCCGGCATGCTTTCGGGAGCAGGCGCTTATTGCCGCCTGCAGGAAACGGCACGGCGCGCGCTTCTGCTGCGCCGCTTGGGAGCCGCAGTCGGCGAACACTAGATATGCCGTGAGAACCGGCGTTCAGACGGCTTCGTCGGTATAGACCTGAAATTTCGTCAGCGTCATCTGGCCGAACGAATTGGAGAGCGGCACGTCGGCAGCGTCGCGGCCGCGTCCCATGACGATGCGGCCGATGCGCGGAATGTTGTGGCGCGCGTCGAACGTGTACCAGGTACCGCCGAGATAGACCTCGAACCACGCCGAGAAATCCATCGGCGCTTCATCGAGCGGAACGCCGATGTCGCCGAGATAGCCGGTGCAATAGCGCGCCGGAATATTCATGCATCGGCACAATGTCACCGCCAGATGCGCGAAATCGCGGCACACGCCCTGCCGTTGCTGGTGAACGTCGTAGGCGGTCTTGGTCGGCGCTGCGAACGGATAGCCGAACTGGATGTGGTTATGCACGTAGTCGCAGATTGCCTGCACCCGGCCCCAGCCGAGCGGCGCGTCCTTGAACAGCGACCACGCCAGATCGGCGAGCTTGTCGGTTTCGCAATAGCGGCTGCCGAGGAGGAATTGCAGGCATTCGTTGGGAAGCTGCTCGACCGGCAATTGAACGGCGTTTGGCTCTACTGCATCCGGCAAACCAGAATCGTTGACCAGCGCGCGGCCCGAAATCGTGACGCCGCCCGCAGGTGCCACGAGACGTCCGCAGATATTCCCGAACGTGTCGCGATAGAATGAAATTGGCGTCCCGCCCGAACAGGAAATTTCTTCCTTGCCGACAATGTCGTGCTGGCGAGACGGATGGATGCTCAACATGATGAGCATGGGGGTCGGTTGTGTCGTGCCGTAGCCGATATCGTATCCGACCTTGATCTTCATTCTCTAAACTACTCTCCGATCACTCATAACGCAGTACCGTCCATTACGTTGCCTCCGCGACATGAATATCGACCGTCATGCCAAGGTGATCGGACAGCGCGCCCATGAACGTGCCTGAAAGCGGAATGGCCTGACGCGGCTCGCGCGCGACCGCGACGCGAATGAGATCGCGATTGCCGACAATGCCGTTGGTCGGATCGAATTCGACCCATCCTGCATTCGGCAGATAGACCTGCAGCCACGCATGCGTGTTGCCGCCGCCGCGATGGCCTTCGCGCGCAACGGAGGGAACGTAAATGTATCCCGACACGAATCGCGCCGCGAGGCCGAGAGAGCGCACAGCTTCGATCATGAAAATCGCAAAGTCGCGGCATGTGCCGCTGCCGATCGCAAGCGTCTCGGCTGGCGTCTGAACGCCCGGCGTGAAGCGGTGAACATAGTCGAATTGTTCTCGGACCGCGTGCGTCATCGCGGTGAGCAGATCCTGCGTCAACGTCTCGCCGTCGGCTTTGACGAATTGGTGCGCCCAATCCTTGATGACGCCATCGGGATCGGCAAATTGGCGTGCAATCGACAGCGAAAGATCCGGCAACTCGTCTTCGTCATAGGCGAACGGATAACGCCATGCCGGATCGTCAGACGTGAGATGAAGCCCCTCCACCGGATCGTGGTCGATCGTCAGAACGCTCTCGAAGGTGAGACGGTCGGACGGGCGATCGAATTTCGCGATGCCGACGCTGTTGCCGAACACGTCATGAATCCAGCGCAATGCCGAGGGAGCCGGCGCGATGTCGAGACGATTATCGAGCACACGCAGATCGTGCCCGTCGCGCGGACGTAGCATCACGCGATGCTCCCCGAAAGCGACCGGGTTCGCATAGGCATATTCGGTCTTGTGGCGAATGGTCAGACGCGGCATGTGATCCAGAAAGCAAAAATCGTGGCAGGACGGCCAAAAAGGCGATTCCTGCGTTAATATCAGAGTTACGCAGAAACGGGCGCCGGGTATGTGCAAAAGATAGGCACGGCGCTGCCCTGAGGGGCATAGTTCATAAGAGTGATGCGGGACATGAGTGACGTAGCAGGTGAGATCGAGTCGAAATCCGGTGCTTTGCTTGGCTCCGGCGATCCGGCGCCTGTCGAAATCTACCAGCCTACGGGCAAGTCCCGCTTCCTCATCCTGTGCGACCATTCCGACAAGATCATTCCAAAGAAGCTCGGCAATCTCGGCCTGCCGCAGAGCGAGATCGAGCGGCATATCGGATGGGACATCGGCATCGCGGGCGTCGTGCGCGGCATGGCGGATGCGCTCGATGCGGTTGCTATCCTGCAGCCCTATTCGCGCCTTGTGATCGACTGCAACCGCTTTCCGGGCGGCGGCACGTCGATCCCCACCATCAGCGAGAATACCGAAATCCCCGGCAACGACCGGCTCACCGCCGAAGAAATGGCCGCGCGCCGGAGCGAAATTTTCGCGCCCTATCACGCAGCGATCATCGCGGAACTCGACAAGAGAAAAGCCGCGGGCGAGCACACGATGCTGGTCTCGATGCATTCGTTCACGCCGGTTTACAAAGGCGTTGCGCGGCCGTGGCATGTCGGCACGCTTTACAATCGCAACGCATGGCTTGCCGGGATCGTGTTCGAGCTTCTGAGCAAGGAAAAAGATTTGGTCGTCGGCGATAACGAGCCGTATGCCGTCGCCGACGAATTCGATTATTCAATCCCGGTGCATGGCGAACAGCGCAATCTGCCGCATGTCGGAATCGAAATCCGGCAGGATTTGATCGCGCCTGAGGTTGGCCAGCGCGAATGGGCGGCGCGGATGGCGCAAGTATTTGCGGAAGCCGCGACGCGAATCCCGGGCTAGCCGAGCGCTGCCTTCACGAGGCCGCTGACTTTTCCGAAATCCATCTGCCCGGCATATTTGCCTTTGAGCGCGCCGATCACCTTGCCCATGTCCTTCACGCCTGCCGCACCCGTATCCTTGATCGCGGCATCGATTGCGGCCTTCATTTCCGCGTCGGACATCTGCTTTGGCAGATAGCCCTGAATGATCGCGATCTCGTCGCGCTCCTGCTTGGCAAGCTCCGGCCGCGCGCCCTTGTCATAAAGGTCGGCGGATTCCTGCCGCTGCTTGATCATCTTCTGGAACACCGAAAGCAGATCGCCGTCGGACAAGGCTGGCTTGCTCGCACCTCGCGCCTCGATATCCGCATTCTTGATGGTCGAGTTCATCAGGCGCAGCGTGGAGACCGTAAGCTCGTTCTTGGCCTTCATCGCCTCTTTCAAGGCATTGTTGATGTCGTCACGGAGCACCGGCGTAATCCTTTGGTCGGGTGATTTGGCCTCTATATAGCGGGCTTTGCTGCGGGGGACAGCGGCAAAAGCCGCTTTGACGAAGGCCCCCGGCCCGACTATCTACCCCTGCATGAGCCTCACATCTGACGATTCCGGCTGGGCCGAGCAAAAGGCCACCGCCCTCCTCGTGCTGGCCGACGGCACGGTGCTTGAAGGCTATGGCTTCGGCGCGACCGGCCACGCGGTTGGCGAGGTCTGCTTCAACACCGCAATGACGGGTTACGAGGAAATCCTCACCGACCCGTCCTATGCCGCCCAGCTCATCACCTTCACGTTTCCCCACATTGGAAATGTCGGCACCAACGATGAAGACATCGAGACGGTGAACATGGCCGCGACGCCGGGCGCGCGCGGCGCGATCCTGCAGACTGCAATCACCGATCCGTCGAATTACCGCAGCAATCGCAAGCTCGACCAATGGCTGCGTGCGCGCGGCATCATCGGGTTGTCGGGCGTCGACACTCGCGCGCTGACTGCGCTGATCCGTGAAAAAGGCATGCCGAACGCCGTGATCGCGCACGAGCCGTCAGGCATTTTCGATCTCGACGCGCTGAAGAAGGACGCGCGCGAATGGCCCGGCATCGACGGCATGGACCTCGTGCCAATGGTGACGAGCGCGCAGCGCTTCTCATGGGACGAAACGCCGTGGCAATGGGACAAGGGCTACGGCCGTCAGGAAAAAACTGAATTCCACGTCGTCGCGATCGATTACGGCATCAAGCGCAACATCCTGCGCCTGCTTGCCGATGTTGGATGCAAGGTGACGGTTGTCCCTGCGACCACGAGCGCGGACGACATCATGGCGCTGAAGCCGGACGGCGTGTTTCTCTCGAACGGTCCCGGCGATCCGGCGGAAACCGGCAAATACGCCGTGCCGGTGATCCAGCAGATGATCAAAAACGAAATGCCAACTTTTGGAATTTGCCTTGGCCACCAGATGCTCGGTCTCGCTGTCGGCGGCAAGACCATGAAGATGCATCAGGGCCATCACGGCGCGAACCATCCGGTGAAGGACCTCACCACCGGCAAGGTCGAGATCACTTCGATGAATCACGGCTTCGCGGTGGATTCCAATTCGCTTCCGGCGAGCGCCGAGCAGACGCATATTTCTCTGTTCGACGGATCGAATGCCGGCATCCAGCTTAAGGATAAGCCGGTCTTCTCGGTGCAGTATCACCCGGAAGCCTCGCCCGGCCCGCGTGACTCGCATTACCTTTTCAAGCGGTTCGCCGATCTGATGCGCGAGCACAAGAAACGCGCGGCCTAGTTTTTCATGGCCGCAAAGAACATCGAACCTCTCACTTTCCTGTTCGCCGACGATGGCTCGGTGCCGAACAATCCGACGCTGCCGTTCGTTGCGTTTCCCGGCGCGATCAATCTCGCGGGCTCCGCGCACGCCGAAGAGATCATCGAAAAAACCTTTCACGGGAATGGCTGGGGTCAGAGCTGGCGCAACGGCATTTTCCCGTATGTGCATTATCACTCGATGATCCACGAAGGGCTTGCGATCGCGCGCGGGCGCGCCAAGGTCCGCTTCGGCGGCAATGGCGGAAAGGAACTCGATCTTTCGCCCGGCGACGTCGCGATCCTTCCGGCCGGTACCGGACATCAATGCCTGTGGGCGTCGCCGGATCTTCTGGTGATCGGCGCTTATCCGAATAGCGGACGCTATGACCTTTGCCGCGGCAGCAAGGCCGAACACGCAAAGGCGCTGACCACAATTCCTGCCGTGCCGCTGCCCGACACCGATCCGGTTTTCGGTAAAGATGGCCCGCTGCTGAAATTGTGGCACGGGTAACGTCGCCGATGCGCGACTGGATTTCCTATTTCGATTCCGACCATCCGATCTACGTCAACGCGCGCCATCGCGCGGTGCATGCAGCGATTGTTGCGCGCGACATGCTGGTACATATCCCCCAAGGCGCGCGCGTTCTCGATTACGGCTGCGGCGAAGCCTTGCATGCCGACGCGATTGCAGCGCGCGCGGGCAACCTGATCCTGTGCGATGCGGCGCCGCATGTTAGCGCCAATCTCGCAAAGCGTTTCGCCGGCAGCGGCAAGGTCAATGTCATGGCGCCGGCCGAAGTCGCCGCATTGCCCGACGCCTGCCTCGACGTGATCGTGCTGCACTCGGTCGCGCAATATCTGAGCGAAGCGCAGGCCGACGAATTTTTTGCGCTGTTCCACCGGCTGCTGAAACCTTCCGGCATTTTCGTTCTCGGCGACATCGTGAAGCCGGAGGTGGGAGCTGCGACCGATGCGCTGGCACTCCTTCGGCTCGGCGCGATGAATGGATTTTTTATCGCCGCGGTCATGGGACTGATCCGCACGCTACTGTCCGGCTATTGGCAATTACGCCAGAGTGCGGGACTGACGCGTTACCGCGAAACGGTGATGATCGGAAAACTCCGCCGCGCCGGACTGGAAGGCCAGCGCGCCGCGCACAACATCGGACACAATCAGGCGCGGATGACGTTCATTGCGCGGCGACTTGGTTAACCGGCTTTCGCCGCGTTATCGAAACAAAAACCATCCCTGTTCACCGAAACGCAAACCCAAACGCCCTAGCGTGGCCGCGGCCCGGTGGCGGAGTGTTTACGCAAAGGACCCTGCAAGGTCTTACAGCCAGGTTCAATTCCTGGCCGGGCCTCCACCCTTTTCCTGAAATGCCAGAGCGAGCCGCTATCTCACAGGCTCATCTGCTGCTGGCCGCATTCCTTGCATTTGAATTCCACGCGGCGCTCACCCTTCGTCGCTACGACCCGGTTCGGCGCGCCGCATTTTCCGCATTTGGCCTCGATGCGGGTATCGCCCTTGGTGACGGCGAGCTTCTTCTTTTCCATCGCCTCGCGGATCAGTCGCTCGGCCTCGGTGCGAGCGTCCTGCTTGGAAAGGCCGGGGGTCTTTGCGTTCATGCTTGCTCTGTCGTTTAGAACTCGCGGCCATTGACCGCATTTTCCTGAGAATAGCACGGCCATTTGGCGACGGCACGTCCGCAGCGGCGGTGAGGATGGCAGCCGGGCCATGAAACTCAACGCTTCCGGCGGATTTCGACCGCCAAATCAAGTTGTGGCGGACCTTTCCCGTGCCCTTCCCCCGCCCCCGATTCTGGTCTAAGCACCCCTCGCGCGGGGAAATCCCGCCACGGGACCAAGGACGCGCGCAAAGCGCGCCCTTTTTTTGTGCGCAATCGGAGCCCGATGCCAAAACGAACCGACATCAAATCGATCCTGATCATCGGCGCAGGCCCCATCGTCATCGGGCAGGCCTGCGAATTCGATTATTCCGGCACGCAAGCCTGCAAGGCCCTGCGCGAAGAAGGCTACCGGATCGTGCTGGTCAATTCGAACCCGGCGACGATCATGACCGATCCCGATCTCGCCGATGCAACCTACATCGAGCCGATCACGCCTGAGATCGTCGCCAAGATCATCGAGAAGGAACGACCCGACGCGCTGCTGCCGACGATGGGCGGGCAGACCGCCCTGAATTGCGCGCTGTCGCTGAAGAAAATGGGTGTGCTCGACAAGTTCAACGTCCAGATGATCGGCGCGACCGCCGAAGCGATCGACAAGGCCGAGGACCGCGAACAATTCCGCGAAGCCATGGCCAAAATCGGGCTTGAGACGCCGAAGTCGCGGCTCGCCAATGCCTCGAGGCTTAAGGCAACCGACCGCGAGAAGGGCTGGTCGGGTTCGAGCGTCGAGCGGAAAAAACAATATGTGCAGCAGGGCCTGATCGAGGCGCTGGAAGCACTCGGCGACATCGGCCTGCCCGCCGTGATCCGCCCGTCCTTCACGCTTGCCGGAACCGGCGGCGGCATCGCCTATAACAAGGAAGAATTCATCGACATCGTCGAGCGCGGCCTCGATGCCTCGCCCACCACCGAAGTGCTGATCGAAGAGTCAGTGCTCGGCTGGAAGGAATTCGAGATGGAGGTGGTGCGCGACAAGAAAGACAACTGCATCATCGTGTGCTCGATCGAGAATTTCGATCCGATGGGCGTGCATACCGGCGACTCGATTACGGTCGCGCCTGCACTGACGCTGACCGACAAAGAATACCAGATCATGCGCGACGCCTCGCTCGCGGTGCTGCGCGAGATCGGCGTCGAGACCGGCGGATCGAACGTGCAATTCGCGGTCAACCCGGAAGACGGCCGGCTCATCGTCATTGAAATGAATCCGCGCGTGTCGCGCTC